>JANWVZ010000011.1 GCA_025056555.1 Gemmatales bacterium | reverse complement strand
TCCAACGTTCCTGGGCCCAATCCTTCCATTGTCTGTAAACCTCGCGTGCTAACTCGTTGAGGTC
The DNA here is from genome assembly GCA_025056555.1 of Gemmatales bacterium. GTDB lineage: Bacteria > Planctomycetota > Planctomycetia > Gemmatales > HRBIN36 > HRBIN36. The sequence goes on along the minus strand of JANWVZ010000011.1, from coordinate 39,041 downwards.
TATGAGAGCCATTTCCCTGGGATTCGGATCGCGGCGCACTGTGCAGACAATCTCGTGGAGACGGTCGGTAACTGTTCCCAGCGTCGCTTCGACTTCCTCTAATAAGGGGCGGAGATTTTCCTCCAGAGGTTGCTCCAGACACCGTCGTAGCAGAGCATTCGGACGCACCAGGAGATTCTTGATGTTATGAGCATACGAACCCGCTAGGATCGCCATCGAGGCGAACATTTGCGAGCGCAATTCCAAGGCTTTTCGCTCGGTTTCCTCCAGGCGTAACTGATTTTCCAGGGCTTGGCGACGGGCTTGTTCCAGGCGTTGGTGTGCCTCTGCTTCGAGCCGTTCTCGCGTCCGCTGCCGCCACGAGTAGATGCTCACCCAAGCCAGCGCCACGAATGATACTCCGGCGACCAAACCTACCATTCCCCAGGTGAAGCGCTGTTGTTGCGCCAGGAGCCGTTGCTGGTGATGAAATGCGTGCAGCTGATACCAGACAACAGCACGGACCTCGCCGGCGCGATCCTGCACCAGAACATGTTCCAACTGCCTCGCTTGTTGCGGTACAAAGAGTAATCCACTATCCCAGATCACCACTTCCACAGTTGCGGGCCCGGCAAAAGGCGTGGCTTCCCCGGAGCCTCCTGACGATTCCACCTCCGCGGCTGGCTGACTGGCACAGGCCAGCATCGCCGCATTGCGCTGCAGGTGCAACTCCAGGCGATAAAGTGCAGGAAACAGCGGCAGATGCGTGGTGTATTGCCTCAAAGGAGCAGCAAGGGCCTGCAACTGCTCGTTCAGTTCCTGGCGCAGTATCAACGCTTGTTCCGGACTGCGGACTTGCAGATACTCACGGCAGAGTTCCGGCAAGGTCTTGCGAAAAACGCGGGCTTCCTCCAGCCATTCGCGCAAGGCGCGTTCATCGGCGGCCTCTTCGCCATAAAAGCGCCAGTACACCGCGTAGCCGCTCGCCAGTGCCAGTAACGCCAGAACCACTAAAGGTGGAACCAGTCCGATCAGCCAATCCCGCCAGCGTGCCGCCATCATCGGGTCAAACCTGTATCCAGGTGTCAGTCGTCGCTGGGCAGGAGCCAGCGACCGCGAAGTGCCCAGCGCCGAGGTTCGTTATCGAGACTGTGACTGTGCCACACTTCGAGCACCGACCAGGTCGTCAGCCGATTCGGTTGGCGCCAAGGCTCCAGGGCGATAACGTATTCCCCGCTGCCCCGTCGCCGATTTCCCCGCGAATCGAAAAACGCCTGGCCCGATTCGTCGCGATAACTGCGCAGGCGTTCCAGAAACGTTGCCCCGTCGCCCACCAACGGAGCCGGCCTGGCAGTGGTCTGAGCCGTGGGCGAAGCTTCGGCCTGCACGATCATCCAGGCAGCATGTATTACCGCCCGAAGGATTTGTTCCCACAAGACCAGATCATCCGTGGCAGTCTGTCGGCCTACGGGGAGCGCGATATGAGCGGCGCCGTGGGGGAGCTGACCGTGGAGCATGGCCAGACCTTCGAGCACACTCAGCGCTATCTCCGCCAGCTGTCGTGAAGATTCCGCCGGCCACCGCACAGGGTCTTCATGAGCGAAGACCAATATCCGCATGGGTAGTAACTCCGTGGGCCAAAGCAGACGCCGGTCGCGACACAGGACGTTAAAATTCACGGAATCGCCGATGACTACGGTCAGGCGTTCGCTCGCCCACGGTGCCGCCTGGTGCAGTGCTACCAGTACCCGCCTCGCGACCCGTTCCACGGTGGGCAAGATTAAGACGTGAGCCGCTCCACGCTCTTGCGCCCAGGTTGCAATCAGATCTTCCTCAATCACCTGGCGTTCCCACACCCCCGGCAACAGGCTTCCACCAACGCTATAGGGCACTACCGATTTTCGCAACCAGCCCAGGCCCCGTTCCCGTAAGGCGTCGCTGATGCGGTTGGCAAAGTCTTCCGAATACGGGTCATCACGCCAGGTGATTGCGTCCCAGGTGTGCCGTTCAGGTAGCCAGGCCGGTCGAACGGCCAAGAAATCTACCAAGGCATCAGCCATTTGCCGATTGGTAAAACAAAATCGGAAAGCGCGGCCAGGATAGCCTTCCAACAAATCGGTCAATCCCGCGCCCGGCGCCAGTTCCATCTCATCCGCCGTGGCCGTGGTCAACACCAAGGCAGGGGTATCGGCAAATTGCTGACGGTACTGGCTCAAGGAGCGAATCAGCTCTGCCGCTCGGTCACTTGTGCTGCCCCCGATAATGACCAGGGGCGGAGGTGAGCGTTGCAGTAAACTGCTCAGCCAATGGTCAGCCGAATAGTCGCTGGTGAGTTTATACCACCGAACCCATAATCGCTGGCGTCCCCCGCGCCAACGCAACGCAAATTCCGGGATGTCCAGATGACCATGACAGCGTATTGGCTCGGTGGCCCAATCTACGCCGCTTGTCGCATCGCGGCTGAGCCTTCCTGCCGCTTCCACAAAGCGGTTCCAGGCAGCCAAAGCAGTGGCCGGCATCAGCCAGGCGATTTCCTGATCTCCCGCAGGCACTGCCGCAGGAGCTAATTCACCTTCGCCCCGCTGCCACCATGCCCAACTGGTCCAGACAATGAAAATCACGGCCACGAGTATGCCCCCGAACGATAGCCAGCGCCTCGCCTGCGGCTTCAAGATGTCCTCGAATGGCACGAGCGATTCCCCCATCCCAGAAGCCAACGAAATAACGGCAGCCCATTGGGCCCTTCCTTTGGCATTGTACTGTCGTTTCAGCGGGCTGAGCAGCACGAAGCCTGCGGAATTATGCAAGTCCTTTGCCGCTGGCAGCCGATAACTCTGCAACAGAAGAGCTGACCAACTAGCTCCATTTTCAGTTGCTTAACCAGGAGCGCCCGAATCTCAGCGACTCCACGGAGATCGCCATGGCCAGGTACTTGCGAATATATCCGCAACGCTGTGACGATCACGAACCCATCCAGGAACCGTGCGTTCGTGTACGTCTGGGCGATCTTTTCCCACTCCTGGTACAGGCCCATCGGGGCAACTATCTCTGGCTTAACGACTTCGAGGATGACGAGGTCATCATTACTCCCGACCTGTACGAAGTGCTGCGTGCCTTCCGGGCGTATCGTCCGTCGGCCTGAAGCAGTCTTCGACCTGCTCCGGGCGTGGACTCTAGTTTCAGGGTGTTGTTTCTTGTAATTCAGGCGTCGCGGGGATAATGGGTTTTGGACTACTGCCTACTCGTGTCATCGGCTTTTCCTGGTAAACGCCACACTTATCCGCAGGCCAGTTGGCCCGCTTATAATGGCGGGGAGTATTCAAACCAGGTGTTGTACGCCGCTCGACGGCGAGAAAACATGCCAGAGGCTGACCGGGTTGCCATCGCAGCGCCGCCATTCCCATCGCAAACCGGGCCACGCTGGTACTGGCCGCGCAGTGTTTACATACACATTCCTTTTTGTGCTCATCATTGCTGTTACTGCGATTTCGCAGTGCTTACGGGAGCGGGTCGTCTGGTGGAGGACTATCTGGATGCCCTGGAAGGTGAAATGGCCCTTTGGCTCGCCGAGCCTGTGTCTGTCGAAACCTTATATATCGGTGGCGGAACACCCTCCTGGCTGCCTCTGCCGAGCTTGCGGCGATTGTTGCAGATGGTGGCACGATTCTTCTTGTTTGACCAGGCTAAAGTCGAATATACCGTGGAAGCTAATCCCACAGACGTTACCGAGGACAAACTGAGCCTGCTGAGGGAGTACGGAGTGAATCGCCTCAGTCTGGGGGTGCAATCGTTTCGCCCTGAGACATTGCGCTTTCTCGAACGCCACCATAACTTCTCCGACATTCAGCGGGCTGTTACCTCAGCTTTGCAGCACTTTTCCGACGTTTCTCTGGATTTGATTTTCGCGGTGCCCGGCCAAACGCTGGCTGATTGGCATGCGGATCTTCGCTGCGCCCTCGGCCTGGGGGTGCACCATCTTTCTACCTACAATCTGACGATAGAACCTAAGACAGCTCTTTGGGCGCGAGTTCGCCGCGGGCAAGTCCAGCCGTGTGATGAAGAGACTGAACGACTGCTGTACGCGCACACCATCGCATACCTCGAAGCTCAAGGCTGGGAACATTACGAAATCTCGAATTTTGCACGACCCGGTCATGCCAGCCGACACAATCAGGTTTATTGGGCTGGGGAAGCGTATTTTGCCTTTGGTTTGGGGGCATCGCGGTACGTAGCGGGAACACGTTCCAGCAATACCCGCTCGCTACGCCTGTATCTGAGCCAGTTACGCAAGGGCCAACTTCCAATTGCGGAGAGCGAAACCTTGACGCCCCGCTTACGGGCTGCGGAGACCGCCGCTCTGCAACTTCGACGACGCCGAGGCATCCATCGCGACGCCTTTCGCGAGCAGACGGGTTTCGACCTGGACGAGTTACTTGGTTCAGTGCTGCGCAAACATCGGGGCCGAGGCTGGCTCGAAGATGCCGGGCCGATCGTACGCCTGTCGCGCGAAGGGATTTTTTACGCGGATGTCGTTTGCGCCGATTGTGTGGCCTGTGGAGCGGATGAGCACCAAAACGGCGCGACCAACTAACGGCCCTCCCACCAATTTACCAGGCGAATCAGCGGATTTGTATCAGGCGCAGGTATGGGAGGATTCAGTGCCAGATAGTCGGCCCAGGGTTGAGCTTCGGCAGGAAAATCACGCCCGGTGAAAGCCCGGAGATTCTCCCGTGCTTCATGTTGCAGAGCGACCTGACGCTGGGATGGCAGTTTGCGTTCCTCGTCACGCAGAATTTCCACCATGACCTGAGCTGCTTCCGCCGATGGAAAATTTCTCAGCGCCCGTACCGCGTTGAGCCGCACATCCAGACTGGCGCCAAATTGCGCTGCCTTGGCCAGAATCGGCACGGCCCGCTGATCCTTGAGTTGCCCCAAAGCATTCAGGGAGGCAATCTGCACTATCACCTCCCGATCATAGTAAAGCACCGGCTCCTTGCTTTGCTCCACACGGAAGAAAAACTCCCGCGCCCGCTCGTCGCGGCATTGAGCCAGACGCTCGATAGCAGCTATGCGGGCAACTACGTCCGGTTCGTTTTTCGCTCCCCAGATCAGGCCTTCGAGGAATTTCTGTTGATCCTCCTCGCTGCCGCCATATTCCCGAGGCTCCTTGAGTTGGCGATAGGCCCGAGCGCGGAAGTCGCCATCCTGACTATGAGCGAGTACATCGAGCGGATGCGGTGGATTGAATAACAGTTGCAGGCGATATTTCATATCATTCACAAATCCGCCTTCAGGACTATGTGCCGTGATGTCCTCCCAGAAATAAGCACAACCGGTGCTGAGAATAGACGTGGCGGCCAAAATCAGACCGCTCAGAAACCGCAGTGGCGAATCTGCTCGCACCCAAGGCCCGGCCCATCGCAGCCAGGTCAGCAGACCTGACGACCTGCGGCAACGGATTTGCTCCGCTCGGCGAGAATCAGGCTCACGGCATGATACTTTCGAGCTCCCAGTCAGGATCTGTTGGGTTCCTGCCTGGGTATTGGCGCGCTTTTGGCCAGTCATGTCTGCATCCCCGGCCCCATCGGTCAACTTTGGTGTTCCTGGACTGACAGGCGGCTCATGCAAATGCCTGTTCTGCCTGGCCCAGGGCACAGCGATGAGAGCGTCCTGGGGCATATAGACCAGTTTCCTGGAGCCGACAAGACCAGATTCATTTGACCACTACCTGCTGCGCCGCCAGGCTTACCATTCCTGAGAAGATCAAGCTTGCGATGAGGAGCTGTCTGAGATGAATACCCCAGGCGATGCGTTGCAACGAATCCGATTGGGCGAATGCCGTCTGGACGACCCTATCACGCGATACATGCGTCAGGATTTTGCCGTCCTACGTGCTGACCAGACCGTAGCTCAGGCCATCGAGTCGCTACGAGCTCAGCAATTACAAAGCCGCATCATTTACTTGTATGTGCTGGATGACCAAGGAAAGCTGCAAGGAGTAGTACCTACAAGGAGGTTGTTGCTCAGCCCTCCGGATCGTCGCATCTCCGACATCATGGTAACCAACGTGGTCACTATCCCTGCCCAGGCTACGCTGCTCGATGCCTGCGAGTTTTTTGTCTTATATCGGTACCTGGCATTTCCTGTCGTCGATGAACAAGGGCGCATGCTGGGTGTGGTGGACATTGAACTTTACTCCGAGGAAAGGATGGAACTGGAACAGCGGTGGGACGATTTGTTCCAACTGGTCGGCGTTCACTTGGCGGCCGCTCGGCAGACGGAACCCTGGCAGGCATTTCGTGCACGGTTTCCCTGGCTGACCTGTAACATCGTCGGCGGATTCTTAGCGGCATTACTATCAGGCGTTTTCGCCTCGGAGATCAGCCGCGTCGTCGCTTTAGCCCTGTTCGTCCCGGTTGTGTTGTCGCTGGCTGAAGCAGTAAGTATGCAATCGGTAAGTCTGATCCTGCAGCTGTTACACCTCCGCAGCGTCAGTTGGCGACTGCTAATCAACCGTTTGTCAGGCGAGGCTCAGACAGGCATTCTATTGGGCGTAACGGCTGGACTCGTAGTCGCAACGGGAGCATTGATCTGGCCCGGACAGTGGTCAGTAGCGGCGACCATTTTGGGAGGAATTGCTCTGGGCGTGATCCTGGCCGCGTGTCTGGGCGTCGCCGTACCGACCCTGCTCCGTTTATTTCACCTTGATCCGCGCGTCGCTGCGGGCCCCGTCGCACTTACCTTGACGGACTTGGGAACTTTGCTTGCCTACTTCAGCATCGCCCGCACTATGTTGGCAAGCTAGTTCGGCAACCAGCTGCGGCCAAGAGCAGTGCACGAGCTGGCGCAGTCATCCGATCCCCATGGAGCGATTCAAGTCCCGCAGCGCCGGCGAATCTGTCGGCTCCCAACTTCGATGAGCTATTACACCATCGCAGCGGGCGTAGCTATCTGCGGCAAAGAATCGCCAGTAGTCAGTCCCTCGAAGACCAGTTTCTTCTCCCCATCGCGTTCTTCGAGCTTGGCCAGGATGGTGTCTTTGCCGATGAACGCCCCGCGGAGCAATTCCTCGGAAAGCGGATCTTCGACCAGGTGTTCGATAGCCCGACGCAATGGCCGAGCGCCGAACTCTGGACTGTAGCCCTTATCAATGAGGAATTCTCGGGCTTCTGGAGTAAGCTGGAGCTTGAGGCCTTTCTCGGCGAGCCGCTTATAGACCTTATCAAGTTCGATGTCCACGATTTGCTGCAGGTCTTCGCGGGTCAGGGGTCGGAATACGATGATGTCGTCGAGACGGTTCAGGAATTCCGGGCGGAAGTGGGCTTCCAGCGCCTGCTTGAGCGTATCCTTCATCTTTTCGTAGGTGGTCTCGATGTCCTTCTTGCCGAAGCCCAGCGGATTACGGTTGGTGATTTGCTCGGCGCCGGCGTTGGTCGTCATGATCAGAATGGTGTTCTTGAAGTCCACGGTGCGGCCGAAGCTGTCGGTGAGTCGGCCTTCTTCCATGATTTGCAGGAGCATGTTCCAGACATCGGGGTGGGCCTTTTCGATTTCATCCAGCAGGATGACGCTGTAAGGCCGACGACGAATCTTTTCGGTCAGCTGGCCGCCTTCCTCGTAGCCGACATAGCCGGGCGGCGCCCCGATGAGTCGGCTGACATTGTGCTTTTCCATGTACTCCGACATGTCAATCTGCACCAAGGCGTTCTCATCGCCGAACATGAATTCGGCCAGACGCTTGGCCAGCAAGGTCTTCCCGACCCCAGTCGGCCCGGCGAAGATGAAGCAACCGATGGGGCGTTTCGGATCTTTCAAACCGCTGCGGCTGCGGCGCACCGCCCGGGCGATAGCGGCAATGGCTTCCTTCTGACTGACGACGCGTTTGCCCAGTTCTTCTTCCATGCGGAGCAAGCGGGTGGTTTCTTCATCGCTGAGACGTTTGAGCGGCACGCCAGTCATCTTGCTGACGACTTCAGCGACGACTTCCTCATCCACGATGCCATCGGTCTCGCGGGAGCGTTCCCGCCATTCCCGGAGCAAGGCTTCCTTGCGCTTCTTGAGCTTATCGGCCTGGTCGCGAAGCTGAGCCGCCTTTTCGAAATCTTGTTCGGCGACGGCAGCTTCTTTTTCCTGATTGAGTCGTTCAATCTCCTCGTCCAATTCCTTCAGGTCAGGCGGACGAGTCATGGTGCGCAGTCGCACCCGCGCTCCCGCTTCGTCAATCACGTCAATGGCTTTATCGGGCAGGCAGCGGCCTGTGATATAACGGTCGGAGAGTTCCACGGCCGCCTCGATAGCCTTATCAGTGATCTGGACGCGGTGGTGTGCCTCATAGCGGTCGCGCAGACCTTTGAGGATCTCGATGGTCTCCTGCCGCGTTGGAGGATTGACAATAATCTGCTGGAAGCGGCGCTCCAGAGCGCCATCTTTCTCGATGTACTTGCGGTATTCATCGAGTGTGGTGGCCCCGATGCACTGGATTTCGCCACGCGCCAGGGCCGGTTTGAGGACGTTGCTGGCGTCAATAGCGCCTTCAGCACCGCCGGCCCCTACCAACGTGTGCAATTCATCAATGAACAGGATGACGTTACGTGCGCGGCGGACTTCGTTCATCACGGCTTTGATGCGTTCCTCGAACTGACCACGGTATTTCGTGCCGGCCACCATCATGGCCAAGTCGAGCACCACGATGCGGCGGTCGCGGAGTAATTCAGGAACACTGCCATCCACAATCATCTGGGCCAAGCCTTCGACAATGGCGGTTTTGCCCACGCCGGCTTCGCCCAGGAGGACGGGGTTATTCTTAGTGCGACGGCTCAAAACCTGAATGACGCGTTCAATCTCATTTTGCCGACCAATAACGGGATCGAGTTTGCCCTGTTTGGCCAGTTCCGTCAAATCGCGTCCAAAGGAATCCAGCGCCGGGGTCTTGGAACGACTGGTGCGCGCCGAAGCGCCCCGTTCGCCGCTGCTTTCTACCGGCTCCGCTGGCATGTCATGCCCCAAAAGATTCAGGACTTCTTCGCGGACTTCTTCCAGACGCAGACCCAGGTTCCGCAGCACCTGAGCCGCCACACCTTCCTCTTCCCGTAACAGTCCCAGCAACAGGTGTTCGGTGCCCACATAATTATGATTCAAATGGCGGGCTTCCTCAATGGCGTATTCGATTACTTTCTTAGCCCTCGGCGTGTATGGGAGCTTGCCCATACTGACCATTTCCGTGCCGCTCTGAACCAAGCGCTCCACTTCCTGGCGAATCTTGCGTAAATCCACGTCGAGGGTTTTCAGGACGTTGGCGGCGACACCCGAGCCCTCTTTCACCAGTCCCAGCAGAATGTGTTCCGTGCCGATATACTCGTGGTTAAAGCGCTGGGCTTCCTGGTTGGCCAGTTGCATTACCTTTCTTGCGCGATCAGTAAACCGTTCGAACATTCGTCCTTCGCCCATGCTCATGGTTGATCACCCTATCGTGGAAAAATCCGGTCGGCAGATGGCAGGATCGGGTTCCACACCAGATCCCACGGCACTTGCCCTACCGCGTTCATTGGGATTATACGTTGCATCGCCCGCCTTGACGAGGCTGGCAGCACAGCCTGCTGCGCTGGCGATTGTAAACGCTGGCCCTAGTTTGACAAGTCAAACTGTGCAACGTTATCACCGCAGCTAATACTCAGAAGCGGCCTCCCGCACCATCAGATCGCGCACTGCTTCCCAGGGGGATTTCTCCTCATAAAGCACGCGATATACCTCGGCAACAATGGGCATATCCAGTCCCAATTGACTGGCGTGGTGATAAACGGCGCGGCAGGTCCAGACGCCCTCAGTAGTTTGTTGCATAGTGTTGAGAATGTCTGCCAGTTTCTGCCCCTGACCGATGGCTCGTCCGACACGCAGATTGCGACCGTGCACACTGGTACAGGTGGTGATCAAGTCCCCGATGCCCGCTAAACCGTACACTGTTTCGCCGCGACCGCCGTGGGCTTCCACGAAGCGTTTCACTTCGACCAGGGCACGTGTCAACAAGGCGGCCTTGGCGTTATCTCCCAGCCCGAGGCCATCACTGATGCCTGCAGCAATCGCGACAACGTTCTTCAAAGCGCCACACAATTCAACGCCTACCGGGTCGGGATTGGTATAAACGCGCAGACGGTCGGTCATAAAGAGGAGTTGCACGGCCTGGGCCCAGGATTTGTCGTGGCTAGCCACTACGACGCTCGCTGGTAAGCCGCGACTGATTTCCTCCGCATGGCTAGGACCTGCCAGGACGGCATAGGGACGTGGGCCAACGATCTCGGCCATGATTTGCGTTGGCCGCAAAAATGTGCCTTGCTCGATCCCCTTAATCACGCTCACGATGGCGGCGGAGTTGGAGCGAAGGATATCGGCATTCCTCAGTAAAGTTCGTCGTAAGTACACGGTGGGAATCGCCAGCACTAACGCGTCGGCTTGGCTCACTGCTTCGGCGAGGTCGAGCGTCAGGTGGATGTTTTCTGGAATTGGCACACCAGGTAAGTAACGAACGCTTTCGCGGCGCTGTTGTACCAGCCGACCGTAGTCTTCCAATGGACTCCAGATCGTTACCCGCAGTTCCGGCTTACTCGCGAGGACAAGCGCACAGGCCGTCCCCATAGCTCCATCGCCGAGCACGGTGATGTGCCTGATCACAGGGTATCCCTCCTGAGGTCAGCTTTTCGTAACAACAGTCCTGTTCAATCGAAGCTAAACCATACGCATCTCAGGACCTGTCGCTTCTAAGCTGAGCGTTATCAGGTCTGGAGCAAGAGTGGCTGGTCGCTGCATCGCCCTTGAGCGAGACCATCGGAGGGACAGGGTAGGCATCAAACAAACGGTGTAACGCCTGGTTTGGCGACAGGCGGCACTGGCAGCGGACCGAATTCATATTTCGGAGGTGTCAGGTCTTCTTTGGAGTTGAGTGCCATTTCCCAGGTAATTAGCTTGCCAGTGTAAGTCGCCATGCGACCCATGATGGCCATCAGCGTGCTCTTAGTCATCCAGTCGCCGTCGTTGATCGGTCGGCCGGCGCGGATACTGGCGAGCATTTCGTCCAGTTCGTTCTGATACATGTCATCCCGTCCCCGTACCGCTTGCCGCGACGACCAGAGACGCTGACCTTGCCGGGACAAAAGAATGCCATCACTGCGCGACGCCTGAATGTCGCAGGTTCCTTGAGTGCCGAAAATCTGATCCGAAACGTCAGAATGTGTGCCGTTCTGCTGCCGGCAGAAACTGTACAGGCGCACGCCGCCGGGGAATTCATACACCACCGCGTGGTGATCAAAAATGTGGCCGTAATCGGGCTCCACGCGGACTTGGCGTCCGCCCATACCCCAACAGCGAATCGGATACTGATTGCGCATCGCCCAGGCCATTTTGTCCAGGCTATGGATGTGCTGCTCGACAATATGGTCGCCCGAGAGCCAGGTGAAATAGAGCCAGTTGCGACACTGCCATTCCATATCCGACCAGCCGTACTTCTGTTTTTCCGCTAAGGTACGCACCCAGAGATAGCCCACGTTGTAGGTGCACTGCATGGTAACAATGTCGCCGATGGCCCCGTCGTGGACGCGTTTCATGGTCTCGCGCATGCCGTGGTGATAGCGCCAGCATAACCCCGATACAACTGCTAAGCCCTTTTGTTTCGCCAATTCGCAGGCGGCGAGCACTTTGCGTACTCCAGGCGCGTCCACGGCTACGGGCTTTTCCGCAAAGATGTGCTTGCCCGCTTCGACCGCAGCCTGGAGATGAGCAGGTCGGAAATGGGGCGGCGTGCAGAGTAACACTATATCCACGCCGCTACTCAATAATTCCCGATAAGCGTTGAATCCGACGAAACAACGATCAGGGGTGACCTCGACCTGCTTGTTGATTTCCGGGTTGCTTTTCAAGGTACTGAGACTACCTTCGAGGCGGTCGCGGAAAAGGTCGGCCAGGGCAATGAGGCGCGTGTGAGGATCGGCGCGCAGGCAGTTGTAGGCAGCGCCTGTACCTCGGCCGCCACAGCCGATCAGTCCAACCTTCAGGACGTCACTGCCCGCGAGGTGAACTGCCGGGACATGTTCCCAAGGACGCAAAGTCGCCATAGCTGCGGCGGTGCCGGCTGCGGTGGTTCGCAGGAACTCGCGACGCGTCGCGGCAGTAGTCCGGTTCGCTTGATTCATAGCAACTCCTCTTGTGTGAGCCGTTCGGAAAAATTCCATTGCGCAGTAGTAATAAGCTATATCCACGTTGCCATTAAGGCAATCGCGGTGCCGAGGAGTTTTAGTCAATTCGGCAACTAACTGCATCAGCCGTTTCTATGGGCGCTATGCGATTCCCCCTGCCTTGAACCGTATATTGTTTCCGGACCTCAGGTGAGCCAGAAATTTTGCCGATAGCAGTTGCTCCTTGGGTCGGGCGGAGTATGTATATTGGCAACGCGGTGCCGACAAAAGTAACAGTTAGTTGTCAGAGCGAAAACGAGGAATCTCCCGATGACCAACGAGACCCCTGGCACTCCCGCTTATTTACGTACCGCCAGCCCGGTTCCCGCGGAGAAGCGTGCCCCGTGGTACGTGAACACGGCTCCTGCTTATGCGGGGATTTTCCTGTGGATTGCTTTTTACGACCAGTTGGGCGAGGGACTTCGTTACGGCGGGTTATGGGCCTTGCTCATCGGCACCGTGATCGCAGGCGCCGCGTGCCACTTGCTCTTCTATTACGTGCCCGGCTTGTTAGGTATGCAGACCGGCCTGCCGCTTTACATCGTGGGAACGAGCACCTTCGGCGCGAAAGGCGGATTCCTCATTCCAGGTTTCTTCATGGGGCTGCTGCAAATCGGCTGGTATAGTGTGGCCACCTATTACGCAACGAAACTAATTCTCAATGGCGTCGGTTTTCCTGCGATTACTCCTTACGGGATTGTCGAGGACGCCAGCGCCTTTGGACTGTCGGCCGAGCGAGTGGCCCCGCGTTTTGATCCGCTCTTCATCGGCATGGCTCTGGTGTGGGGTTATGCCTTTGCGCTGATCGGGGGACTGGGCATCGGGTACGTGGCTAAGGTGGCTCAATTTTTCCCTGTTGTGCCGATTCTGCTCTTACTGGTAGGCGCGTTGCAAGCCTTGATCTACGGCGATTTCACTAAGTTTGCGGAAATGCAAAGGCAGGCTCAGGTGGATACTGTGGACTACGTGAACATCGGCACACTGTTTATCGTCCAGATGGTAGTAGGATTCTTTGGTACGGCGGGGGCAGTGGGTGCCGACTTTTGTTCTAACAATCGTCATGAGGATGACGTCAAATGGGGCGGCGTCTTCGGAATTTGGGTGCCAATCATTTTCACCGCTGGGCTGGCGATCCTGACCGTGGCTGGTGCCTTTGGCGCTGCGGGCGAGGATTTCAGTAAGATGTCGCTGCGTTATGGCGACGCCCTGGCCATGCTCAACACTTCCAACGGCCAGCCCAACTGGTTGGCTAAGATCATGCTGATTCTGTTTGCCATTGGCTCGATGGCACCGGCATGCTTTTGCTCGTTCATCATCGGAAACAGTCTTTCGACCATGTTGGCCAAACCGCAGGCTCGCGTGCCTATCACCTTAGCGGGGGCGACCGTGGGTATCCTCATCGCGATCACAGGGGCGTCAGCGCAGCTGGCCCCGTATTTCGGCCTGATCGGAGCCAGTTTTGGTCCCGTTATCGGAGCCATGATCGCCGATTTCGCTCTCAGCGGCGGGCGCTGGTCGGGGCCACGCGAGGGGATCAACTGGGCCGGGTATGGCGCCTGGCTGATCGGCTTTCTGGTTGGCATCAGCAATAACGACATGGTCGGCAAACTATTCGGACTCGACACAGCAGGCTGGTGGCATCACTGGCGTGCGCATCCCACGGGAGTATATTCGTTGCTAACTGGGATAGTTGCCTACTACTTATTAGCCCGGTTTCTCGGCGTGCCCGCTCGCTTGCACGTGCCAGGTTTAGCTTCAGCCAGCAGCGCACCAGCTCACGGCCAATAGCACAGTCGTCGCCCTGTTGGTCGGGCAACATTTTATAATCCGCTGCGGCACCCATTGGGATGGGACGCCGCATGCTGCCATTTTCGCCAAAGACGGTGCGCTGTAAGCTGAAAGTGCTAACGCGAATGATGAATCCGGCCTAGCCAGTCGCATCGGAAAGAAATCGCCCTTATGCGTTCGCTCGAGCCGAAGCTGCGCCCGCTCATTGGCCCTGAACAAATCCGCCAGCGGATTCGCGAACTCGCCCAGGAGATTCGCCGCGATTATGCTCAACAATATCCCGTGCTGGTCGGAGTGCTGAAAGGAGCGTTCGTCTTCCTCGCCGATTTGGTTCGTGAATTGCGCATACCCGTGGAGTGTGATTTCGTCAAAATTTCCAGTTACGGGAAAAACACCGAAACCTCGGGGCAAATTACCCTGCAACTGGACACGACCATTCCGCTCGCGGGCCGACATGTCCTGGTCGTCGAAGACATCGTAGATACGGGCCTGACCACGGCTTGGCTCATCGAGCACCTGAAAAAGAAGACACCGGCCAGCCTGCGGGTCTGCGCATTGCTCGATAAGCCCGCCCGACGACGTTTGGAAGTGCCGATTGATTATGTCGGCTTCCGAATTCCCGACCGGTTCGTGGTTGGGTACGGTATCGACTGTGCCGAGGCTTTCCGCGAACTTGACTACATCGGTTACGTGGCCCAGGAGGAGACTGCGCCATGAGCGAGGTTGCGCGCGATTCGTCCGACTTGGCACGCCTGCAACGACGCATTCGTGTCGCCCTGGGACAAGAGCCGGGCGACTTACTCCTGACCCATGCTCAGGTGGTCAACGTGTTTACCCGCCGCACTGAAATGGCCAACATCGTCGTGGCTGACGGTTACATCGCGGGCGTGGGCACCGCTTCGTGGTCCGCGCGACAAGTGGTGGATTTGCAAGGGCAATACGTGTTACCTGGATTGATAGATTCCCACATGCACCTGGAAAGCACCTTGCTTTTGCCGAGCGAATTAGCCCGATTAGCAGTGCCTCACGGCACGGCGGCCACGATTTCAGATTCTCATGAGATCGGCAACGTGCTTGGCGTTCGCGGGATCGAACTTCTTGTTCAAGCCAGCATGGGTCTGCCTCTGGACGTGTACTTTATGGCGTCATCTTGCGTACCCGCTACGGCTTGGGAAGATGCGGGGGCAAGCATCGGGGCTGGGGAGATTGCCAGTTTATTGCGGCACGACCGTGTCCTGGGGCTGGCCGAAGTGATGGACCTGCCTGCAGTGTGGAACGGCTCGGCCTACATGCTGGAGAAAATCCTGACCGCCCAGCGGCAGAAGTCCGTCATTGACGGTCATGCACCGAATGTCACAGGCTTGTCTCTGCAGGCATACGTCGCCGCTGGGATGCGGGCCGACCACGAGTCTTCCACCGTGGAAGAAGCGCGTGAGAAAGCCCGGCTTGGTATGTTAGTCCAAATCCGCGACGGCTCGATTGCCCATAATCTCGACACCCTGCTGCCCCGAGTCGTTTCCGGGGAGTTAGGCGACCGCTGGACTTTGGTTACTGATGACATTTTGCCCGATGACTTACGCCAATGGGGGCACCTCGATTATTTGCTGCGTCGCGCCATAACGGCCGGGGTAGCACCAGAAGTCGCGGTGCGCCACGCCACCTTAGTGCCGGCTCAACACTATGGCCTAAGCGACCGCGGAGCCATTGCCCCGTCGTACCGAGCTGACCTCGTGGTCGTGGACGACCTGCGACGCATGAATGTGCGCTTGGTTTATCACGCGGGTCAGCTAGTAGCACGCGACGGTGAATACCTTGGCCCGCCAGAGGTTCGTACAGTCCCCTGCGAAAACACCATCCGCTTACCCCCGCTGGATGAAGGGGCATTTCGCCTACGCCCGGCCAGTGCGACCTGTCCGGTCATTGGTATCATTCCTGGCCAACTGATTACCCGCCACGAACGGCGTTCGGTTCGACTTCGCGAAGGCGAGTGGGAGTTTTCTCCGGAGGAGGACGTAGCCTTACTCGCCAGTATTGAGCGGCACCGCGCCAGTGGGAAAATCGGTTTAGGCTTGGTGAGCGGTTTTGGCTTTCGCCGACACGGTGCCCTAGCTTCATCAGTAGCTCACGACTCCCATAACATCATCGTCGCGGGAACCAACCCGAGCGACATGCTGGTCGCGGTGCGCGCTTTGGCGGAAACAGGTGGCGGTTTCGTCGCCGTGGCCCAGGGACAGGTACTGGCCCGATTACCGTTACCGTTTGGTGGTTTGCTCTCGACCGAGCGGGCCGACGTTGTGTGCGAGCAACTCCGAGCGGTGCGTCAGGCGGCTCAGTCCTTAGGATGCCCTTTGGCGTGTCCCTTCGGGGCGCTTTCGTTTCTGGCTCTGCCTGTGATTCCCGAACTGAAAATCACGGCGCGCGGTGTCTTCGATGTCGTCCGACAACAATGGTTGCACCTGTGAGGCTGTTTTCAGCGACCGTGATGGATTCCGACGGACATAGCCAATCTGCACATGCTTTTTCAGCAAACAGGAAAAATGAGCCATGGAAAAACCACTCGCGGGCTTCACCGTGGCAGTGCCCGAACATCGCCAGCTCGACGAATTCGTCAGCCTGCTGGAAGCCGAGGGGGCCAGCACGCTGCGTTGTCCGATGGTAGCGATTTTAGATAACCCCGATGAACGGCCCGTGCTCGACTGGTTGGAAAAGCTCCTGGCAGGCCAATTTGACCTGGTCATCCTGATGACGGGCGAAGCAGTCCGGCGACTCCTCGGCTTCGCGGAACGGGCGGGTTGGCGTGATGCTTATCTTGCCGCTTTGGGCAAGACCCGCAAACTCACACGTGGCCCGAAGCCGCTTCAGGCGCTGCGAGAACTCGGCCTGACCAGCGACATGCAAGCCGAGGCTCCGACCACGGCCGGCGTCATCGCGCGTTTAGAGCGGGAGGACCTAACGAACTTACGAATCGGCGTTACGCTCTATGGCCAACCGAACCCGGAATTACACAATTACCTGTTACGCCGCGGTGCCCAGGTTTTTGAGGTGATGCCTTACATCTATGCGCCGGCGAGTGATGCCGACCGGGTGGCGGAACTCATCGAACGTCTGGCCCGCGGTGAGGTGGACGCTATCGCGTTCACCAGCTCGCCCCAGGTGGATCGCCTCTTCGAGGTGGCTCAGCAACGCGGTTTCGAGAAGCTCTTACGGCAAGGACTGGAACGTACCTATGTAGCCGCTGTCGGCCCTGTCGTTCAGCAACGCCTGAGTGAGCTAGGTGTCCGCGTGGACATTGCCCCGTCTCGCGGTTTTGTCATGAAGAATTTAGTCCAGCACATGGCGCGTGCATTAGCCGCGAAGAAATCCGTCGCCCAATCTTAGCGTCAAGGGCACGATTGAGCCAAGCCTTCTAAAGCCCAGCTTCATGACTCCTTAGCCGATGCTGGCTCAACACGGCCAACTAGTCGCCAAGAGCCTAGCCAGCTGATAGTCTGGCGGTCATGACTGCCTCGCAAGTGCGAATAAAGCACAAGTAGCTACTAAATGCTCCAGGGGTAGCATGGAGAACGCTCAACACTCATTTATACTTGCTCGACGAAATGTATATAACCTGCTAAGTCCACTAAGCCTATTGCTATGTCATCCTGATGAAATGGTGAAATGAGGTGATTGATGCGCTGGTACAGTCAGGCGACGCGGGGGCAGTGGTTGGCGTTAGTGGCCGCATTATTAGGTTGGCTTTTCGATGGTTTCGAAATGGGGATTTTCCCTGCCGTAGCCCGACCCGCGTTATTAGACGTGTTAGGGCATCGTTCGAAGCTGGAAGCCTTGAATAAGAGCGATCCGGGTTATGAACAAGTCTTTCGGATAGCGCAACAACAAACAGGCTCGTGGTATGGTCGTATTACCGCGGCCTTCCTAGTTGGAGCGGCTTTAGGCGGTTGGCTCTTCGGGTGGATTGGCGACCGACTGGGACGCGTCCGCGGACTGATGCTAAGTGTGCTCACCTACTCGTTATTCACAGGCTTATGCGGTCTGGCTCAGGACAGTTGGCAATTATTAGGACTTAGATTCTTAGCAGCGTTAGGTATGGGCGGGGAATGGGCTTTAGGCGTCGCCTTAGTTATGGAAAAATGGCCCGCGCACGCCCGGCCGATGTTGGCAGGTCTCATCGGCGCCGCGGCCAATGTGGGGTTCACCCTGGCTGCGTTATTAGCCTGGGGATTTGAGGCAGCCGGATTGCCTATCGCGCAGGGGGGCTGGCGCTGGGTCTTAGGATTTTGTGCCTTACCCGCGTTGCTGACGTTCTTTATTCGGTATTTTGTTCCCGAATCGGAACGCTGGCAGGAGGCCTCGGAATCAGGGCCACGCCCTAACCTGATAGAGATTTTCCGCCCCGGCATCGCCTCGAATACCTTGGTCGGTTCGCTGTTAGGAGCGATCGCGCTCATTGGCACCTGGGGCTCAGTTCAATGGATACCTCCGTGGGTCAATAGCCAGACCCATGCACAGTGGCAGACCAGCTTAGCGCAAATCTGTTCGGGGTTGGGAGCGTGCCTGTTTGCGTTTCTCGGCGGCGTGGTCGGGCAGGCGGTGAGTCGTCGGCTCGGTTATTTCAGCATGTGCGTCGCCTCGCTCTTGTTATGTGCCATGCTCTTTCGCTGGCCCTGGCATTTTTCCAGCCACACTGCTGATTGGACTTTTATGACAATGGTACTCCTGACGGGGGGCATCACCGCGGCCTTCTATGGATGGTTTCCGCTTTACTTTCCAGAGTTATTTCCGACTCGGGTGCGCGCCACAGGTCAGGGCTTTTGTTTCAATGTCGGTCGGGTCGTAGCGGCAGTTGGTGCGATATTTACAGGCACTCTAATTCAGGAGATCTTTCACGGCAACTATGCTCAAGCCGGGGCCACGACGAGCTTGGTGTATGCGCTGGGTTTACTGATCATCTGGTTCGCCCCGGAAACGAAGGGACGCCCGTTACCGGATTAGATGGCCGTCTGAGTCCAATCTATCATGCATTCGCTCGGGCAAACTTAGTATTTCGTGCGCTCGACAGTATCAGGTTCCGCAATGAGTCGTGGCTGCAGCGATGGCGCTGATGACGCGGGCCAGAAGGAGCGCTTACGAAACAAGCGCGGGTGCTCTCGGACCGCATCCGCACTCGACTTACTTCGCAATGCTGCTTCCCCGCGTTCATGGAAGCGGCATGGGGTTATCTGGCCTCTGAACGCTGCCTCTTGTCGAAAGGCTGATTCCCGCATCTAATGACAATAGTAGAATCGCTATGGGTTGGCGCAGCTATACTTAGGGGCTCCCGGAGACGATTATGATTCGTATATCGCAGTTGGCCTTCGGACTGGCTATCCTGGCGCTGATTTTGTGTTCAGTGGGCTGCTTCAATCATTCCTCCGGAGGGGAGCAGAAGGAAGAGAAGCAGGAAGCTCAAACGAATAAAGCTAAGCCGAGGGTCAGCCCGACGCAGGCGAATGGCGTGGCTTCGTGGCGACGGTCGGCTTATGGCACGGAAGCAGGGGAATGGTTCTTTTCCACGCAAGTCGCCGTTGGGCCCAACGTCTTTGTCCAAGTGCGTCAGCCCAGCGATGCCGCGATTCGTGAGTTGGCGCAGGGCGCTTTGCACTCGTTGGGGCTGCGTTGTGGGCCGAGTGGAGTGGCTCCCTTGGCGGTTTTGCGCCTGTTGGTAATTCGGCCCGGGGACGACCGTCAAGTCAGTGTCAGTGCCATAGTTGTTCTTCGCAGTGGCCTGGTGGAACATCTCCTGACTACGCACAAAGCTGAGAAGAATCACGAGTCCATTCTCTCCGCCGACATGGATGCCCTCCACCTCTATCTGGCACTGTTGGCCATTGGGGCCAAGCCAGGCAAACCGATGGAGTATCGGGAAGAAAACGGCCAACGGGTCTTCATTCCGCCCCAGGGCGACCGCATTCGTGTGCGTTGCGCCTATCGGAATGCAGTTGGCGAGTTGGTCATCGTGCCGGCCCAGCGCTGGCTCCGCGATGTGGATAAGAAGCAAACCCCGCGCTACGACTGGGTCTTCGCGGGCAGCAAATTCCTCGACCCTCTCGAGCCGGGAGGTAAACCTTTCTTCGGCGCCAACCTCGGGAGGGTCATTTGCACCTCGAATTTTAACGTCGCCTTACTTGACCTGCCGATTCGCAGTTCTGACCAGGAAGTCGAAGGACTGCTCTTTGAAGCCAACCCCGACGCTGTTCCTCCCCGAGGCACACCCGTCGCCGTCTGGCTGTCGCGCCTCGAGCAACAGTAAATTCAAATTTCCGTGCTTTGCCTGGTTGCCTTCGTTGTCTCGTCCCCAACCGACGGCTGGAAGGGCAAGCCCTTGACCCAGGCGTGGTTTTCGCAGAAGCGGAAGCCGACCCGATGCGCTTATCGGCACGGGAAAAACTTCCCAAGACAGCACTCAAGTTGATACTATGAACGGATGGAACATCGGGTAGAACTGGCTTTGCAGCTATTGGTGCCAAGTCTGAGGATTTCTAATTATCGGCCCAAACAGACCATCGTCGGCCCGAGGGAAGATGAGGAGATGGCGATGTATGAGGTGCAGATAGTCAGTTGGTTGTTGGGAGCGGGTTTAGGTTGCTTAGGAGTTTGGGCTATCTGGCATTCCTGGCGTAGCTGGAAGCAGGTCGAGGTCAATGAGAGTTTATCGCGGCGGGACCTCCGTTATTGGCGTTGGCGAAGTGGCTTGCGCATTGCGGCAGGTACCATCCTGGTCGCATGCGGGATACTTCTAGCCTACCTGGGAGGGGCGCCTCTGCAACACCTGGAAAATCTCCTGCACGAACTCGCCCAGGCTCCTGAGCAAGTCGAGAACCTGCGGACTCCAGAAAACCAGGCGCGGTTGCAGCAGACCTTTCTTTGGATAATGGTCCTCGGCTTGTGCGCTTTGCTGCTGATCGCGGTCGCCTTAGCCGAGATGACCTTAACCTGGCTTTACGGCTGGCACAAGCGTTGGGAATTGCATAAGGCGCAACAAGCGTATCTGGCTCAAGAGGCGTCTGCGGCGCAATCACAGCGTTACCAATCGCCCCAAGCACGGCCTCCCGCTGTGCCCCAATGAACGTAGCCCTTCGCCGGTCGGTATCGCTACATTAAGCGGAAACTTCGAACCAATCGGACGGTGGGGCCTTTGAGCCCGCTTTGCCTGGCTGGGCCGGCTGAGCTACTGGGGACGATGGAGTGCGGTAATGGAGACTCTACGATGACGACAACAGCAACATGGCTGGGACACGCCTGTGTGTTGATTCGCACGCGGCAACATAGCCTTCTGATTGATCCATTTCTTTCGGGGCAGCCGCTACCTCCGCCAGTGTCACCGGATACCATTGCGGCGGATTTCATCCTGCTGACGCACGGACACGCCGATCACGTCGGGGATACCGTGAACATCGCACGCCGCACGGGCGCTACAGTCATCAGCAACTATGAGATTACGACATGGTTAACCAACCAGGGAGTGAGTCGCGTTCATCCGATGCACATTGGCGGAAGTTATCGTTTTCCGTTTGGTCGCCTGAAATTGACGCAAGCGGTTCACGGTTCGGGCTTACCAGACGGGAGTTATGGGGGTAATCCCTGCGGACTGCTCTTGGCTTTAGACGGTTGTACCCTCTACCATGCCGGCGATACCGGGCTGTTTGGCGACATGGCACTGATTGGTGAGGCCGGCATTGATCTGGCGTTTCTTCCGATAGGCGACAACTTCACTATGGGGCCTGAGGACGCCTTGCGGGCGGTCCAATTACTCAAGCCGCGCCGCGTTGTACCGATTCATTACAACACCTGGGAGCTGATTCGTCAGGATGCTGACTCCTGGGCCGAGCGCGTCCGTCAAGAAACAGCCACACAAGCAATCGTCCTTGCCCCGGGCGGTTCCGTAGAACTGTAAGGGTTAGGAACCAGGAGCGTAGAATAGTAGGTACTCACCTAACCAGACCGTAAGATTGCCTACTGCGCGACACTGGTGCGGAGCTTAGCGGAAGCCCCACGATCCCGCGCTCAGGGTATGGTGAACTATTCATGACTGAAGGAATCCTTCAACGACCTCTCGAGCCACCCGAAAATGCGGTGCAGCGGTTCCGCGAATACTTGGCCAGCCGTCCAAAGCCGCTTCGCTTCACCGAAGCGCAACGGCAGATGATTCATTTCATTTTTTCGCGCCATAACCATTTCGATGCCGAGCAGCTTTGCTCGGAACTGGACCGGGCACAACTCAATATCAGCCGTGCTACCGTATATCGCACTCTCAATAAGCTGGTCAGCGCGGGTTTACTACGCCGGGTGCAGCTGGGCAATCGTGTTCTTTATGAGCATGACTACGGTTATCCTCAGCACGAGCACTTAGTATGTGACCACTGCGGTAAGGTAATTGAATTTGAAGCGCCGCAACTGGAAGCGATGTATGAAGAGGTGTGTCGGCAATACGGCTTTCAACCAAGCAGGCATAGTTTGGTCGTCAGAGGCATCTGTTTGGAATGTGTGCGCTCTCGCAGTCCCAGGCGCCGGCTCGATTGGATCTAAGTTAACGTGCATGGGAGTTCGAAGAAAAGGCCAGGAAAATAGCACTAGCGGGTCTCGAACGCTGTCTTGGTTCAATTCAGGTCAGGCTCAGCGGACGCGGTGGAGCGAAACTGGTATCGGTGACCACTAGCTTCATAATTTGCTACGAAGGCCATCATTTAGCGTCGGTCGGGGCTTATCAATCACAGGTAGAGCAAGAGTGCGGCAGAACCAGGCCGCGGATGACAATCGGCGATGGCGGGGTAAGAACGCTTCGCCAACAATCCAGTTCGGTTTGACTGGCGTACAATCGTTAGCAGTGCGGATTTCAACGAATCGGCTTTCGGGCCAGATAACAAGCAGATAGGGAAACTTCCCCTGCAGGACTATCGCGTAATGAGGCCAGCTATGGCGTTGCCCAAAGTAGCCATCGTGGGCCGACCCAACGTCGGCAAATCGTCGCTGTTCAATTGGCTGGCGGGTCGGCAGATTGCCATTGTCGACCCGACCGCAGGCACGACACGCGACCGACTGACCACCATTGTGGAAACTTCGGGGCGGTATTTCGAAATCTGTGATACTGCCGGCTGGGGAATAGAAGACCGAGACCGGCTTACCGAACACTTGGAACGACAGATTGACTATGCCCTCCAGGAAGCTGACGTCTTGCTGTTTGTCGTAGATGTGCGAGACGGCCTGATGCCGTTGGACCGGCAGCTGGCCGAGAAACTGCGGCGTATCGGAAAGCCAATCCTCCTGGTGGCCAATAAATGCGACACTCGCCCTCTCGATTACCAGGCTGGCGAGTTCACTCAACTGGGATTGGGTGAACCGATCTGTGTCAGTACCCAGCAGAATCGTGGCAAGGAGACGCTGCTCCATCGGCTACTGGAACTGTTACCTGCGGTGACACAGGCCCCGCCCAGCGAAGCGCTCAAGCTGGCCATCGTTGGCCGGCGCAACGTCGGCAAGAGCACGCTCATCAATACCCTGGCTCAAGAGGAGCGGGTCATCGTCAGTGAAGTGGCGGGTACCACGCGCGACAGTGTGGATGTGCGTTTCGAGTTGGATGGCAAGGTCTTTCTCGCCATAGATACCGCCGGCTTGCGCAAGCGACGCAGCATTCAGGAAAGCATCGAGTTTTACAGCCTGAAGCGGTCGGAACGGGCGATTCGCCGCGCCGATGTCGTTCTGCACTTATTCGATGCCACCGATGCTGTGAGCCGTGTAGACAAGCAGTTGGCCCAGATGGTCGTTGAAGAATACAAGCCCACTATTTTTGTCGTCAATAAGTGGGACCTGGTTCAGCAATTGATTCCTACGGACAACTGGATACAGCATTTGCAGCAAACGTTCCCCGCACTGGACTATGTGCCGATTGTCTTCATCAGCGCCAAAACAGGCAAAAACGTCCGCGGTTTACTCGACCTGGCAGAAACTTTGCACAAACAGGCGGGACATCGAGTGGCCACCAGCGAACTAAACCGTGTGCTTACCTGGGCTCTGGAGCGGCAATCGCCGCCGATCCGCCAGAACCAGACGCCACGCATTTACTACGCCACTCAGGTTGCCGTTCATCCGCCTACGATTGTGCTTATGGTGAACCGCAAAGAACTGTTCGATCCGCCTTACCTTCGCTATCTGCTTAAGGTGTTTCGCGAGCAATTACCCTATAAAGAAGTGCCCATCCGCCTGATTCTGCGCGACAAGGAAGAACAGCGTCGGCATAAACCCGCGGAGCCAGCTCCCGTGGAAACCACGGCGGTGTTGCCTCGGCGTGCTAAGGCCCGCACTCGTGCCAAACCAGGCGAAGAACCGGCCAGCGATGTGTGGCGCGATGTCTGACAATCGCCTCAGCAGTTACTGCGTATGCTGCCGAACAATCCCAACCTCCAGGAGTATCACGATGCCTGGCGACTCGAACTGGCTGTTCCAAAGTGCTCTCAGCTGTGTACGACAACGCAGCCGAGGAGGTGAGTCACCTCTGTCGCGACGCAGGTTTTTCTGTTATGGACTGCTGGGCATAGTCAGCTCTTTATATGGTCGGCTCAGCACCACGTTTGGCGAGCAACCACAAAGCAAGTTACAAATCGTGGAAGGTCAGGTCGTTCGTCTGACAGATGTGCTCAAAGCCCAGGACGTTCAGCTGGACACCGATGCCGCTCCCTGGGCATTGGCACTACGCACCGCGGACGGGAAATTGCTGCCCATCCTCAAGACACTCGGCAGCCGTGCTCTGTTTCAGGATGCACGCTTACTCAATCGCCCAGTGCAGCTTCAAGCTCATGTTCTTCCGAGAAGCAGTTTCCTGGTGGTACACCGCTTCTATACTGTCAAAAACAGTTTGCCCCACGAAGTGTACTATTGGTGCGAAACTTGTGCAATTCGCCGGGACTATCCCGATAAAGGCGTGTGTGAATGCTGCGGGGCTCCTATGGAGTTGCGTGAAGTTCCGCTCAAGTGATGATGGCCCGTTCCAGCGGCCGAGGGAAGGAAGGTAGAAAGCAGCCAGTACCAGTCGGTGAGTGTGGCGGAACCAGAGCGGGGCAGCCCATGAGTCGTGTGCAACTGTGCCTGAGTCAGACGTTGAACCTGGCAAGTGATTTCCTGGAGGACGTGCAAGCGTTTGCAGCAGCCGGTGCCTCGGCGATGGCGGTCTGGCTGACAAAGCTGGAACAGGCCGTTCAAAAGTACGGTTTGGCGCGCGTCCAGGAGGCTTTGGCCTCTCGAAACCTGCGAGCGGTCGCTGCTGCCGGGCAGGGCGGGCTGCTTTGGGCCACCGGCGAACAGCGTCGGCTCGCCTTCGAGCAATTGCAACACCGCCTGGGACTATGTCAGGCATTAGGGATTGAGACGCTGATACTGGCCTGCGATTTTCCCCACGGTGCGGATACGGTGGACTATCAACGGGCGCTAGCCCAACTCTGCCAAGCGGCGCAATTAGCCGCCAGTTACCATGTGCGCTTGGCTCTGGAAATGCAGGCTCGTGCGGCTTGGTGTGCCAGTCTCGACACGCTGGCCCAGTTAGTCACTGTCTGTGGCGCGCCCAACGTTGGCATCAATTTCGACTCGTTCCATTACTACATCGGTCCCAGTAAACCCGAAGATTTGACATGGCTGACGCGAACCAACCTTTTCTTTGTGGAACTGAGCGACCTGGCCGGTGTGCCTCGGGAATGGGCTCGCGACAGCCATCGGATTTTGCCAGGCGACGGGGAACTGGTTTGGGAGCCATTGCTGGCGCGCTTGCGCCAGATCGAATATTCTGGTTATGTCGCCGTCGAAGCGCCAAACCCCGACTTCTGGGCTATGCCGACGGTGCGCGTGGCCGAAGCGGCTCTTGGATCCCTCCAACGTCTCCTCGAAAAGCACGGGTTAGGTTTTCAACCCTAGCTTGAAGAAGCCAAGTGTGGCAGCGGTTGGATGACCCGAAAATGTCTTCTCAGGTGGGAGCAAATCGGCGTCCCAGAAACAGGCTCACGGGACCAAGCAGAAGAATCATCAGCGCCACAGGCCCGGCAAAGATCAGGGCCAGAAACGCATCCAGGAAGATGATCCCCTGCAACAAGCGCCGCACAGCTGCCTGAAGAGTTTCTGGTTGGGGCTGACGCAGGGCACGAACTAACACCGCCGCCAGATTCATGGCCCAGGCACAGGCCAGAGCTGCCACGGCCAGCCAGACGGTCAGTCCGCAGTCCCTCGTCCAGGCGAGTCGTCCGAACGCGCCTTGCTGAGCTGCCAAGGCCACTGCCAACCCGCCGAGTAGCGCCAGAGCCACGATCAACGCCCCCAGCCATAGAGTTCGGCGCACCCCTTCGTGCGGGCGAGCCTCTGGTCGTGCACACACCGACAAGCCCACAACGTATGTGCCGTTTATCAGTGCCACCAGACTCGCAGGAACGACCGCAGCTGTCAGCCAGGGACTTGCCCCAAGCAGGACATTCCCGAAGCGGCAGGCCCCCAGCCATAATACGCCCCATACGAAATGCTTACCCCCCGCGTCATAGAGCAGAATGCAGGCCACCAGCAACGAGGCAATGATGACAGTTGCGCTATTATGAAGATGGCGGGATACCGCCGCTCCACTGATCCAGCCGATTCCCATCAGCGCAAGAGCCAGGAGCGCCGCTGAGGAGCGACTAACCCGCCCCGACGGGATAGGCCGATAAGGCCGCTCCCGCAGATCTGTTTCAGCATCAAAGACATCATTCCACACCATCCCCGACAGATACAGGCCGCTGGTCGCCAGCAATAACAGACTCAAGACCAAGCCATGGGGATGCTCCCCGCCGGACTCATAGGCTACACTCTCCCCGACGAGCCAACCACACAGGATATCCGCCCACGCACTGGGGAGGTTGGCAATTCGACATAGTTCCGCAATGCTCAATAGCTTATTGCCGAACGAGTCGCGTTTGGCCATCTGCCGCTTTTCTCCACGCGCCGTCATGGCTGCTATCATCGCAGCAGTCTGAAGGTACTATGCCAAGTAGTCGGCTGCGAAAGAGGGCTTCGCCTCCGCTCCGGCATGTTCCATAGTACTGAGCCTTTCCGCTATCCGCGCGACGTATCTACTGTTTTGCTCGGGGCGATAGAATGGCTGAGGCATTTGGGGAAATGCCCGAGTAGCATACCCCAAACGTTGGAATGGGCCACACTCCCTGAAATTACAATACCCTGAATCTTGGGACCTCCTTGATCCCGAGACTTCCTTCTCTTTGAACAAGAAAGCCGCAAAAATTGTGAAGGCCATGACCGTCGAATGCAAGCTGCATCCTGCTGCCCGGCCTCATGGGGATGTTTATCAACTGCGGGCGTCCTTGGTAAAGATGAGGTGACCAATGAGCAAAACCTTCTCGCGTCCGGATGTGGTACGCTTGCGTCCGGAAGACAACGTAGCTATCGCTGCTCGTGAACTCGTTGCAGGAGAGTTGCTCCATAGCGGATTTGAGTCGGTGCGAGCCGCGGCGAACATTCCCATGGGCCACAAGCTCGCCTGGACGTCCATCCCCAAAGGCGAGGCCATTCGCAAGTTTGGGCAAATTATCGGATGGGCGTCGCGCGACATTGCCCCGGGCGAACATGTGCACGTTCACAACGTGCTTGTGGAGCGATTCCAGCGCGATTATGCCTTTTGTTCGGAAGTTCCTCCCCCTCTCCAGGCTGAGGAGGTACGTTATTTCTATGGCTATGATCGCGGCGATGGGCGTTACGGCACCCGCAATTACCTGCTGATTATCAGCACGGTCAATTGCTCAGCCAGCGTGAGCAAATACATTTCAGAAAGGATTCGCACTAGCGGTGTATTGCGGGATTTTCCCAACGTGGATGGTGTGGTGGCCATAACCCACAAGGGAGGCTGCGCCATGCCCTTTGAAGGTCCCGACCATCAACAGTTGGAGCGGACGCTGGCCGGTTTTGCCCGTCATGCCAACGTCGGGGGCTTTCTCCTGGTCGGGTTGGGCTGCGAAACTGCCCAGGCGTTCCACTTGGTGCAGGGGGGATTGTTGTCATTAGGGCGCGGCGCTTCCCCACCGCGCGTACTGACCATTCAGGAGTGTGGCGGCATTGCCCGCACCGTAGAAGCGGGCGTTAAGGCCGTCGCTGAGATGCTGCCTCGAATTGATAACATCAAACGCGTACCGATTCCCGCGGGGCGACTGATCCTCGCTACGCAGTGCGGTGGTTCCGATGGTTATAGCGGCGTAACCGCTAATCCGGCGCTGGGTTATGCTGCTGATTTACTGGTGGCGCAAGGGGGCACTGCGGTCTTGGCAGAAACCCCTGAAATCTATGGGGCGGAACACCTCCTGACCCGCCGTGCTGTCTCTCGAGCAGTGGCGGAAAAGCTCCTGGAACGCATTCGCTGGTGGGAATGGTACAC
This sequence comes from Gemmatales bacterium, assembly GCA_025056555.1. Taxonomy (GTDB): domain Bacteria; phylum Planctomycetota; class Planctomycetia; order Gemmatales; family HRBIN36; genus HRBIN36. The sequence continues at coordinate 10,625 of JANWVZ010000011.1, read as the reverse complement.
AGGACTTTTCGGAGCAGAAATCAATAATAATCCCTCGCCTGGGAATAAAGCGGGGGGACTGACGACCATCTATGAAAAATCGCTGGGAGCCGTGGCCAAAGGTGGAACCACTGCCTTGATGGATGTCCTTTTGTATGCGGAGCCGATTCGCGCTCAAGGGTTAGTAGTCATGGATACCCCCGGTTACGATCCCGTTTCCATGACCGGACTGGTTGCCGGCGGGTGCACTATCGCGGTCTTTACCACGGGTCGCGGCTCCGTGTATGGATGCAAGCCGGTTCCCACAATCAAGGTGGCCACCAATACCCCTCTGTTTGAACGCATGTCCGACGATATGGACATTGACGCGGGCGTGATCCTGAGCCGCGGTGCGAGCGTCGCCGAAGTTGGCCGACAAATCTTCGAGGAAATCCTGGCCGTCGCCAGCGGTAAAAAGACTAAGAGCGAACTTCACGGCGTTGGCGAGGAGGAGTTTGCCCCGTGGATCATCGGCCCGACTTTGTAACTTACTGGGCATCCACGCGGTCTGGGTTAGGTGTGTCGGGGCCAGCGGAAAAGAAAACAGATTTGGCGGCAAACAACCTTAGACCCTCGACACTTTGTCAACCAGAAACCGCTCAGCGTGTTTGCGGAATAACAGGAATAACAGGCGACCACTCTCTGAAGGTGGACCAGGAGCAACGATAACTCGACAACCAATCGTAACATGGCTGCTGAAGGCGAGAGTTGTTTTACAGCAATCATGAGCCAGGACTGCCCCTCTCGCTAAGGGATACGATAACGGTTTGTCTCGAAGCGCGCTTCGCGGCGTGCCAGGCTGATTTTCATAACGGGTTTCGGCGTGGGGGACAGACTCCGTTCAATCGGGGCCATAGAGGCAACTGTTTGAGCCATACCAACTTCGGTTTCTCGCTCCCATGAATACTGTGGCGAGGTCTCATAGGTGTCCAGAGCGAGGTTATAAAAGTACGGGCGATTTGTCCTGCCAACCGCGTTGCAATTCGCCGGAGCTTCCCGCCGAACTAGGAGCATGTTAGCCCAAGAATCATTAATCCTCATCCTCTAAGAACTTCTGGTAAGCGTAAGGAGCCTTCCGCTGGACTAGGAGCCTGTCAGCTTAGGAATCATTTGGCTGGGCATGTTTGCGGACATTCGTGTCCCTCCGAGAAAGAACGGGAAATACGAGCCAACAGGAGCGTGATTTTCTTGCGCTGGGCGGCTAAACTATATATACTGGAGAAAGTGATACCGGCCCCGTGATGAGGAGATGTACGGGTCAGGTTGGCCAGATACAGGGATCACTTGGCAAAAAGGAGCTGAACAAGCCGTGTCGAAGCAACCAATCTTGACCGGGACGGCACCGCTGAGTGGCGCAGACATCCTGGTGCACTGTCTGGTGAGGCAGGGAGTCGAAGTCGTGTTCGCTTACCCCGGTGGGGCAAGCATGCCCATCCACCAGGCGCTCACCCGCGTGGCTGATAAAATCCGCACCATTCTGCCACGGCATGAGCAGGGCGGGGGATTCATGGCTTCCGGGTATGCACGAAGCACGGGGCGTCCAGGAGTGTGCATTGCCACCAGTGGCCCTGGTGCCACCAACTTCGTGACCTGTCTGGCCGACGCCAAGATGGATTCGGTGCCACTCGTGGCCATCACCGGCCAGGTGAGTACGCCCGTCATCGGAACCGATGCGTTTCAGGAAACTCCCACCATCGAAATCTGCCGCGCGATTACTAAACACCATTACCTCATTACCCGTACCGAGGACATCACTCGGGTTATGAAGGAAGCGTTCTACATCGCTACCACAGGTCGTCCCGGACCGGTAATCATTGACGTGCCCAAAGACGTTCAAAACCGTCAGGTGGTACCCGATTGGGACCCGCCGATGAATCTGCCTGGTTACAAGCCTTTCCGCAAAGCCAGGCTCGAAGAATTGCGCCGCGTAGTGGAATTGATGCGCGAAAGTCGCAGACCGATTATCTATGCCGGCGGGGGGATTATTTCGGGTAATGCCGCGGAAGAATTGCGGATATTCGCAGAGAAAACCCGCATTCCTGTGGCATTAACTTTGATGGGATTAGGCGCCTTTCCCAGCACGCATTACCAGTGTCTGCACATGCTGGGCATGCATGGTACGGTGTATGCCAATTATGCCATTAATGAAGCCGACTTGTTGCTGGCTCTGGGGGTGCGCTTCGATGACCGCGTTACCGGCAAAGTCAGCGAATTCGCTAAGCATGGTAAGATCGTCCACATTGATATAGACCCCGCGGAACTGAACAAGTGTAAACCCGCAACCGTGCCGATTTGCAGTGATGTGAAATTCGCTCTGCAGCAACTGATCCAGCTTGTGGACCAGGGAATGCATCTTTACCCTGGAGAAAATGTCGAACACAAGTATCGCGATTGGTATCGTCAAATAGATTACTGGCGCGACACCGAACCGCTGCGGTACCAAGACCGCGACGATGCGATCATGCCGCAGTACTGCATCGAGCGCCTCTGGCATTTGCTGCGAGAGCGCGGTTGGTTAGAGCGCACACTGGTAACGACTGGCGTCGGCCAACATCAGATGTGGGCAGCTCAGTATTTCAAGTTCCAGAAACCTCGCCACTGGCTAACCTCTGGCGGACTCGGTGCCATGGGCTTCGGGCTGCCGGCGGCTATCGGTGCTTTGGCCGCTCATCCCGATAAAATCGCCATTGACATTGATGGAGACGGTAGTTTCCTGATGAACGTGCAGGAACTGGCCTGCGCCTATTGCGAAAAACTGCCGGTCAAAGTCTTATTGTTGAATAATCAGCACTTGGGTATGGTTGTGCAGTGGGAAGATCGTTTCTATGCCAGCAATCGGGCTCACACCTACCTCGGCGCCGGTCCCAACGAAGCGCCTTACCCGGACTTCGTCCAGATGGCTCGGAGCTTCCGTTGTGGGGCGCGGCAGGTAGCCCGCAAAGCCGACTTGGACGATGCCCTGGTGGAAATGCTGGAAGCCCAGGGGCCGTTCGTCCTCGACGTTCTGGTGCCTTATCAGGAACACGTCTTGCCCATGATCCCCAGTGGCATGACGGTCCGCGACATGATTAAGGCATAGACCAGGTTTCAGCCGAGGCACAGTGCCTCATCAGGCCGCTGGCTTTTGTATTGACAAACTCGTAGGGAACCCCATTATTCTGATCCAAATAATTTCGACGCGGAGCCAAGTGTCTATCTTCAGCATGGCCCACGAGGTGACAGCTGTCTGGGATAACTTGACTTTCATGCCGCCGCAACTTCTCAGCTCCACATCGTTAACAGGATTCGTTGCTGGGCCAATACAATAGAATAATGCTACTGCACCTGGCCGCGGGGCTGGTTCAGCCTTGCTGTTGGGCGATCTGGATAGGCAGACCAATTTTGGAATAACAGTCCTCGACAGCTACTACGTATCATTAGGGGGACTTTTCTACCGACATGCGCATTGCGGAGCTTTATCGCCAACCGAAGACCTTCCTTGCAGGTCGCACCTTGACGGTTTCCTTAGAATTGTTCCCGCCTAAGAGCGACGATGCCGAGGAAGCTCTGTTCCACGAGACCCTGCCGCAATTGCTCACCTTAAGGCCTGGATTTATTTCAGTAACGTATGGCGCCGGCGGAGGTACCCGCGAGCGGACCTTGCGTATCGCCTATCGGATCCGCCAACAATTCGGCGTCGAAAGCATGGCTCACCTGACTTGCACCGGCCAAAGCCGGCAGACCATCGCTCAAGTGCTCGATCAGGCTCAGGCGCTGGGCTTGGAAAACATCCTGGCCTTACGCGGCGACCCGCCTCGGGGCCAGACCGAGTTTATTCCGGAACCGGACGGCTTTGCTCACGCTACCGACCTTATTCGCTTTATTCGCAGCCGCTATTCTTTCAGCATCGGAGCAGCTTTCTACCCGGAAGGTCATCAGGAAGCTCCCGACAAATACCGTGATTGGGATTTTGCTGCTGAAAAAGTCGCCGCGGGTGCGGAATTTCTCATTTCGCAGCTCTTTTACAATTCGCAGGACTTCATCGAATGCGTGGAATATCTGCGTCATAAGCGGCGTGTCAACGTGCCGCTGATACCCGGTGTCTTGCCCTTCCTGAGTAAGGACCAGGTGCGGCGCTTTACCAGGCTGTGCGGAGCGAAGTTGCCAGACAACGTTAATCGCCGTCTCGATGAGTTCTCCGACGATGAGTCGGTGCGACAATATGGCGTCGAAGTGTGCACCCAATTGTGTCTGGAGTTGCTCGACTATGGTGTGCCCGGCTTACACATCTATTGCCTCAATCGAGTGGAAAGTTCTCGCGACCTGCTGGCCAATCTGGGTCTGCGCTGCAGTCGGGATTGTTCCTGACCGAGAATCGCTGAATTAGCAGATAGGGCGTTATTGACTGACTAAGATCTGCCGGAAAATCCTGAGCGAGTGTTGCATCGCGGATGAATGCTAACGTTCACGGGATAGGGGCATTTGGGCCCGGATGCGCTGCCGCCAGGACGCCAGTTCCCGCTGCAGTTTATCCCGCACCTCAGGATGCTGCGCCGCTAAGTTATGCCGCTCCCCCACGTCCTGCTCCAGATGGTATAACTCCACTTGACCGTCCTCATAGTGCTCGATCAGCTTCCAATTGCCGAAGCGAATCGCCCCGCTGGGTTTTCCACCCTGATTGCTGTAATGCGGAAAATGCCAGTAAAGGAAATCCCGCCGCAACCCATCCGCTTCGCCCTTTAGCAGAGCCAGCAGGCTGACACCGTCATACTCGCGATCTGCAGGCAACTGAGCACCGGCGGCTTGAACTAAGGTCATGAACAGATCCTCACTTCGCACTGGCACGGAGCTCGTTTTCCCAGGAGCCACCACACTTGGCCAACGGATCAGCAGCGGAACGCGAATCCCACCTTCGTAAAGATAACCCTTGCCCAATCGCAAGGGCGCATTAGACGTCGCGGGGGTGTTTGGCCCTTCGATTACTGACAGGCCACCATTGTCTGAGGTGAATACGACGAGAGTCCGCTCACCCAGGCCTAACGCATCGAGCTTCTTGAGGATTCGGCCCACGCTTTCGTCAAGACTGTGGAGCACCGCGGCATAATGCGGATTTTTCCTCTCCAAATCGGCACCGACTTGGGCTGCTTTTTTCTCGTACACGGCCAACAGGTCGGGCTTCGCTTGTAACGGGATGTGCACGGCAAAGTGAGGCAGATATAGGAAAAACGGCCGATTGCGGTTGGCTTCCAGAAACAGTTCCGCCTCTTCGGTGAGGCGGTCGGTCAGATAGTCTTGCTCGTCTCGTGCCACCAGATTGGGGCCTTTGAACTGAAAGTATCGTCCGACGGCCCCGCGATATATGTCAAAGCCTTGGGCCAGAGGATTTGAATCCGGCCCCTCGCCCAAGTGCCATTTGCCGTAATGTCCGCAGGCGTAGCCTCGCGCCTTGAGCAATTCCGCGAGAGTAGTTTCTTCGCGGGGTAAAGCCTGACGAATGACCGGCTGGAGAAGCCTCTGCGTGGGCATGTCCTTTCGGCCTGGCAAGAACGTCGTCAGATGCAGGCGTGCGGGATGTCGGCCTGTCATCAGGGCCGCCCGCGTCGGGGAACAAACACAGCTGGCCGCGTATGCGTCGGTAAAACGCAGGCCTTCGCGCGCCAACCGATCCAAATTCGGCGTCTGCCATAACGACAAGGCATAACAGCTCAGGTCGGCCCAGCCTAAATCATCCGCCACGATCAAAACGATGTTCGGCGGCGTTTGACCAGCAACCCTTGCCGCACTCAGAACGCCCACCAGGAGTGCCAGCCAAGTCAGTCCACGCCTCATCGCCTCGCTCCTTACTGGGAAATAATCGGTTGCTGCCGTGCTTCAGCCTCTGCATAGTTGACACCGTCTCTGCAGACGGGAGATTTAGCCAGGCGGCGAAAGGCTCCAGTGCAGTTTATCCCGCAAGGTACGGTAATAGCGATGACTGGGCAAGTGAACGAGCTGAAACCACACTGGTGCCTGACGCACGGTGATGGTGTGTTGCGACGAAAGCGGAACCAGATCCTGACCATCGAGAATCAGCGTAGTGCCGGGGCCAGCGCGCGGAATGCGGATACGATAGGTCTTGTCCGCGCGATCCACCAAGGAGCGATTGGTGAGCATATGCGGACAGATGAACGTGACGACAAACGCGGCTAGCTCCTGGTGGAGAATCGGACCGCCGGCCGAGAGATTGTGGGCAGTTGACCCGATCGGCGTGCTCAGAATGAAACCGTCGCCGCCGTAGCGGGCCGCCAACTCATCCTCGACATAAAGTTCGATTTCGATCAGCCGAAACGGCGGGCCGTTATACACCACGATTTCGTTGAGCCCCAGAGCAGTACGCTGCTGGTCAGGTCCGGTTATCGTACACTCATACATGACGTGCTTGGTTACACGAAAACGTCCTGATATCAATTCATCGAGTTGGGCCAGGAACTCTTCCGGAGACACTTCGGCCAGAAAGCCGAGTCGGCCCAGATTGACTCCCAAGACCGGCCGCTGCTGGTAGCCCATTTGCCGGGCGGCGCGGAGAATTGCACCATCTCCGCCCACCACCAGTGCTAAGTCCGCCTCGGTCTGACTCAAGTCGCCTTGGCCGGACAAATCGAAGGCAGTAATCGTGCAAACGGACTGCAACCTTTGGCGGAAACGCTCCGCCCATTCCGCGACGCCCGGCTTCGACCCATTTCCTAAGAGCCAAAGACGCATAATTCGCTCCTCTCGAGCGGCTAACCTATTTCGATCAACCACCGCGTAAATCATCAGGGCGATGCGATTACCTTCGTAGCTCTTGTGCTGATGGTGTCTTTGAGCGGTGATGGTATCAGTGTAACTGAGTGAAGCGGCCCGCGGCCAGAGTGCCCGCATCCCTCGATAAACGGCTTGCGGTTCGTATAAATAACTGAGTCCCACATCAGGCGCTCCAACTCCGACTGAATACCAAGACTAACAGGAGACACAAACCATGCAAACACGACCACGCACCAAACGAAAAAAACGCTTGCGGCAACGACGCTGCCCAAAATGCGGTAAATTACTCCCGACGCGCGCCAAACGGTGCAAGACTTGTCATTTTCCTGCACCGAAGATCAAGTGAGTCGTCGCCATGCGGAGATCACGGAGGTTAATGACGTCGAGCTGGTCATTGCGCGCAAACTGAGGTTGGGTGAGATTGGCGCTTTATGGGTTCTGAACTTTGACAAAACCTCTGAAATCTCCGTAGCGAAACTGATCTTGATTTAGCAGAAATACTTTTGTCAGGCTGTAACCGATGTGAAAGCCCCTACTCAATTCAGTTTCGTAATGGCAAGGACTGCGGCTGAGATAACACACGAAGTAATGTGCGATTTGGTACAGAAACATGTTGCCAAGGAATTAGCGTTCGCCTAAAGTAGGCAGCAAATATCCCGCCGAGAATAACCCGCCTGGATAACTAAGTCTTGGGGAGAGATGCCATGTACCGCGTGTCTGCCATGCTGTTGGGAGCGATACTAGTAACAGTCGTGACCGTCTTGTGGTTGAAGGTAGCCGCGCAGGAAAATCCCGCAGAGAAAGCTGTGGTTCAGCCCCAGGCACCCGCGTCAACGGCGCGAACACCCTCGGAGCCGATCCGCTTATTCAATGGCAAGGATCTAACGGGTTGGCAAGTCTGGTTACGCAAGACCGGCCGTGAAGACTCGCGCGGTGTATTCCGCGTTACCGACGGTATGATTCACGTCACGGGCGAGGATCACGGTTACTTGGCCACCGTGGACGATTGGCGCGATTATCGCTTAGTAGTCGAGTTCAAGTGGGGAAAGGAAACTTTTGGGAGCAAATATGTCCGGAATTCAGGTATTTTGCTGCACGCGCGCGGGCCCCACGGAAATGCGGGGGGTGTGTGGATGGCGTCTATCGAATGTCAATTAGCTCAAGGGTGCGTCGGCGATCTGATTGCGATTTCGGGCAAGGACGAAGCAGGGCAACCTCTTGCGGTGCAGTTTACCAGCGAGGTTGTGTTGGGGCCGGATAAAAGACCGCGATGGAAACCAGGAGGCGAGCGGCGAACTTTCACGCGCGGCCAACTGTGGTGGAATCAACATGACCCTGAGTTCAAGGAATTGATTGATACCCGCGGACGCTTCGATGTGGAAAGCCCCGTTGGCGAGTGGACGCGCGTGGAATGTCTTTGTGCAGGAGACAAGATTACCATCCTGGTAAACGGCCATGTAGTCAATCACTGCTTCGAGGCCCGTCCCAGTTCTGGCAAGATTCTGTTACAATCCGAAGGTTTCGAGATGTTTTTCCGCAAGGTGGAGCTGCATCCGTTGGACAAAAAACCTGCGGGAGGCGTGGCGCCTAATCGTGCGGACGAGCCATTCGCAGGGCGCCTGTCGTTGGAGCAGGCGGCGGCATTTCTGGATAGTGTGAGTCTCCAATGGACGCAGCAGCGCAAGTGTGGGGCATGTCATACGAATTATCCTTATCTGCTAGCGCGGCCGCGATTGCGGTTCGGCAGCGGCGAGGCCGAGCAACAAGTTCGGCGATTTTTTGAGGATCGGGTAACCCATTGGGATAGCCCCGAACCCGGACGCAAGCCACGGTGGGATACCGAAGTGGTAGCGACGGCAGCGTTCCTGGCGCTGCATGACGCAGCTACATCGGGACGCTTACATCCGCTGACGCGTCAGGCCCTCGACCGGATGTGGACATTGCAAAAACCCGAGGGGCATTGGAATTGGCTCAAGTGTGATTGGCCCCCGGCTGAACACGACGATTACTACGGAGTGATCGTCGCGCTTTTAGGTGTGGGCGCGGCTCCGGAGGGGTACCGGGATACTCCGCAGGCGAGGGCCGGGCTGGCTAAAGCAAAAGCTTGGTTGGCCAAGAACCCCCCTTCGAGCTTACATCATCGAGCCATGTTGCTGTGGGCGGCCGTTTACTTCCCTGAATTGGTATCTCCGTCGGAGAAAGAACGGATCATTGCAGAGCTGAGAAGTGCGCAGAATGCCGATGGTGGGTGGGCCTTACCACGGTTGGGCGAATGGATCGCTCGGGGAAAACGCAAGGTGCCCCCAGAGGGTCCGAGTGATGGCTATGCTACGGGTTTGGTGGTGTACGTGCTGACCCAGGCCGGGGTGGCGAAAAGCGACCCAGCCATCCAACGGGGCATCGCCTGGCTCAAACAGAATCAACGGGAGTCGGGACGATGGTTTACCCGTTCTCTGAATACGGACAACTACCATTTCGTCACGCACATGGGAACGTGCTTCGCGGTGTTAGCCCTGACCAGCGTGCAAGATTAGCGGACGCGGACTTGGAAGCTGATGGTGCCGTGTTGACCTGGGGGTAACGGGTCGCGGATTTCCCAGCGGAGAATACGACCGCCGGCCTGGTTCTCCTGCAACACGAAGACGGCCTCGCGGTCGGAACGTGCCGAACCAGGTACATATTCCAAGCGAGGCGAGAGACTGTCAGTAATCGCGATGTCGTTGAGCGAGCGGTTGCTGGTGTTGGTATAGCGCAGGTAAAAGGTGATTACGTCGCCCGAGCGAGCCGCGTGGGCTGAGGCCCATTTTTGCAGCCGAAGGGGAACTTGTTGCCTATCCGCGCTGGAGTCAAATCCGAGCCAAGTGACCGACTCCGTCGTGATGGGGACGGATACGGCCTGCGGGCCAGGTAGATCTACTCGAGTGGCTCCGAGTTCCTGCGCACCTGCGATTCGTAAGGTGGGCAGGTGGGCTTGTTGCGCTTGTAGCTGAGTGCGACCGTTCAGACGCTCCGTTTCCTGCTGCAAGCGAGTTTGGTGAAGGTGTTGATGCTGTATCACGGTCTCGCGGCCAGCAGGGGAAGTGATCGGCTGTAGGGCCAATTCGCTGCGTATGCGGCCTAAGCCATGCAGTTGGTAGAAGGTCAGGAAGCGAGGTGCCGCCAACTTAATCGGATTGGCGGTGGTAAGTCGGCGTCGGCCGCGGTCGGTGAACTCGGCAATGGTGTCGCCGGGTTCCACGCCTCCGAGTTGGCCCTCCGGCGTGCGGTAGGCAGATTCACCCAGGTCGCCGCCTTCCCGAATGAAACCCACCTGGCCACGCGAATGTTCACGGTCGAGCTGACGATGCTGGCGACACCATAAAGCCGCGGCGCCAGTCAACGGCACAGGGGGCTGCGACCATTCCTGTGGCTCCAGGCGTCGGCTGCCAAGGCGCAGAATCACTAATGGTCGGCCATAGCGGGCGGCATATCGGACCAGGTCGGTGCCTGGCATGACTTCGTTTTCTCCCTCCGGGGTGGCTATGGGATCGCTGGCTCGCAAGGAATCATTAGGCAGGGAGAGGTCTTGCTCGACCACAATAACCTTGCTCACCAGTTCACCGCTGCGAGCACGTTCTAAATCCAGCTCATGGATGGTGACTACCGCAGGCACGTCCGAAGCTCGTACCTGGGTCGGCAACGACAACGTGTCAAGTACTTCGAGCAGAGGATAAAACTCCTCGTGCTCCGGCGCAGGACCTTGGATACGCAGCCAATAACCATAGCCTGGTTTTAGACCAAAGATCGTCGCTGCTTTGTACACGACGCTCGCCCCCTGGCGGCTCAGGAATTGCACCGTGTAACCG
>JANWVZ010000119.1 GCA_025056555.1 Gemmatales bacterium | reverse complement strand
CAACGGATACACTGGAAACTCTTCCTCAATTAGGTCCAACCATGGCTCCGCTATGTCAGCACCGACCCTGTCGCAACGGATACACTGGAAACTCCTCTTCAATTAGGTCCAACCATGGCTCCGCTACGTCAGCACCGACCCTGTCGCAACCCGGTGCGTAAATCTGTGTAATCTGCGGTTGGTTGGCTGTACGTTCCCCCTGCGGGTCCATTGAACCGCACCTGACGCCGAGCAGCACTGACTAACGCCGAATGTCCTTGGTCGCGCGGCACGTCCAGGAATTGCTGCGACAGACCACGAAGGCAGGCGACACGTTGTGAAGCAGGCTGGACATCAGCACCAACCAGACTGCGGTATTCACGCTAAGACCCACGGTACCAAACCAGGCTGCCCAAAACGGTCGCCGTGAGTGTTGAGGCTCGGTACGTATCGTTGGAAAACGAACGCTCCAAACAACCCGGGCCGTTACCTTCGCCGGCTTCGCCTCAGTCCTTCTGCTTGTTTAAAGACTCTACAGATGGCATAAGTAGCAAGAATTACTGGTCGGCTGAAATACGACTATGTTGATTATGTTACTATTACGCTCGGAAATATCGGCTAAACCATCGGAAAGCTGGATCATTAGTATGTTGATAATGTTCTATCCAAGGTCGGAAATATCGCAGAGGCAAAGGCTATTTTCCGGATTGGTAAAAATCGCGTTTTGCCGCGCATTTTCCCGAGAAACGCCGCGCAACCGCCTCAGCGGTCATGGAAATACGTAACCTTTTTCCTGGAAAGCACTTACGTCATGATTGTCTTCCCAACATTAGGCGGCAAACGCTGGCAAAAACCGCTCCCTTAAGAAATCAGCCCATCGGCAGTTTGCCGTGGGGGGTGCCGATCCTCGCTGTTGGCCAGTTCGCAGCACGACGGGCGAACGTTCCTCAATGTGTCTATGAAAGTCGCGCCCAAGATCGTGGGGGCTCCAGATGGGCTAATACCTGTTGAAGGAAATGGATGTGTCTATGAAAGTCGCGGGCCGTATCGGGAGCAGCACTGCTCGCCTGGCAGGAAAACGGAACGCTTGCGAAGCGTGTCCGGGAAAGCGTCGGAAGAGCATCGCTTCCCTGAATGGCGGCTGGCCTGAGTATAGCACGGCCCGGATCGGAGCATGAAAGGCTACGAGTAACCAAATCAGGCCCAGCGCTTCGCTCCAGCCCAATTTCGCGGTTACAAGCCGATGTTGAACATGGTGGCGAGGTAACGGCGGACGCGCCAGTAAAGGGTGTAGTTGCCCACGTCAATCTTCACGCGACCGAGCACGCCTGGATGCATGCAGTCGGCCACCTCATCAAAGCGCACACTGACCAGATAGTGCTGCCGTTGCGGTTTGAGCACTTTTTGTTCCGGATCTTCCTGCGTAGGAATTTCGCCCCCGGCCTTGTTGCTGAGTTGAGGCGGAACATCTTTCGCTTCCACAGCGGCGATCTCACTGACCGTGCCCCGCCAATAGTTGTAACCTAAGCCGTGAATGCGAATCCACGCTTTCTGACCTTCGACCACTAAGGCCCGGTCCTGTGGCTCGACAAGCAGAATGGCCGACAGTGCGCGGTCATCAATAACTTCGCAAATCAGCGTTCCCGGTTCGAGTAATTTGCCCAATTCGGAACGGGGTAGCAATTGAGCGATCTTACCATCGCGGGGTGCCCGCAGAATTAATCGGTCCAGGCGAATTAGTAGTTCGCGCGCTTCGTGTTCCAGTTGAGCCAATTCGCTTTCCAGGCGGGCCAATTCATGACGCAGGGCATCCGCTTGGGGCTGCGACACCAGTTGAGCCAGAAGGTCTGCGCGTTGTTCCTGGTAAGCGCGCCGTGAAGCATAGTTGAGTTCCATCTTGGTCAGCAGGTCGGGATTTTTCAGTCGTGCTATCACATCGCCCCGACGTACCACCTGGCCATCTTCTACCGAGAGTTCCTCCAGGAACGATCCTTCCTCGGCAGCGACGACTTTCGCCCGCGCCTGAGGTTCGACTTGCACCAAAGCCAAGCCCTTGACGCGCAAGGGAAACGGTATGAGAAACACGGACAGCAGGGCCATCAGAGCGATTACCCCTGTGATGCTCACGCGCACCGGTTTCATGTCAGGTAACCTCCCGCGACGTTTGACCGCTCGAATCAGACGATACGTCGGATATCCCACCAGACTCGCTAAGGCACCTGTGCCCAGAATAAAGCTAATCACGCCCAGTTTGTAAGGTTTGAGGAAAGTGTACAGAAAAATCAGAATCACGAAGGTAACGAACCAGCGGTAGAGATAGCTGGTGATTGCATAAGTAACAAAGAGGATTTTGCGGCCAAGGCTCATTTGATATGGTTCGGGAGGTACCTCGATACCTAAACAGTATTGCATGGCGAGATTGGTCAGGTAACGATTGGAACGCTCCCGCAGGTTGGGGATTTCCAGCCAGTCTGCGAGCACATAATAACCGTCGAAGCGCATCAGCGGATTGCCGTTGAAAACCACGGTGCTGATACTGCATAAGACCATAATGGTCAGGCACAGGTTGCTTAGCAACGTGTTTGGTTCCGCCCACCACCAGATGAAGGTGCAAATGGCAGCGATCATAACTTCCACATAGATACCGGCCGCTCCGATGATGATACGGTGCCACTTGTTCGGCAGGAGCCAGGCATCGGTTACGTTGCAATAAAGGCATGGGGACAGACACAGGAACAGAAATCCCATTTCATGCACTTCGCCACCGAAGCGTTTACAACTCAGCCCGTGCCCGAATTCGTGGATGACCTTGATCAGCCCCAGCGATACCCAGGCGTAAAGCACGGTCTTGAAGCTGAAGAACTCATGATATGCGGGCAGACGCGCCAGGAAGGTATCCCAATGGGAAGCGACCAATAGAATCGCTGCCATGACAAACGCCACACTGAACATGAAGAAAGGTAGCGTGAAGATAAATCGCACATACGGGATCATGCGGTCCAACAATCGGTCGGGATCAATGACCGGAATCTGGATATACAGGATGTTGGTCAGAATGCGGAGCAAGGTCTGACGTCGGCGTTTGCGAAACCGTTGAAACATAGCCTTGCCCGAACCGGGCATGTCGTTGAGTGCCAGGCCCGTTTCCATAAGCTGGCTGGCGAACTGCTCCAATTCTTCCAGAGTCAGGCGCTGGGGGCGATAACGGGCCTCAAAGCGCTGACGGGCATCTTCCAGCGTGTGGTGCCCGTCCATCAGTTGCATGAGAAAATACTCCGGTTCGCGGAAACGATAGTAACGCAAGCTCACCGGGTCCTTGACCACATAATAGGTTCGGCCCTCGTAGCGCTGTTCAGTGACCACCAGATCGGGGCGAAGCTTGACCCGAACCTGTTTGCGTCGTTCGACTTCGTGGACAGCCGCTGGGGTTGTGCTCATGGGCTTCAGCGCTCAGGGGCGCAGCTCAGGCAGGACCGTGAGGGTGACGCGCACTCCCGACTCCAGCCGTGCGGGGCGAAGTCGCGGGTTGTCTATTTCGGCACGAATACGAACCAGTCCACCACCACTTTCTACCTGCTGACCTACGTGCACCAGGATGCCTTCCAACGGCCGAATCACCTCGTCGAGCGAAGGCGTGGGCCAGACTCGGATGACTTTATCGGTGCCTCCAGTGAAACAGAATCGGCCATCAGGAGAGAAGGCCGCACATGTGACCGACGACGGATCATTCATGCTCAACAGCCGTAGTTCGCGCGCATCAATTGGCCAGAGTTCGGGAATTTGCGTCGAGGAATAAGCGGGAGCAGTGGCGAGCGACTCCACAGATGCTTCGGAATCCGCTAAAGTCGGTGCCTGACTTGGCGGCGATTGGGCTAGATGAAACGAGAAGGGCACCGTCAACAGCCCTTGAGGAGTCAGGCTGGCAGCCCAGGCTCCTGATACCAAAGGAGTGTGGTACCTGAAACCTTTGTGGTAGGCGAGACGAAGCCAGGCGGACTCTTCCAGAGTGGGCGGTACGTTCCACAGATGCAACCGCCCGCCTGCCGTGGTCGTGAGGACTTGCCGGCCGTCCGGCGAGAAAATCGCTATGGCACGGAAGTGCCCGGAGCGCCGGCTCGAAATGACCGCCAGACTTTGGCCATCCGTCAGATCCAGCACCCGCAATTCCTCACCATTTTCAAATAGCGCCCGTCGGCCATCGCGACTGATGCCGAGTTGCGCTACATCAGCGGTTCGTCCTTCGATGCGCCAGAGCAGTTCACTGACCCATTGGCCCTTTTCATCCTGACCGAGACGCCAGCGCGCCAGCGAACGGTCCTGCGACGCGGAAAGGATGTCGCCCTGGGGGAGGAAACTCAGAGAAGTTACTGCGGCGCGATGGGCGGGTTCCCGCGCGGCTTGCGGATCGCGCAGCTTGAGCAAGACCTGACGACTTGCCAAGTCTGTAACGAGTATCTCCCCATCCTCGGAACCGCTGGCTATCAGCTTGCCATCCGGACTGATCGCCAGGCAACGAATCGCTGTGCGGTGCATTGCCGACCCTTCGCTCATCACGTTCAGGGCATGTTTCACCACTCGGCCTTGCGGAGAAACCGCTACTTTCCAAACCCGAATGCGTCCGTCGGCGCAACCGGAGAAGATAGTGTAACTCATCCCGTCCTTTGCCTCTTCCAGGACTGGACTGCATGCCACACAGCCATATTCGCGTGAGAACTTTTCGTCGCGCAGCTCGAGCGGGCGTTGGGCAGCATATTGCCAATCCCAGAACACAAGCCGACCGTCCTCACCTGATGAGATGAGCCAGCGCCCATCAGGCGTTGGCACCAGGCCGGTGACTGCAGCGGTGTGGCCGCGTAATTCTTTCAGGCATCCCTGCTGACGTTCCGGTTCCACCAACACGCGCATGCCGGGCCGCACCATGTGCCGCAGGGGTAACGGAATAGCCCCCTCGACATATAAGCGGTCGAAGTTCGCGATCCGTACCACCGTTTCCCCAGCTCTCACTCCTTCCCCCGGCCGCTTATAAACTCGGACAATTTCCCCGGAAATCGGGCTGCGAATCTGATGTAACTCCCATTGTCGGCGTTTCTGTTCATACTCATGCCGCGCTATACGGTTCTTTTCCACGCTGGCGACCCATTCAAATTGATAGCGGTCGCGCTGCACGCGATTCTTCTCAACTTCGAGCACCGCCACCGCATTGGGCACCGAGCGATTGACCTCCTGCGCTTTGCGATATTCCAGGTCCCAATAATCACGCACCAGTTTAGCCACTTCAATTTCCGCAGTGCTCTCCGCGCGCACTTTGGCGGTCTCCATTTCCAACTGTATCAGGCTGTCGTCCAGCTGAGCGATTAAGTCTCCCCGAATCAACTGGCTCCCCGGGCGTACGTAAAGCTGAACCAGTTGCCCATCCACGCGGGAAGGCACTTCCGCTTCTTCCGCAGGTGCCAGAGTCGTATCCGTGATGACGATGGGGTCCAGCAAGATCGTGGGTGTGACGGTCAGCGCATTGACGGGAGTCGGCACGTCTGCGCGATAGGGTTGAGTTAATCTGCTCCCTCCCCTTGAATCCTGAGCTTGTGCTGAGGAATGAGTTGAGGTTTCCTCTCCCGACCAGGTCAGCAGCCCGCTCATCCACAAGATCGCCAAGCTAACCCCGAGTACTCCAATGACAGCTAAGCTGAACCGCAACATATTGGACGTCCTCCTTCCAAGCTCTCTTAAGCTTTCCTGCCAGGCGTGATTGTTCCTCCAGGAGGCAGCCTCCTGAGGCTGCCTCAGAAAATGAGGTTTTCGTACAAGAATTCCCACAGTTCATAGAACCAGACGTAGCCGACGGAGCGGTAGCCGCAACGAACCTTGGCGCGGACTTCCGCACCAACCGGCATCTTATCCAATTGCTCGCGACTGATATCCACCAGTTCGACCCGCGCAAACAGCGCGGGCTCGTTGTTGTGCGTAGTGACCGCACCGCCCAATCCTTCGGGATAAAGCCGACCCTTATAACGTCGGTTCGGATCGGTAGCCAGGAGTAAATCCACCTCTAAAGGTTGGCCGCGATTTTTTACCACGGCCTCGCGAATATGCCCTACGTGCCGTTCAGGGATGTACATCTCGATGTGCCAATCGCCCTCGCGGCGGGCAACTTGCAATAGCGGCTCACCGGGCTTGGTAACCTTACCCAGCAATTGTTCGGTTTCCGGCGTGACGACTTCTCCTTGCCGCGGGGCGACGACCAGGCCTCCGCCGGTCAGGCGCTTCAGCAATGTGTGCTGCGCCAACGCTGCGTAGTAGGAAGCTCGCTGCTTGAAGAGTTCTTCCTGCAGGCGGTTTTTTTCATCGTGATTAGTTGCTTTTTCAGTCTCGCGAGACAACTCGGCAATACGCAGGTCGGCTAGTTTCATCTGCATTTCCAATTCGCTCAACCTTCGGAGCACTTCTCGATCTTCAATAAAGAGCAACGGATCGCCCGCACGCACATATTCTCCGTTACGGCGTTCCACCCTGACAACCCGCCCGGTTACTTGAGCATAAATGGTCTGGCGATCTTTGGGAACGAGCTGCCCTTTGGCTTCCAAGCGCAAAGGATAAGGCACGAAAAATAAAACCAGAAACAGAGCGAGAATCGCCCCGATGATAGCGCCCACAATGGCGAGCCGTCGGCCCCGCAGCGCGTCCTTGACGTTAGCCATCGGCACCAGAAGCCAACGTAGCGGCAAGCGACGGTATTCCAGGGCGTTGTACAGTGCTGGAGCGGCGTGCCGGCCGATGATTTCCGTGCGGGCCAAGAGGGTTTCCGCTGATACCGTCGGCTCAAACGCTTCTACGAGCAAAGCTGAGCGAGGCGGCCGATCCTTGCGATCTTTTTCCCGCTCGTCGCGCAGCGGCAACAGAATCAGAATCTTGCTCGGACTCTCCGCCAAATACGCATCCAGGGCTTTCAGCACTGGCGGAGGCAACGATTCGTCCTTCTTGCCTGTGTAAGTCAGCGTTTCGCCCCAATCGAGAACGTGGTGGCACAACTCGCGCATCGTCCGCACCAGCACGCTTCGCTTCTCCACCACGTCCACGCCGCTGACCGCTTCGATGTACGTCGCTTGGCCCAAACGTGTCGCGACACTCACACGGTCGCACTCGATAATGCGCCGACCTTCATTGGCCACGGTATAAGCTACTTCGCGCGGGTTCAGACTGCCATGCGCCTGTCGGGCGAACGCTTCCAGTTGGCCCCAGACTTGCTGCTGACCCAGAACTTGTCGCAACTGCTGATGATGGAGATACCGTCCCGCCAGTTCGGCACAGGCAGCCAGTAGCTGCATCATACCGCGTTGCGCTGACGGTGGACGATTGGGGTCAATCCAGATTTCCAGAATGGCCGCCAGTTGCCTCTCCACCAGCACCGGTATGAGCAACAACGTGTATGGCGTCAGGTTCGCCGGCCCCGCACTCACCGCAGCGCCACTCATGGGCGGCAGCAAACGAGCCCGCGCCGTGGTGGCTACCTGGCGCATCAGTTCGTCATGGGAAGCACGGACCTGTTCGCCGGCATCCAGGTGCAGCGACGGAAAATTCACATGGTACTGCAATTGCAAGTTTCCTTGCGCAGTCTTCGTCCAAAAGGCTGCCCCTACCGCCGATAACCCTTGCACAATCCGTTGCAAAAACTCACCAAAGAACTCCAGCGGCGACAGCGCGGACTCAGCGAGCTGTGACAGTTCCTGCAGAAACCGCTGGATGCGTTGCCGTGTCTGCTCCAGAGCCTGTTCTTCGACGCTCGGCCGCGGTTCTGAACTCATCTCGATTCCTCTGCCCTGCACGGACCGCGAGTATCCTGCTCCGACTTAGCATCTGAAATGCAGCAGCCTCGCGGCTATGATCTTTGCCCGCCAAAGATTATCCCGGCCAAGAGACTTTTTCACTGTCCGACAGTATCCTGATTGCTACATATATCATGCTACCCGACAAATGCCGGTTTCGCAAGATAAGTCCCCATAGTACGCCGATAACTTGCTGTGGTGTTGCTTGCTTTCTCCGTGGCCGGGACATAAGATGGCAACGACAAATCGCGCGGACCATCCAGTCGTTGTAGCAGCTCGGGGCTGGACGGGAGGCGAAGCCGGACTGGCCCAGTCGTGACCAGCAACGACTGACGACTAACTCTGTCGCTGCCGTGACCAGGCCTATCGAAGTGCGAGGAAGCAGATGGCGTTGCCCCGACAAACGGTTGCATTGCTCAAAGCAGCCCGGCAGCTGGTGGTGGAAACGCCGGCCGATGCTATCTTGTTGCTCACCGAAACTAATCTCGATTGGAACGAAGTCCGTCAGCATCTTGAAGGTTGCCGGCTTCTGGTCGCCGCCCCTTATGAGGACTTGGCTAACCGCATCAAGCGGGAATCTGGAGTTACCGTACTGGAAAGCTATCCCGGCCCGTTACCGGTGCGGGATCGCCTGAGCCTCGCCTTGCTTGAAGCCGTTGCTTCCGAACAATTGCGTTTCGGCGACCACGTGGTAGCCTTGTACAACGGTATCGAAGTCGAGGAGAAGCCTGACCAAATTGATAGCGTCAGCCTGATGCACCTCGACGAGCATTTGGAGCGTCTGTCGGCACGCGAGTTGCGACGGCTTCATACGCAAGTACCGCTCGAAACCCTCAAAGCTGTCGTAGATGTCGCCACCGAAATTGGTCGCGAAGGTCGGGAAGGTAAACCCGTAGGCACGATGTTTGTTGTTGGTGACCACCGTAAAGTCCTACTACGTTCCCGGCCGATTGGCTTCGACCCGGTGCGCGGTTACAGTCGCAAGGAACGTAATCTCCGCGATCACTGGGTGCGGGAAAGTGTCAAAGAAATTGCCAAACTCGACGGCGCTATCATCGTCAACAAAGACGGTACCATCGAAGCGGCCGCTCGCTTTATCGAAGTCAAGGCCGATGGCATCAACTTGGGTAAGGGATTAGGAGCGCGGCATTGGACGGCCGCAGCTATTTCCAAAATCACCAATGCCATTGCGGTTACCGTCAGCGAATCTACGGGAGTAGTACGGCTATTCCAGAAGGGCGAGATCGTGTTGCACATCGAGCCGTTAGCCCCGCGTCCCGTCGTTTGGCGTCAATTTCAGCTCCAAGCCGCCGATCCGGATGGTTAACCCTGGCCTTCCAGGGCCACGAACTCACCATCCTCGTGCGTCCCAAGACGCGCGCCTCTCGACCAAGGTGTCAGCTTGGTGCTGTCCAACGATCCTGGAGCTGTTCCAGGTTTCGCGTTCCACGGCACGCGCAAGCCCACAACCTGCCAAGACCATCGCGAGGTGTGCTAGACTACGCAATCGTCATGATCATCCGGGATGCGTCACGGAACATATCGCAAATATGTTCGGAAGTACTACTGCATTAGCTTCGTATGAGTGTACAATAGCTCACATAACCGAACAGGCAGCGAGAACTAAGCTAGGAAGGCACCTCCTCAGCGTCCCACGATCGCAACCTATGGCCACGAGCCCCCGTAGCTCAGCAGGACAGAGCGGCGGTTTCCTAAACCGCAGGTCGCAGGTTCGAATCCTGCCGGGGGTACTGCCTTTCCTCTCCTGCGAACCCCGCTCTTCCCAGGTTCGAGCCTCACGAGCCTACGACGCCCGGCGTCGGGTTCGACCACCTGCAACAAGACACGATCTTCCGTAAAGTCTTACGTCATTACTCATTGCTCGACAGACTCTCCGCGCCAGCCGCCGAGGACCGCCGCGTGACATCGGCCAACCCCAACTGGACAGCCAGTAGTGCCAAAGTCCTGACGGCTCTCGCTGCGACGCCTCATCTCCGTCAAATTTCGCCGGATCTTAGAACTTTTCTAAGCGCTCGCCGGTTGGCGTTGAGTTCTCCGAAACCACCGTGCTCAGTGTGTCTGGACAGTTCGGGGTTTGAACACCGAGACACGGAGCGGACCACTCGATGACACACCACATCGAGGGCGAGCTGGCCGATTTGCAGGAGATGTCCACCGACCGACTCTGCCAACGCTACACCGAACTTTATGGCAAACCAACTCAGTCCCGCGGTGGAACGCACCCCATCCATAAGATCATCGGGAGACTTTACGCTTCGGCCGACGGCGAACTCTACGAACGCGCCCGATCCTGCGCAGAGGACTTGGCCCTTGGCCGCAATTTGCGGGGCACGCCACCCCAAGCGCCACCAGCATTGGCGGCCACCGCACTGATGACGCCATGCAAGCTAACCGCTCCCCGTACGCCCGCTCACGGTACCGCCCTCGTCTGCTAGCACAAGCACCCCAAGCTCCAAGTGAGCGTATTGCCCGATGGCATCAAGTGCGAGGGGGAACGCTCAAAGCCGCTCTCAGTCGTGGCCAAGAAGATCACCGGCGCTCACGTCAACGGCTATCGCTTCCTCGGCCTGAGGGGGCCAGTCATGAACCGTGCCAACCAGATTCCAACCCGCCGGCAAAACTGGTGCGTTGCGCCATCTACACCCACAAGTCCTCCGAGGAGGGACTGAAGCAGGAGTTCACCTCGCTTCACGCCCAATTTAAGGCCCCCGAAGCGTTCATCATAAACCAAGCCAGAGAAAGCTCGACTCGCCTGCTCGAATGCTACGGCGACGGCGGCTTCACCGGCGGCAACATGGACCGCCGGCCCTGAAGCGGCTTCTGGCCGACATCGAAGCGGGCCATATTGACTGCGTGGTGGCTTGAAAGGTTGATCGGCTCTCCCGTTGACTACCGACTCCGTCCAGATGATCGAGACATTCGAGAAGCATCACTTGTCGTTCGTCACCGTAACGCAGCAGTTCAACACCGCGACCAGCACGGGTCGACTGGCCTTGAACGTGTTGCTCTC
>JANWVZ010000118.1 GCA_025056555.1 Gemmatales bacterium | reverse complement strand
TGACCTCTGGTTGTTCGCCACCGATGGTTCCTCGATGCGGCAACTGACGACGCATCCTGGCCGCGATAGTCAACCCGCCTGGTCGCCCGACGGTCAATGGATCGCTTTCATTACCAAACGCGAAGATGACATCGCGCAAATTTATCTCATTCGCCCCGACGGTGGGGAAGCCCGGCCATTGTCGAAGCTGCCGTCGTCGGTAACGGCTTTCAAATGGGCGCCCGACGGCAAGACTATCTACTGTATCGCAAATACCTGGCCCGATACGCCCGATGACGAGAGCCATCGCCGACGCGACAAGGAACGTAAGGAGAGTAAAGTTCAAGCGGCGATCATCGAATCTGCGCTGTTCCGTCATTGGGACCGTTGGCTCACTGACGGCCAAGTGCCTATGCTGTTTTCCGTCGAGGTAGCCACAGGAAAACATCGCAATCTGTTCGCGGGCCTAAGTATTCACTTAGTGCCAACGAGCGCTTCTGAAGAGGATTTCGACATTGCTCCCGACCAATCGGAAATCTGTTTCGTCGCCGATAGTAGCAAGGAATTTGGTCGCGAATTCAATTCTGATGTCTATACTCTCTCCTTAGACGGCAAACGCACTTTGCGTAACCTCACCGCCGATAGTTTGGGTAACGATTTCAGTCCCCGCTATAGTCCCGACGGACGTTACTTAGCCTATCTCAGACAAACCACGCGCTATTTCTATGCCGATCGGCAACGTATCATGATCTACGATCGAGCCACCAGACAACATAACGAGATCACCGCTTCCTTAGACCGATCTTGTGTCAATCCCCTTTGGACGCCTGATAGTAAACATCTTTACTTTGAAGCCGAGGACCAAGGTTATGTGCGGCTGTATCGGGTGCGTTCTGACGGCCAGGAACTGGAACCGATCACCGGGCAATATAGTGACCGCGCGGCGGCACTAAGTAAAGATGGCCGGTGCTTAGTCTTTCTCCGGTCCCATTTTGGTTTGCCGCCTAGCTTGATGGCTCTCCATCTGCCGGGCCGCGAACTCAAATCTATAGATGCGCTCAACCGTGATTTAGTCAAGCAATGGTCCCTCGGCGTCGTGGACGAAGTGTGGTTTCCGGGAGCTGAGGATCGCCCCGTTCAAATGTGGGTCGTTTACCCGCCGAATTTTGATAAGTCGAAGCGCTGGCCGCTGATTCAAATTGTTCATGGCGGTCCGCATAACGCGATCACCAACGAATTTCATTTTCGCTGGCCTCTACACTTATTCGCGTCGAAAGGCTATGTGGTTGCGTGTGTGAATTTCCATGGTTCTAGCGGCTTTGGTCAGGAATTCACAGACTCTATCACGGGCGACTTAGCTAATAAGCCTTATATAGACATTATGAAGGCCACCGATTATCTAGAGCAGTTACCTTACATAGATAAGAACCGAATGGCGGCCGCGGGGGCCAGTTATGGAGGTTATATGATTGCCTGGATCAATGGGCACACCGATCGGTTCCGTTGCTTAGTGTGTCACGCGGGGGTCTATAATTGGCACAGCATGATGGCCTCAGACATCCTCAAGTTCCGCGAACGGGCTTTGGGCGCACCGCCTTGGGAAAACCAGGAGCGGGTGGATAAACAATCGCCGCAACGGTTTTCGGCGAATTTCCGCACCCCCACCTTGATTTCCCATGGCGAAAAAGATTACCGCGTCCCCGTAACGCAAGGATTTGAGTTTTATAACACGCTCAAACAGAAGGGAATTCCGACTCGACTCATTTATTTCCCTGATGAAAATCATTGGATTCTCAAGCCGCAAAACTCGCGCTTCTGGTTCAACGAAGTCTTTGCCTGGCTCGACCGCTATATCGGCCACGGCCCGCAGCCATAAGAACCTCTGCTAGGCCAAACAGTCTAAGTCGAAGTTTCGTATACATTTTGATGAGCCTAGGGAAGCTTCAAAACTTCCCGAGCAAAGAACTTGGAAAATCTGGCTGCGTTCGTGGGTCTGATGTCGAGCCGACCCTGGGGAAGGCAATTCAGCGCAAGGCCTCTAAGGGACGGAGTCGTGTCGCGGCCCAGGAAGGAATCAGACCGCCGAGGAAACCCATCACGACGGTAAACCAAAAAGCGGTTCTGAGCACAAACGGCGTGACCGTTATCTGGAAGACCACAGTCTTGCCCCCACCTTGTCCGGAGGAAATGAAGCTTTTTTGTTCGACACCGTGAAACATGCTGCCCACGGCCATGCCCGCTAAGCCGCCGAGCAATGCCAGAAGCATCGCTTCCAGGAGGAAGGAAAGCAAGATTTGCCAACGCTGATAACCGAGGATGCGTAAGACCGCGATGTCTTTAGTACGTTGGGTGACCGTAGCGAACATAGTGTTCATCAGTCCGAACATACCCCCCACCGCCATGATCGCCGCGATAAAGAGCGCCGCGGCCAAGAACATAGTGTTAGCTTCCGACATCCGCTCATAATATTTCGGTTCGGGTACCGCGCTGACTTCCAGCCCCGTGCGATCTTTGATCGTTTCACAAAACCACGAAACGGCAACCGGGTCGCGCAAGCGCAGCAGGATCGAAGTGAAAAATCGCTGGCCGCGTTCCACATTGTCTTTGCCGAACTCCTGCCCGACGACCTCCCGTTTGGCCCAGGTTTCGGAATCGAATGGCGTGCCCCTCGAATCGAGAATCCCCACGACCTGCCAAGTCAGCCCTTCGCGGATGGTAAAAGAACTGCCGACGTCTAAGCCCAGCAACGCCGCGATCCCCTCCCCCATCACGCACTCATTTCCGACCGAGCTGAACCAGCGCCCGCGCAGCAACTGCAGGCCATGCACCGCTGCGGCCCGTGGCGGATTCAGTACGCCGCGAATCTGCAAGAACCGATAGCGCGGTCGGCCGTCGCGGGGATCGGGCGGCAGTTGTTGCGTCGCGATGGCATACACTTCCGGGCTGAATAATGGTTCCCCCGCGCTATCAGTTGCCACGTACTCATTGAGCCAGACACGCGCCAAGTCGGCCGTGTCTGCGATGTCGCTGAATAGTTCGTCGTTGGTGCCTTCGCGGAGCACGATGACGTTATCGGGGCGTCCTGCTCGGCGGGCCAGTTCATTGATACCCTCGACAAACGCCAGCATGACTACCAGGATAGCCACCACCAGCAGGAAGCCGAACGCCGTCAGCAATGTGACCCGCCAACGCACCATCAGGTTCCGCACATTGTAGCGAAGCGGAATCATGGTTGATGAAAGTCAATTATCTCTCGGCCGCCTCCGAGGGTCTCAGCATGGTAGCCACGAAATAGGCCCTGGCGAGCAGGGTCGTGATCATCTTGTGCGCTTCTAGGTGACACGTCGGAAAATCTCGGCGACCTGAACGCGACAACCGGTGATTGCTGGCCATAAGCTCCCGACCAAAGCAGTGGCCGTGCCGATCCACGGCCCCCAATAATAAGCCTCCGTCGGCACAAAAAAGATGGGGAAGAATCCTAAAGGCAGTCGAATGCCCTTGAAGACATAGTTCACCAGGACGTGAGGCAGCGCCACGCCCAGCAAGCCTCCAAGCAGGCCGATCAGCACCCCCTCCCCCAGAATGAGCACCAGGATTTGTGCGGGCGTAAAGCCCAAAACTTTGAGCACGGCAATCTCAGTAGTCCGTTCGCGGACGGTAATACCAATGGCGTTGGACACCACGACAGCCATCACCACGATAATCGTCGGCACCAGAATGTAACGTACTCCAAAGAGGATGTCCTTGAGCGGCTCGAAAAAGCGATTGACAGCGGTGGCCGCGGTTTCGCATTTGATGTTGCGATTCTGACTCTCGATAATGGCACAGGCCGTCTGGGCCGTCGCTTGATCGAGCACCGTCAGCCAACCGAGATTTATCAGCCCAGCTAACTCGCTGCCCGCGTCGGTCAAAGTGCGCTCGAGGTAGTCATAGTCAATAAAAGCGGCTTCGTCCCACCGCGTGTTTTCGGGCAGCACACCGACCACCACAAAATCCATTTTGATCATTTGCCCCGCGCGGTCGCGATGACTTAGGGAGAAGACCTGAATGCGGTCGCCAACGCGCACGCCTAAGCGGGCCAGCCGTTTCGGCCCTAGCAGCAGGCCGGCGTTTTCCATGCCCGAAACTCCAGGATTCTTGAGCTTTTCGCACAATGTCGGGTCAAGGCCTTCCAAACCTTCGATCATCGTGGGAATCTTCTCCGGCAAGGTGGCGATGGCAAAGAAAAAGCGGTTCGGGTCGCGGCGGGTCATATCGGGATCGAGGCTGAACGCGATGAAGTGCCACAACGTCCAGGCTTCGGGAAGGTAACCCGGCAACTGCATCAGCCGGGCATAGGTTTCCCCGCCAGGCAAGACAATTCGGTCGAAATCGGCTTTTTGAAACCGGCTGGGGATACGAAATCGCTCGGTAATGATCAGGCGGATGTTGGTCGTCTTTTCCTGCATCTGCTGATCCAGGAAACTCAGCACCGACTGAATCAGCACGTAAATGGTCACCAGAACAATCACCGCCAGTCCCGTCAGACTGACACGGACTGGATTACGCCGCAGATTTTTCAAAATCAGCAGAAGGAATTTGAGCATGGCTTGTTCGGGACAGATTGGGTTTGTGAAATCGGTCCAACAGGTTTCGAGGTGGTTCAGCTTTGCTTCGCCTCTGGAAGATTACGCCCAGGGATATTCTACAGAAACCAGTAAAGGAATTCCTGGCCTATGATGCAGTTCGTATTACCGCTATGAGACTACGGCTACCCGTCATTCAGCCAGTCGCTTCCCTGAGAGAAGTCACGTGCCAGAGTAACCCTGGGTACCTTTCGATGCGGGAAAAAACAACCCTTATCTCCGATACTCTAAACTATCCCTCCTTGCCCTCTGACCCTCTGATCACTTCTCCGTGTGTGTAGCCATAGGGGTCAGGGCGCCGGGTCGGTGTCTTGTGTCAAATCAGCAGTTGCTCTAGGCGGCGGATGCGCTCTTCGATGGGTGGGTGACTGGCAAAGATCGAGTTACCGCGAGCGGCATATTTGCGGATGGGATTAACGAAATACATGTGCGCCGTGCCGCGATTAGCTACTTCGAGCTCCTCGGTGTCTCCGGCCAGTTTGCGTAATGCACCGAGGATGCCGTGAGGATTGCGCGTCAGTTCCACGGCGGTAGCATCGGCGAGGTATTCGCGTTGTCGGCTCACCGCCAGCTGAATGATTTGCGCGATAATCGGAGCGAGGATGGCCAGAATTATGGCCAAAATCATCACGAGGACCACGCCCACATTGCTGCCCGAACCGGATTTGCGTTGCTCCCGGCGAGAACTCGAACGAGCATGCCCGGCAAAACGCAGCATATGCAGGAAGACATCGGCGAGCACAGCAATCGTGCCGATGAGCACCGCCAAGAGCATCATCAGACGAATATCGTAGTTGCGGATGTGGGCAATTTCATGGGCCATGACCCCTTGCAGTTCATCGCGTGTGAGTTTCTGGCGCAGCCCCCTGGTGATCGCCACCGCGGCATGTTGCGGATCGCGGCCCGTGGCGAAAGCGTTCATAGCCATGTCGTCAATCAGGTACACTGGCGGCGGAGGGATGCCCGCGGCGATGGCCACCTCTTCGACGACGTTATAAAGCTGCGGGTCGTCTTCTTTGCGGATCGGTCGGGCTCCGCTGACGAAAAGTAGAAATTTGTCGCCGCGATACAGTGCCAGCCAGGCGATCAGACCTGAGATAGCGGCGGCCACTAGCGCTAACACAAGCGTTTGCCGCCAATCCCAGTAGGCTAATGCGTCCGGTGCCGCCAGAGCGAGGATGCCCAACGACAGGCCGGTTAGCGCTAGCGTCGTAAACAGGCAAAAACCTGCGACGAGCAAGGCGCTCTTGCGGCGGTTGGCGGCGATGAGATCGCGAAAGGTGACTAAGCCCGACATGCCCAACTCTCTAGAGGCGGCTTAGAATTGCACTTTCGGGGCTTGGCGCACCTGGGCCACTTCCTGAGCGTCGAGTTGGAAAAAGTCGTAGGGGGGAAAGCGAAACATCCCCGCGATGATGTTCGACGGGAAGCGCCGCAACGCGATGTTGTACTGGGCCACGACATCGTTGTAATGCTGGCGGGCGAAGCTGATGCGGTTTTCCGTGGAAGTGAGTTCTTCCTGCAAGCCACGGAAGTTCTCGTTAGCTTTCAGGTCGGGATAGGCTTCCACCACCACCATCAGTTGCCTTAGCGCAGCGGTCAGGGCGTTTTCCGCTTCAGCTAACTGCGCGACACCTCGCGCGTTGACCGCAGCATTACGCGCTTGAATCACGCGTTCGAGGGTTTCTTTCTCGTGGGCGGCGTAACCTTTCACCGTTTCGACCAGGTTGGGAATGAGATCGTGGCGGCGTTTCAGTTGCACGTCAATCTGCGACCAGGCATTCTCCGCCTCAGTTTGGCGGTGCACCAGGCCGTTGTAGATGCTGATTACATACAACACCACCAAGACAATGGCGCCGATGCCGATGACCCAGGGGAGCCAAGTCATTGCCACGAGCATGTCGGGTCTCCTGTGAAAAGCACCGCGTAGCCTAGTTGCCTCCTTGAGCACGGAAGCAAGCTTGGCGACCGTAGCATTCCTTAGTGTATTCGCGACTCGGAAGAAAATCTTGGCCGATTTTTGTAGCGACCAACTCGACTTCGCGGTTCGGCGGCGGGGCGTTATAGTGGCGTTAGCAATGGAGCGCGCTGCTGGCTGGGGCCTTTCCGCTCCAGTGCCAGTGCGCGTGCGAAGTTATTCTCGCGGCACTAGCGCTGGACTGGGGAAGTATGGCGAAAAAGCGACGACCCGTGCTGGATGTTCTGGTGTATGTCGTGGTGCGCATCGTGGTGCTACTCTTGCAGAGTGTGCCGATCCAGTGGGCTTATGCCGTGGGGCGCGTATTGGCGGACATTGCTTCTCGGGTAGATCGGCGGCACCGAGAAGTGGCGCGGCTCAATCTGGCCGCAGCGTTTCCCGGGCGCTTTACCGCGGAGGCACTGGATAGGCTCGTGCGTCAAGTGTACCGCCACTTCGGCGAGATGCTGGTCGAGTGTGTCCTGTTACCGCGAAAACTATGGCCGACCACGTGGCGGAAGTATGTCGAGTTGGACGACCATGCAGGGCTGCTGGCGCGCGCGTTGTTAGGTCGCAGGCCGTGTCTGCTGTTGGCGGCGCATTACGGTAACTGGGAACTGGCCAGTTATGTGCTCGGTCTGTTTGGGTTTCGCACTTGGGCGATCGCGCGGCCGCTGGATAATCCGTGGTTGGACCGCTGGGTTAGACGGTTTCGCCAGCGCACGGGACAAAAGCTGCTGGCGAAGAAAGGAGAACTCGAGCGAGTCCGCGACTTGCTCCAAAGCGGCGCAACTGTAGCCATGCTCGTGGATCAGGATGCGGGGCCACGTGGATTGTTCGTGCCGTTCTTCGGACGATGGGCCTCCACGCATAAATCGGCGGCTCTGCTCGCGTTAGAGCATCGCGCAGTCGTGCTGACAGTGGTAGCGCGGCGAATCGGACCGATGCGTTATCGCGTGGAAGTCGGCGATGTGTTCTATCCCGAACATTACGAGGCATGTTCCCGCCCGCATTGGGAATTGACGCGGGCGTTCACGGCCAGCTTGGAAAAACTCATTCGCGCCGACATGCGGCAATATTTCTGGCTCCATCGCCGCTGGAAACATCAACCGAAACATACCGGTGAACTGAGCCAGGCCCCATAACCAATCAGCAGCTCCAACTGAATTGCGGTATCGTCATCGCGCTCCCGTTTGATGGGCGGAATTATTAGGTGGCCAGTTGTGGCAGAATCATCCTTCGGTTTGTTGCAATGTGGCGCGGCGTGATGGTTCCGTCCTCGGGGCGGCCGCGGGTGCGGAGTTGGCAGTGAGCGAATCATGGTCGAAGGTGCGGTGTTACCTTTTTTGTACCTGTGGAACGTCACTGATGGAGTCCATGAGTACGCCCTCCGCGAAAGAACTGGCCAGCCGATTTATGGCAGAGCGCCATGCTCTGCTTGGATTCATTTACAGCATGGTGAGGAACCTCACGGCTGCGGAGGACATTTTTCAGGAGGTGTGGTTGCGCTTGCAGGAGGCAAGTGAGCGGGGCGAAGTGATCACCGATTTGACCAAGTGGTGCCGTGGTGTGGCCAAAAACTTGATTCTGCACTATTGGCGCGAGAAAAGAACGCGGAAAGTCGTGGTAGATAGCGAGCTTCTGGATTTGGTCGAGCAGGCGCTCAATGAACAGCCTGATAAATGGCTGGAGAAGCAGCGCGCCCTGATGGAATGCATTGAACAATTACCGCAGAAGGCTAAGCAGTTGGTGCAGATGAAATACGAAGAGGGCTTATCGTTCGCGGCGATGGCTGAGCGGTTGCAGCGCTCGATGGAGAGTCTGAAGATGGCGTTGTGTCGGATTCGGCAAGCCTTGCTGAAATGTGCCCAACGCAAGCTCCAGGCGATGGAGGCACTGCCATGAAACGTTGGCATGAGCTGTTTCTGCGCTGGGAAGAGGGCAGTATCAGCGAAGCGGAACTGACGGAGCTGAAACAGTGGCTGAGCGATGTGGAAGTACGGCGCGAGTTGGCCGAGGAACTCTTATTGACGGGTGTGTTGGTCGAGGCGTTTCGTGCGCAGCAACGGTTGTCCTTACCCGTAAGGCCAGCCGCGGATAGGGCGCGAGAGTGGTCGTCGGGTGCTGGTACTGTCGGGCGGTCGCAGTGGGCGCGATCGGCAGCCTGGCTGACTGGCTTGGCGGTAGGTGTTGCACTGCTGACGTGGGTTGCCTGGGTCTTGTGGACGAATTTGCGGCTGGGGCCGAGCATACCGGAAGAGGAGCAGGCGTTCGCCCTGTTGGCAGAGTTAGAGGGCGAGGCGTTCGTGGTGGCCCAGCAGGAAAGACGCCCGATACGGGCGGGTCAACTCCTGCTACCTGGGCAAAGTATTGCAACGAGCGGCGCGGCAAGTCAGGCGGTGGTCAATTTTCGCGCCGATGCGGTGCACATGAGATTGGGAGGCGATACGGTGCTATACGTGGCCAGCGATGCGGATACGAGCCATGGCCGACCGTTGCTTGTGTTGGAGCAGGGGCAATTGGAGGTTTCCGTGGATCGGCTCATCCGTCGGAGGCAGATTTCCGTACGAACGCCCTTGGGGATAGCGGTGGCCGAGCAGGAACAAACGGTGTTTCACGTTTCGGAAGCGGTGGGGCTGATGGTGGTGCGCGGCGAGGCGCGATTCACCTACACGGCGACGGGCCAATCCGTGCGTGTCGGTGCGGGCCAATACGTGGCCGTGGCCGACGGGGAGGTGTACACAGCCCGATACCTGGGCGGGGAAGGGAGAGTATGGACGCACTTTGTGCGCGAGTTTACCGATACGGTATCGGTGACGTTTTCGCGAGATGGTCGTTGGCTGGCGGCGGCGACGAGGCAGCGTGATGGGTTAGGCGTTCGGCTGGGGCACGTTGAACCCGGGGAGGTTCGAGCATTAGCGGGGGACCGTAGTGTCGCGTTCTCTCCCGATGGACAGGTGCTGGCCGCGGGCGATTCAGGAAATGTCCGCCTTTATGATGCGAGCACGGGAGAAACGCTACGAGTGTTGGAATGGGGCGAGAGACGATGGACCACGAAATATCTGACGTTTTCCCCTGACGGTCGCTGGCTTGCTGTGGGGAAAGGCAACCGCGACAGTGTGGGGGTTGTCGAAGTTTGGGATTGGCGCACGGGCAAGCTGGTTTGGGCGAGGCTTGGCCATCCGCGAGGAGTGACGGCCTTGGCGTATTCGCCCGATGGCCGCTTCTTGCTTAGTGCCAGTCTGGACCAGACGGTAACCGTCTGGGATGGAGCGCAGGGTGAACCGCGGACGCAGTTTTTGCTGGTGAACGGCCATGTGGTGCGGAGCATGGCGTTTGCTCCTGATGGTCGAACGGTGGCCTTGGCGACAGGGCCCGCCGATACCCGAGTTCGCAGAGCCGGGCAAATTGTGCTTTGGGATGTGGCGAGCGAGAGGGTGCTGGCCAAGTTGCACGGACACGGTCGCGCTGTCAGTTCCGTTGCTTGGGCAGCGGCTGGTCGGATTCTCATAAGTGGCAGCGCAGACACGACAATTCGTTTCTGGGACGTGGAGCGGCGCCGTGAATATGCCATGCTCCAGGGACATCGTGCCGAGGTCGGTTTTGAAGCGCTGGCCGTGGCTTTGTCACCCGACGAGACGTGGCTGGCCTCGCTGAGTTTCGATGGCACGGTCAAGCTGTGGCGTCTGGGTTGGCTGCATGATGAGCCGACGATGAAGCGCCCCGTAGCCCATGCGTTTCCTGCGTTCTTGCCCTTGAAAGGAGGCATTTACGCATTTGACCGTGAGTCAGCTCAATCGGCTGGCAGCTTGGGCGCGTTATTGAAAGGGGACGTGAGAAATTGATCTTCTGGGTAGCGTGAAAGGACACTGCCAACGCTGGGGGAAGTCATGCTCAACTTCGTGCGTCAGCTGGCATTGGTGAGCTTGCTTGTGCTGGTGGTGGCTGGGGCGTCGTCCCATGCGACAGCTTGGGCGCAGGCAAGCGCCGCACCCCCGCTGGGTCAGGGTGAGCTTCGCTCGATTAGTCTGGAGCCTGAGCGAGTAACCTTCCGTGGGGCGGACCAGTTGCGACAGTTGTTAGTAACGGGGCACTACGCAAACGGCGGCGTGCGGGATTTGACTTGTACAGCGAGTTATCGGGTGGCCAACCCGGAAGTGGCACGAGTGGAGGCAGGCGGTCTATTAGTAAGCGTGGGCAACGGCACGACGGAGGTGGTGGCGGAGGTCGGAGGTCAGGTAGCGAGAATCCAAGTGGTGGTCAGCGAAGCAGAACGCGAGACGCCGATCCATTTTGTCCACGATATTGTGCCGATTTTCAGCAAGCTCGGTTGCAATGGCGGCGCATGCCA
>JANWVZ010000117.1 GCA_025056555.1 Gemmatales bacterium | reverse complement strand
GTTACCGGAGATCTGCGAACTGGCGGATAAGTATGACGCATTGGTGATGGTGGACGACAGTCACGCCACAGGCGTGCTCGGCGCTCGTGGTCGGGGCAGTGGCGAAGCCCACGGCGTGCATCAGCGCATTGACGTATTTACCAGCACGCTGGGCAAAGCCTTGGGCGGGGCAGTCGGCGGCTTCACCGTGGGCAGAAGGGAAATTATCGAATGGCTCCGTCAGCGTTCACGACCATATCTGTTTTCCAACGCGTTACCGCCTGCCATGTGCGCGGCCACGTTAGCGGCATTGCAAATTGTGGCGAGCGAGGAAGGCGCTCGCTTGCGGCAGCGGCTGCAGCAACATGCCCTCTGGCTGCGGGAAGCGCTCACGCGAGCCGGCTTCACGCTCAAACCGGGCCAGCATCCAATCCTGCCCGTCATGATTGGCGACGCGGCGCTGTCTGTGCGGATGGCCGATGAACTGCTCCAGGAGGGGATCTACGTCATCGGTTTCAGTTATCCTGTCGTACCGCAAGGACAAGCGCGGATTCGCATCCAAGTGTCGGCGCTTCACGAACCTGAGCATTTGGAACGAGCGGCAGCGGCGTTTCGCACCGTGGGCCGACGTCTCGGCGTGATTAGCTGATATGCACCACTTCATAGATATCCTGAATCAATGGTCGCGAAGTAGTTGGCCGATGTCTCGGTGTGATTAGCCAAGGCGCAAAGCTCATATCGCAAATCTGGATAGCTGCGACCATATAAGGCGCCCTCATGCGTTAGTCAACAACTCTCTTAATCTGCATAAAAGCGAGCTAAAAAACGACCTAGGTTCATCCAAAAACAGTCGTCAGCGAATCCTCTCTCACTGATTCCTCAAGCATATTCAGCTTGATATACCTAGTGATTCTATTATAGCAAAGAGCTGGCTGACAAACGAGCCGACTAGTAACAGCTTAACATCCTAAGATTAGGCAAGCGGTTATTCATACAAACAGCATGGTAAATAATGAATGGAGCTAACATATTTGAGCATCAGTATGAAGCTTATTCTAATCATACCAATCCTGTGTCCATCTGAGTGATCCACGGGTTGTTTGGTCTCTGACCCTCTTATGCCGCACGGCAATATCGAATCAAATGCGGTGGCGCCTTTGTAGCATCCAGGGCATCAGCGTAACATTTACTTGCGGAGAGTTGTCAGGTCGTGTAACTAAACTACTCCCTCATTATTAGGGTCGAGCATCGCGACATGTATCCAACATAGGATTTTTCAGTTAAATCCGCTTCAACAAATGCTCCCTCATGAGGGTCGAGCTCCGTGTCATATATCCAACTGCCGTCGGACCAGGTATTCTCCAAATCCAAATTCTTATTGGGGTCGAGCAGCGTGATGGTAATGCAACTTAGGTTAGCCCGGTGCGAAATAACATTAACATTATACCAACATTGCTACTGCTTATTTGGGTCGAGGATTATGATAAGTGTGCAATATTCGATGCGGAAAGTGAAATAGATTGACCACGACAAAGAGAGCGAACTAGTGGTGCGAAGATTTGTTCTTGGTCGTTCTCATGGTTTTGGTTTGTCCTGGGTGCCGTGGATAGCAACCCTACCTTCGGAAAGAAGGGCCAGCAAGTAACTCACGGTTGGCCTTCGGGCTTGGCTTCGGGCTTACCTGGCGCCAATGGTTTTTCAGGAGTTGCGGCGCCACGCACCAATGCACGAAGGTCAAGAAAGCCCATTTGCAGTAAGAATTGCCGGACGCCGACAATGTCCATACCTCGTCGGCGGGCTTGCTCCTCCAACAGTTCGAAGGGGTCTTTTTCCTGAAGCGGTTTGCCTTCCTCACCTTCCGCTGGCTTGCGTATCGGGCGTGCGCCGGGGTTCAATCCTACGACGAGCATATCGGTTCGTTCAGCGAGTTGGCCCTCTGTAACATAGCCAGCCTCGGTATAACGCAGGTGCAGGTCCACTATGACGCCACGTTCACGTAACAGCAGTTTGAAAGTGTCAGAGTCATCTCGGCCGTCGCCGTCCAAGTCAATCAGTCCTGCCAGGGCCAAGTGGACTGGTTCGTTCGGTTTCCAGGCGCTGTTGTAGATAAAATCACCGGGACGGATCGGCTCACGAAGGAGCACGAATTTGCTGGGGTCGGTAATCCAGTAGCGTTCGTCAAATTCGTCCCAAGCGGGGTCGCGGAGTTCTTCCGGTTTGACCATTCGAGTGACGCGCGCTATTGCGGTATTTTGACTCGTTTGCACCACTTGGATCATGGCTTTGATTTTAGGCACCAGTCGGCCGTCGGGTCCGCGAGGATAAACGCTGAATGTGATGCCTTCAGGGAGCCGATGGCTTTGACCGCGGTTTATGATTACGGAATCGCCGGCCGGGTTCACTGCCACCACTTGGCCACTGGGTTGAATCAAACGTGCCAGTTCCAATCGAGGCCGCGCCGCAGCACGAACGCGTGCCACTTCTTCCTCAGCATCTGCCAGACGTTTCTGCATCTCCATCAACAATTGCTTTTTTTCCTCGTCTGCTGCAGCGAGGATCTTCTTGATACGGGCTTCCATGTCCTGATTGAGCGCCTGCAGCTTGGCTTGAAGTCCTTTCAGACGGGCTTCGTATTCTTGCTCTT
Source organism: Gemmatales bacterium (assembly GCA_025056555.1). Taxonomy (GTDB): domain Bacteria; phylum Planctomycetota; class Planctomycetia; order Gemmatales; family HRBIN36; genus HRBIN36. The sequence continues at coordinate 8,368 of JANWVZ010000117.1, read as the reverse complement.
TTTTCGCCAACTCTTTCTGAAACTGATCGCGTTGTTTGGCTAATTCGGCGTTAAGGTGGTTTTCATTCCACTGAGCTTTATAGTTATCGAAATCTTGCTGCAATCGGTCAGCTTTGGCCTGCAGGTCGTCGAGTTTGCGTTTGAAATCGGCGGCATGTTGCATAGCCTGTTCCAGCCGCCGCGGAAGTGAAGGCGCCTGGTTCTTGGACTTATAAGGTTCCAGACGCCCTCCCTGCATGATCCCATAATCGCCTAATACTTCCGGTTTTCGGATGTAATCCAGTGTCTTGATAAACGTGTCTGGCAGATCCTTGGGACGATTTGCCTCGGGGGTATTGAGATATTCAACCAGTCGTCGGCAAGCCTCGGCAAAATCCCCGTCTTTCAAGGCCTCGTTCTCGGGATATACCCAAGCCAGACTTATTGGTAATAACCATACACCGAACATTTCTATGCGTTTATTGGCTTCACTCAACTCCTGCCGGGCACGTTGTTCCGCATCGCGAGCTTGTTTAGTTTTGTCTTTCTCCAGATACAGCATCACACCCAGGACTATCGAGAGGAGGATGCTGAATACCAGAAACACGATGATCACAGGATGCGTGCCTTGCCGATGTGACTCTGTACGAGCAGCTCTGCGGGCCATGCCTTTTCTCCTGGCGACTTTTATCGTGGTCGTGATGCAAAAACCGGCTACGGTGGCCGAGAATTGGCTCTTGCTTCTTAAGTAGTGTAAGTCGTTACTGGAAAGCTGTCAATTTTCCCGCAGCAGCGAAACGGTCTATAGCAAGAGAAGCAAAGCGGCGGCCTTTATCAAAAGAATATCGAAAAACCGGCATTGACACCATGTCGCAAGGCGTGCTTCACCGAGTGCCGCTAACAGTTAGGGATAAGGTGTCATTTGTAAAGCAGCTTCAAAAAAGCGAGAAAAGGGCGCTTCTTAGTGAGCACTATAAGGGTTTGTATGCCATTGAATCCAATGATGTAGCCGTCTAAGATGGCGTGACAGGAAAATTCCGCATTATGCCGGTGGCAGAGAGGATTCCAGGAACTATGCTGCCGGCGTGCTCTAACCTGTTGAACCACCGAGATCCATGCATAACCGGCTCGCAGTGGATTCCAGGAACTATGCTGGCGGCGTGCTCTGACAGGGCGCAAAGAATTATCGAACCATGACCGAGGGTAAACCGATACGAAGACACGTACTTTCGGCTCTGGTGATGAATCAGCCGGGAGTGCTGGCCCATATTTCCGGAATGCTGGCCTCGCGGGGTTTTAACATAGACAGCCTGGCGGTCAGTGAGACGGAAGATCCGAGCCTGTCGCGAATGACTTTCGTGGTCATGGGCGACGATGCCGAACTGGAACAGGTACGCAAGCAGTTGCAGAAGCTTATCACCGTGGTCAAAGTGCTTGATATCAGTGGTGAGAATTACGTCGAACGCGACCTGATGCTGATCAAAGTCAAAGCGCCACCAGAAAAACGCCACGAAATCTTTCAGATTGTTGAGACCTTCCGCGGTCGAGTGGTGGACATCGGTCATCGTGTGCTCATGATCGAGATCAGCGGTACAGAACCAAAGATTGAAGCCTTCATCGAGCTGATGCGACCCTATGGCATTCTAGAGTTGGCACGCACGGGGCGGATCGCACTGGTCCGCGGGGAAAAAACAGCAGCCACCTGGGAAGACGAAGAACCGCTTAAAGACCAATCGGCATCCTCTGCAGCCTGAATCTGGCCATGAGCACCGCTTCTTCCGCGACTGGTGAATCGTGGGTTCCCGTTGCCGATTATCGTCATCTGCGTCCAGGTCAGCGCGTCCGCATTACCCAAACAGTGCGTGTGGGATTAGACTGTTGGACAACCACGGTGACGGGCATCTTTCGAGAAGCGCAAGTCCTTGTCGTTGGATTGTCCACCGAGCGGGCTGCGGATGACGTTTTTTCCGCACCAACGATACATTTCGTGAAAGACAACGGAGAACTGAGCAGCATTGTGGTGGATGAACGCACTCAGATCGAGACTTTGAGATCGGATTCATGAGCGCTACCCGACCCATTCTGGATTTATTCCGCGATCACCGCCGTAGTTTTGAGGACAATCATTACGTCTATGCGGTGATTTCGCGACGCAGCCGAGGGTTGAGTGTCGGCATCAACCTGAATCCGGACAAAGCATGTAATTTCGATTGCGTCTATTGCCAGGTAGACCGGCGTAATCCTCCCCAGATTCGCGAAGTTGATTTGACGCGGCTGCGACTGGAGTTGGAAGAAATGATTGGCTTGGCCCGAAGCGGTGCAGTATTCGAGCTGCCGCGCTTTCGGCACACGCCTGTTCATCTGCGGCGTTGGAACGACTTAGCCATCAGCGGAGATGGCGAACCGACGGCGGCACGCGAGTTCCTGGAGGCCGTCCGCCTGATTGTTGAGGTCAAACGTAAGCACCAACTCGACGGTATCCCGATATTGCTGCTGACCAATGCTACGTTATTGCACCGACCGCAGGTACAGCAGGCGTTGTCCCTGCTCGATGAAAACGAAGGAGAAATCTGGGCCAAACTGGATGCCGGTACGACCGATTACTATCACGAGATCGAGCGTACCAGCATCCCATTCGAGCGGGTCCTGGACAATCTCAAGCAGGCGGCGCAGCACAGGCCTATTGTCATTCAATCGCTTTTCTTACGCTGGCGTGGCCAAGCTCCGGAGGCCAGGGAAATCGAGGCCTACTGTCAGCGCTTACGGGAAATAGTTGAGGCGGGCGGGCAAATTCGATTGGTGCAGGTTTATACCGTAGCCCGCACGCCTGCTGAAGCGGAAGCGCTGCCGCTGAATGATGCCGAATTAGAATCTCTCGCCCACATTGTGCGGCTGCGGACCGGCCTGCTGGTCGAAGCGTATCCCGGCGGATAGATTCCTTTCATCTCATTGGCATATGAAACACACGCCAGGGCGGTTTGGGAGGATATCGCGGCTTCGGGATTGTATTTGATAATTTAGTAAGAGCTGTGACAGGCAACAATGATGACGCCGTCCATGCCTCCAGATTGGCAGCGTTTGCGCGAGGAGTTTCCAGTCACGCAGCGATGGGTGTTCTTGGATCACGCAGCAGTTTCACCGATCAGTCGCTCAGCCCATGCCGCGTTAACTGCCTGGGTGGAGGACGTTCTGTACAACGGCGAAGTGAATGAGCCAACCTGGGAAAGCGAAATTGAGAACGTTCGAACGGCTGCTGCCCAGCTGCTGGATACCTCCCCGGAGTGCATTGCTTTTGTTAAGAACACGTCCGAGGGTATTGGTTTCGTGGCCGAGGGTTTTCCCTGGCAACCCGGCGATAATGTCGTGGTTCCTGCCGATGAATATCCGTCCAACGTTTATCCGTGGCAAAACTTGGCCTGTCGCGGGGTGGAGGTACGGCTAGTGCCGAGTCGATCAGGGCGAGTCCTGGTGGATGATCTCCGCGCGGCAATGGACGGCCGCACGCGGCTGGTCGCGGTGAGTTTTGTCGAATTCGCTACTGGTTTTCGTGTACCGCTGGCTGATGTGGTGGAACTCTGTCATGCCCGGGGCGTCCAGGTTTTCGTGGATGCAATTCAGGGGTTGGGAGCAATTCCATTGAGTGTACGTGAGATTCCCATAGATTTCCTCTCAGCTGGCAGCCACAAATGGCTGCTCGGACCAGTTGGTGCTGGTATCTTTTACGTGCGCTCGGATTGGTGGGACTTCCTGCATCCGGTGAGCGTCGGTTGGAAAAGTGTCGTTCGCCACTGGGATTTCACTACCCTCGACTTCCGGCTTAAACCCTCGGCACTACGCTGGGAAAATGGCACCTTGAGCGCGGGTATCCTGTTGGCGTTCGGAGCGGCACTACGGCTATTGCTCCAGCTGGGCATTCCCCAGGTCTGGCAGCGCATCGAAGCCTTGACCGATGAATTATGCCAACTGCTGGAGTCAGGCGGTTGGCAAATCTACAGCAGTCGGCTGGCCCAGGAGAAATCCGGCATCGTATCGGTCGTTCCTCGGCATCAGACAGCACGCCAGCTGGTGCGTCAGGCTCGCCAAGCTGGTATGATCATCAATCACCGCGCCGGCAGGCTGCGTATCAGTCCTCATGCGTACAACAATTCTGAAGAGCTGACGCGCCTGATCGAGTTCCTGCAACGAGCCGACACGTAGGGTGGCGACGCTCAACGGTCGCTTGGATTGACTGCCTTTGGCGATACGTTGAATAAGAGGCCGACAGTCGCCGGCCGAGTTGTTTTAGGGAAGCATCACAAGGAGCTACGCATGAACCAGGCCGATCCTCAGATAGCCGTCTATACGGGCACTTTCGATCCCGTTCACCTGGGACATCTCGATATCATAGAGCGAGGCAGTCGCATCTTCCGACGTCTGATCGTGGGAGTCGGTGTCAACCCCGAAAAGGCACCATTCTTCACTACAGAAGAGCGCATGGAGATGTTGGAAATCGTATGTCGCCGTTTTGCCAACGTTGAGGTGCGTTCATTCAATGGCTTGGCCGTCCGCTTTGTGCGTTCAGTAGGGGCCGGGGTCATGCTCCGTGGTCTGCGCACCGTCAGCGATATGGAATATGAATTCAGCATGTCGCTCACTAATCAGACCCTCGATCCAGACATCGAAACGGTATTTCTTATGGCTAAGGTCGAGTACTCCCACCTGAGCAGTTCACTGATTCGCCAAATCGCAGCCTTTGGAGGGGATCTCACGCGATTTCTTCCGCAGGATCTCATTCCGATTATGCAGCAGCGGGTGCGCGAGCGGCTGGGACTGAATTGTGCGGGAATGCTTCCCGGTCGGCCCGATTGACTAGAGGAGGCCATGCCATGGCCATGTACGGTTTCATGTGCGGCGAGGAGGCCAAACCTGACCGGCTGCCTAAAAGGACAATGATGACGACAGCCGATCAGGACATGGAGAAACTCGACGCCAGGGTTGTTTGTCCCGACGGCCTGGAACTCCGATAATCGCAACACCAATCGTGACCCCGCTTGGACGACGGACAAGGGCTATGTCTGGCAAACCTGGTCTAACTTACCGCGACGCCGGGCTGGATTTGGACATTTATGAGCAAACGCTGGAGCGACTGCGGCCTCTGGCGGTGCGCACGCATACGCCGAGGGTTTTGGACGGCTTTGGTGGCTTTGCCAGTTTATTCAGCCTCGATTACAACGCGCGCCTGTTCGCCCGAAATTATCGCCATCCTGTGCTGGTCGCCTGCACGGACGGTGTCGGCACTAAGCTTAAGGTGGCCATGATGATGAATAAACACGACACTGTCGGTATAGACTTGGTGGCCATGTCGGTCAATGATTGCTTGTGCACCGGCGGCGAACCGCTGTTCTTCCTGGATTACTTGGCGATGCAGCGGGACGATCCGGAATTAGCCCGGGAAATCGTGAAAGGGATCAGCGACGGCTGTATGGAAGCGGAGTGCGCGTTAGTGGGAGGGGAAACCGCCATTTTGCCAGATTTTTATCAGCCGGGCGAATACGATCTGGCAGGCTTCTGTGTTGGCGTGGTCGAGCGGCATCGTATCGTCAACGGCAAGAGTATCCGTCCTGGCGACCTGGTGCTGGGCTTAGCCAGCACAGGGCTGCATTCCAACGGTTACAGCCTGGCGCGGAAAGTGATTTTTGAGCATGCGCAGCTTCGGGTGGATCAATATGTGCCGGAGCTGCGTATGACCGTAGGTCAGGCATTATTGGAGCCGACGCGGATTTACGTTCGCCCTGTCAAACGCGTGCTGCAATACTATCAGGTCAAGCGGGTCATCCGGGGAATGGCCCACATAACGGGTGGCGGTCTGGTGGACAACATTCCGCGCGTCTTACCGCCGCATTGTCAGGTGGTGATTCGGCGCAGCAGCTGGCCGGAGCCGCCAATCTTCGCCTGGTTACAGCATCTGGGCAACATTCCCGACGCGGAGATGGACCGCGTCTTTAATCGGGGCATCGGTTTCGTTATGATTGTCAGCCCGTATTACGCAGAGAGCATTCAACGGCAGTTGCTGGAAGACCGCGTGCCCACATACATTATCGGGGAAGTGCGACAGGGCGAGGCCGGCGTGACCTTTGTGTAGCTCGCCACCGCGCTCACGGGGAACGTTGATGAGGCGGGGCTGGTTGTTCCGGGGCAAGCCGTGGCGTAGGCATCATTTCGGAAATCCTGGGCGGTGGTAACTGACTTTCCGGGACAGCCGGAGCAGGCACGAGTAGCGACGTAGCAGGTGCCGCTTCAATCTCCGGCGGACAATCGCGTCGCCAGAGCCGACTCAGCCACGGATGTGTCGGACAGCTGGCACAACCGCTGCCCAGACCCGCCGCCAGTACCACTACCATCATTCGTTTCATAGTTAGCTGTTCCTGCAAGAAGGCATTGCTGAGGGAGTGCATTCAAGTCTGCCCAACGATTACCTGCCGTCAAGCCATCTGCAGAGTTTTTCTTGGTGCCCGTAAGTTTTTCCCGCCAGGCGTAACAATAGCACCGACGTTGCGCAGTTTATCAAGCGGAACAATGCGTCCGCAAAATTGTGAGCTATAGTTGCATGGGCTATGGACTTGAGCAGGTGCTTCCTTACGACTCGAATGCGAATCGAAGCCAGCCAAGACCGCTGAAGCGAGCACTGCTTCGAGCGATGTTTGTCGCACCTTGGGAGGAGACGGAAAGTGCCGCGGATTCGCCTGAAGGCCGTCAGTCCCCAATGGGAAGGGCAATTCTGGGAGAGTACGGAGACGCTGCGCGTCGGCCGGCTCGAAGGCCAGGAGGTCGTCATCAACGATCCCTCCGTGAGCCGACGCCATGCTGAGATTCATTACACCAATCAGGGTTGGATGGTTCGCGATCTGGGCAGCACCAACGGAACCTATCTGAACGGTGTGCGCGTCGGCATGGTCGAACGCAAACTCCGACCCCGTGACCTCCTGCAGTGTGGTAACGTTCTCTTCCTGGCTGTGCTCGTTGAGGAAGACACCCCACGGTTTCCTGTGGAAACTCCGTCCAAGAACCTTCTGGTCGAATCCAGCACCCAACGCACCTGGGACCAGGCCTTACAAGTCCTGGCCAACTCCTGGTCAGATAAGCCGAAAGCTGGGGATCGCTTCCTCACCCTGCTTCGCGCCAGCTACCATCTGACTCGCATTGAATCGCCAGAAAATCTGCTGCGGGCCATTCTCGAAGACGCTGTGCGTGCTCTGGATGCACAACGGGCGGCTATTGTGCTCTGGGACGACAAAGAATGCCGGCTGGTGATCAAAGCCGTCTCCACGGGCGAACGCGAACTCTCCAGTCGTGCCTGGTATAGCAGTAGTTTGGCGCAACGGTGTTTTCAGCAGGGCGAGTCGCTGTTGTGTCGCGATGCGCGAATCCTGGGTGAGTTGCAGGCCAGCTCGAGCATCATGGAAGGAGCGATGTCCTCCATTATTTGCGCGGTGTTACGTTCGCCACGGAAGAAACTCGGCGTGTTGCATCTGGACCGCCATTTCAGTCAGCAGCCCTTTACTGATGAAGACCTGCGCCTGGCCGATGCCCTGGCCGCCACCGTTTCCGCCAGCATCGAGTGTGCCCAACTCCTGGAAAAACAGCGCGAGATGTTCGTGCAAACAGTGACGGCTCTGGCTCAAGCCGTTGAAATGCGCGATCCCTATACGGGGGGACATACTCTCCGCGTTACCGAATACGCCCTGATGTTGGCCGACGCTTTGCAGTTGACTCCCGAGAAACGTCGGATTCTCGAAATCGGTACACCCCTTCACGACATCGGCAAGATCGGTATTGACGATCACATCTTGCGCAAAGCTGGCCCATTGACGCCGGAAGAGTTTGAAATCATGAAGTCGCACACTGTCAAAGGGACGGCGATTCTGGAAACGCTGCCCGATCTCAAACCTTATATTCCGATTGTGCGACACCATCACGAACGTTGGGACGGCACAGGTTATCCGGACGGCCTGAAGGGCGAAGAAATTGACCTATTGCCGCGAATCGTCGCCTTGGCCGACGCCTTCGACGCCATGACTTCCAATCGTCCTTACCGACCGGGAATGCCGCCCGATTTGGCCTTTCAGCAAATCCGCAAACACGCGGGGACACAGTTCGATCCCCAGCTCGCCGAGGTGTTCCTCAAACTGCGTCCCCAGATTCTCGAGAAAATGTGGCTCCGCAACAACGCCATTATGGACACCCTCCTGCCGGCCGAAATACATGCTGTCTTGCAAAATCAGACCACGACCCACATGAGGACGGAAGCTGCCGGCGCTTAGCACCATCTCAACTCGGACCCGGTGCCTTCCAGCAAAGCCTCGCCAAGTCCGATCCTCGGTTTACTAAGGTAAACTTGTTCCCCGCGGTT
>JANWVZ010000116.1 GCA_025056555.1 Gemmatales bacterium | reverse complement strand
GTCGGCTGTTATTAGTGGATGGTGATCGGGATGGCTGGTGGGGCTGGCTCATTTATGACATATGTGTGACATGGATTGAAGGTGGCGTGCATCATTGTTCGGCTCAGCGATTCCGCCATCTGTGTCACACCGCAGGCTTTCGTCAGGTTCAACAGCAACGCCACGGGATCTTGGCACCTTATCTTTTGACTATGGCCACTGCGGTCAAGACACCAGCGGTTTGTTCAATGCCGCAAACTGTGGCAGCTTAGAACCTTAGCATATGCTTAGAAAAACCTTAGCAGTTCCGCTCAGGACATGATCTTAGCCGATCGTGCAGGCTTAGAAAGCTAACATGAGCTTAGATCGAAGTTAGGATCGGCGTGAGTGTAATTCCTTGGCGGGAAGAGGTCGGTTCGTTTTCTGCTTAGCTCAGGGCTGGGAAGACGTGATATAGTATTGCTCCACCAAGGTTTTCCTAACGATATTCCAGGCGGGAGTCACCCAGCAGGTCAATTTTCTGAAACCGCTTGTGCCGCGACGCATGCCGTTGGCTATTTGACGGCGAAGCAGAAAATTGTGTCCTGATCGCGGATGAAGAGATGGCCATTCGCCAGTATTGGATGAGGCCAGCTCGGACGGTCGCTTCGTTGGGGAAGTTTGAAACGGGCCAGTTCCCGGTAGTGCTTGGGCGTGGCTTCAACCAGAGCCACTACGCCAGTTTCGCTCAGGACAAACAACAGGCCGTCCGCATAGACCAACGAACCTTTGCCAACACTGCGATCCTTCCACATCACCTGCCCTGTGTTCCATCGCAGACAGGTAAGCACACTGCTGTCGTAACCATAGATGTAACCATCTACGAGAACGAAACCGCCGTGGTGGTTTTTGAAGTTCTTGTTGAAATAGACCTCCTCGGCGCGACCGTCCGGCGTCAGGCGCAATAACGCGCAGCCGGTGCCGTAGTCGGAGCTGTAGAAAATGGAATTCTCGTGAAAGACCGGGGTGGCAATGTTGGCGGTAGAGTTCGCCACTTTATCGTAACGCCATAGGAATTGGCCATCGCGCAAGCGACAAGCGTAGGCGCCGCGACCGGTGAAAGTGGCCAACTGCTCGGTGTTCCCAACGCGAAACAGAATGGGCGAAGCATAGCCTGGAGGCTCACGTCCCTGCATGGCGGGGTCTTTGCTAGTCCAAACGGTCTGACCGGTACGTTTGTCCAGAGCCACCATAGTGGCCTTGTTACCCCCCGGAGTAACGATGAGCCAGTCCCCGACCACCAGCGGAGATTCGCTGATCCCCCAGCCGATGTTATACGAGTCGTATTCCTTCAGGATATTCTTGCGCCAGACAGTGCTGCCATCGCTCAGACGCAAACAGGCAAGCTCACCCTGTGCGCCCAGGGCATAGACCAGATCGCCGTCAATCGTCGGTGTGCACCGTGGTCCATCACCGTAACTGTTGTGATACGCCGGTCCGTTGACTACGCGCCATAACTGTTGACCGGTGGTCGCGTCGTAACAAAGGACATATTCCCTCTCCTCTCTACCAGTGCCGAGGTTGCCCATGGTCAACAAGCGCCCGCGACTGACACTAGGCCCGCTGTAGCCCCGACCGGCTCCGCTGGCTTTCCAGACCAGGCGAGGTCCATCCTTAGGCCAAGCACGCAGGAAACCCGTCTCGCGCGATTTACCGTTACGTTCCGGGCCACGCCATTGCGGCCAATCGAACGGTTGCGCAGAGCCTAAGTCGGGCTTCTGACTGGCAAAATCTGAAGGGACGAAAAACAGACTCACCGCTACGGAAGCGCAAGCAATCGCCCCGAGCAGGCAGCGTGGTGAGTTCGTCATCGGCGGGTCTCCTGAAAGGGGTGTTAGGGCGGATTCTCTGACAGTCAGCGCGGTTTCACGAGCCGAAGCGAAAGGCAACGTGGCATAGCGGCAGGAATACATCAAATGATATGCAGACTGACCTGCGGATGTCTAGAGGGGATTTCTACCGCAGGGCCAAAACTGCACGGAATGAAACGGAGGATTCACACTCTTCCTGCGCAGCGGCTAACCCCAGTCCATTCAGGCTGTGGAATGAGCCGTTGCCTTCTTGGCTAAACCTTTTTGGGAGGTATTGGCTCACTTAGTCGTTTCTCAGTGCAGAACTTTTCAATGGGGATAGCTCCCTTCCCGCCAGCGCCACGGTAACAGAATAGCCTCAAGATCGTCCAAAGCTGGTTTTGTCGCTGTCCGCTCGTGCAATTGGCGCTGGTTATCCCTGAGCCTGGACAACGCGCAGGTGCTCAGGATCAGAGAAGCAAGCCTGAATTACCGCCTGAGCCAGTGCGGCATCCTGGTCAGGAAAAACGCTGCGGAGGTCGAGCAAGACGAAACCGTCCTGAATGCGCGGAATGACTGGAGGCTGAGCGGTGCGCATTCGTTGGGCCAGTTGAGCGTCAGTCCTCTGGCTTGATTTCAGGGCGATGACCACGGTGGGCAGGGTTTGCTCCGGGAGCGAACCGCCTCCCACTGCCACACGGTCTTCGCGAACCTCGATGTGGGTGAGCACGGTAATGGCAGCACGTAACTGATCTGCCACGGCCACGGCCCGACGGCGCAGTTCGTCTAACGACTGGTTGAGTAAACGCAGCAGAGGAATTTCCTGAAGCGCCCGCTCTGGGTCGAGGTACAAGCGGAGCGTGGCTTCGAGCGCCGCCAGGGTCATTTTGTCCAGACGAAAGGCGCGCATCAGCGGGTCTTTTTCGATGCGCTGCACCAGTTCCCGCCGACCCGCAATAATCCCCGCTTGGGGGCCGCCCAAAAGTTTATCGCCACTGAATAACACAAGGTCCGCGCCCAGTTGCAAACTCTCCACCGGCGAAGGCTCGTCCCGAAAGCCCCAGCGCGCATAATCGAACAACGCGCCGCTGCCAATGTCATCAATCAGCCAAAGTCCATGCTGGTGCGCGAGCTGGATGAGTTGCGCCAGGCTAGGTTGGTCAGTATGTCCCCGAATGACGAAGTTACTGCGATGGACGCGAAGAATGAGGGCGGTTTGCGGCGTGATGGCCTGGGCGTAATCCTGAAGGCGCGTGATGTTGGTAGTGCCGACTTCCCGCAGGCTGGCGCCGCTGGCTTGCATGATTTCTGGCAAGCGGAAACTGCCCCCGATTTCTACTAATTCCCCGCGCGACACGATGACCTCGCGTCCCTGAGCCAGGGCACGCAGCACCAGCACGGTCGCGGCAGCATTGTTATTGACGGCGGTGGCCGATTCGGCGCGGAGCAACTGCGTGAGCCAGTGCCGCACTATCTCTTGCCGACTTGAGCGTTCGCCCGTGACCAAGTCCATTTCGAGGTTGACGTAACCCCGAGCCGCCTCACAGACCGCTTCGACGGCGCTTGACGCTAAGGGTGCACGACCCAGGTTGGTGTGCAGCAGGATGCCTGTGGCGTTGATCACGGGACGTAGAAGAGGGCGGTCGGCCTGTTGTAGACGGTGTTGGATGCGCTGCGTCAACGCGGGCCTCTCCGTATCCCAGTGCAGCACCTCGCCTTGACGGATGCGGGCTCGCAAAGCCGCAATTTCCTGACGCACCGCTTCTGTGACCAGATCGGCCACGTGTTCACGCAACAGCGGTTGCACTTCGGGCCAACTGAGCACCTCGTGAATGGCAGGAAGTTGGCGGTACGGATTATTGGTCATAGCGGTTGGCTTGTCTTGCATGGGGCCTTATCGGGTTGATTGGGAAGCGGCTGCGGGAGTATCCGCCAGGAAGCGTAAGTCGCCTTCGCGGCGCGTAAAGCCCTGGCGGTCGAGGTACTCGCACAAGGGAACGGCGAACTTCCGCGTCGTTTGCAACAGATCCCGAATTTCCGCAACGGTCAACCCTCGACCTTGCTGCAGTTTTTCGCGCAACAGTTGCCGCATCGCCTGTTCGTGTTCCGTGTGCAGATAGAGTTCATCGGCGATGTGGACTAATTCCCCCTCGGCGACGCACACTTCAAAGAGGTCTTTCAATGCACCGGCCTGACCTCCAGCTTCCTGGACAAAATCGCTCAGCAGCGGCGGCTGGAACCGTGCCTCGCGATAGGCTTGCACAATACGCTCCTTGAGCTTGCGTTGCGCCGCGGATAATTTCGGTTTGAAATCGGCGCGTGCCAAGCGACGCGCGTCACCCACCAGTTGACCGCGAACTAACAGCGTTTCGGTCACGGCATGCACCAGGGCCTCGTCGCCGACGTAGCTGAGCTGCGCCTCCAATTTACTGCGGTCGTGCGTTGCCACCAGGGGATGTTCCCTGTGCCAGCGGTCAAGCACGGCTAGGAGACGTTGCGCTAACTCCTCGAAAACCTCGCAGTGGAGCAAAACGGATTTGCCCGAACCTGAAGGCAGCTGAATAAGTCGGCCCCGAGCTAACAAACGTGCGACCGTGGGTTCCACTTGGTCCAAGGTCAGGCCCGCCAGCTGCACCAATTCGGTGGGGCGAATTCCCGACCAACTGGCAAACCAAGCCACTACGTCGGCGCGCTCGTCGGCATCACCCTGCCACAGCGTTTCCAGGCGTTCGAGGGTATCGAGTCGGCTGCGGCGCAGTTTCTGGGCGACGGGTTGTAATACTTGGCCGCCACCCAAGGTGTGCGTGGCCGAAGGATCGCGCAGGACCAACGGTTGGCCCCACCGCGCTACGGTGGGCTCCCGCAGAAAGACTTGGGCCAAGCACCATTGTCCTGCGGATAAGCGGTCGCAATCGAGCAGGGACAACACGCCGATGATCTCGGCAGTACCCAGGTGCACACGCACTTCGGCTCGATGTTTGATCGGATGAGGAATGTCGGGCAAAGCATGCAACCGCACGGTGAGGATGCGGGTCGGCCTCAAGAACCCTGGAGTAGCCAACTCCTGACCGCGCTGAATCTGCTCATGCTTAACGCCCGCTAAATTGATGGCGGCCCGCATGCCGCGGTGGACTTCTTCCACGGGCTGATCGTGATGGTGGAGCCCGCGCACCCGTAACTTTTCACCAACGGGCAACCATTCCACTTCCTCGCCGACGCGCAAGCGCCCGCTGGTCACCGAACCAGTTACCACTGTGCCGTGGCCTGCCACGGCGAAAGAGCGATCGATCGCCAGGCGAAATATGTCCTCTCCATGGCGCTCCTGCACAGCCGCACAAACCTGGCGCAAGGCTTGTTTCAGCTGCTCCAGACCTTCTCCCGTACGCACTGAAGTAAACACCAGGGGGGCATTTTCCAGGAAGGTGCCGTGCACCAGTTCGCGTACTTCCAGGGCGACTAAATCGCGCGTGGCGCTATCCGCTAAGTCGGCCTTAGTGATGGCGAGGACGCCATGTTTCAGCCCCAAGAGCTGCAGAATCTCCAGATGTTCCCGCGTCTGAGGCATGACGGAATCATCCGCCGCTACTACCAGTAGGGCCAGGTCAACCCCGGTGGCTCCGGCGAGCATGTTCTTGATAAACCGCTCGTGTCCAGGCACATCTACAATGCCCAGGCGATACTCCCCCAACTCCAGATGGGCAAAGCCGATGTCAATGGTGATGCCGCGCGCTTTTTCTTCGGGCAGACGGTCGCAATCAATGCCCGTCAGTGCTTTGATCAGCGAGGTCTTGCCGTGGTCAATGTGCCCCGCCGTTCCCAGAATCAACTCGCGTGGCATGGTGTTCTGCCTGAGGTTGTCCCGAGACTCCAAGATTCTGATGCACCGGCTCTATTCATTGTAGCCCCAGTTCAAATTCCGACGCAGAAGGTCAAACGCCTGGTCGGAAGTTGCGGAACCTGTTGTGCCCCAGAACCACAAATGACCAGGGAAGCTGATAGCGGATAAGACGAATCAGGAGCGACCAAGAGCCGATGACCATCCTGCCGAACCGTGAATCCAGCCAGGATGAAAAATCGGTCCACGATAACGCGGGCGGACTTTCCAACTAACGGAAAAAGCTGGGTTGGCAATAAACTCTCAGGGACAGGTTACTCGGAGGCGCACGCGATAATGGACTGCGGCCCGCGACTGCAGCAGCGCGCGGGCGTACTGCACCGTGCCCCGCGGGACACCTGAGGTTTCCAACGACCACGAAGCGTCCTCGGGCTCCAGGCATGCCGCGACCAGCATCCACACCGAGGTGTGCACGCGTAACTCAGGACCCTGGAATTGTGGCCGAGCGCTGCGCTGACCATCGGTGAGCCAGAGCGGCAGTTGCACAGCGAAACCGGGAATCGTCCAGCGCAGGGCGCAGGAATAATCGAGGGCTTGCGGAGTGAGCGTGAAGGATTCGAGCAATATCGGCCCGCCGTAAACTTTCGACTCCGCGGCCCAGGACAAGGATTCGCCGCTCTCTTGCAGCGTTTCAAGCGTGGCATCGAACCACGTTGCCGGGAGGCCTGCCAAAGGCAGCCAGGACCCATCGGCTTCGCGATACATGGGGCCCAGTGCTAACGCTGCGCTATTCACTACCTCTGTGGGCAGATCAGAACGAGCCTTGTCTGGGCTTTGCCAAACGGGAAAATCCTCGGCAGCGGCATGCGCAAGAAAAGTCACCCCGACAGGCTCTTCCACGGTCGCGGCATTGACCACGTGAATCAGACGATAGGGGCCACATGCGGCCAGCACCCGGTGCACACCGCTGGCCAGATTTTCTACCAGGAGACGCTGCGCCATCGGAGGCCAAACGACAAATTGGTCAGCTGTCTCGGACATGGTGGCGCTAGACATAGTTGGCGACGAAGCGCAGGATGTCGCGGGCTGAGATCATTCCCAGGGGTTTGCGGTCGCGCACCACGGGCAGGTGACGGTAATCGCCGGCATCCATCTGGTGCACCGCGAACAGCACCGGGTGGTCCGGCTTCACGACTTCGGGTTTCGGCGTCATGAACCAGCTGACCGGGAGATTCTCAAACTGCTCGTGCAGGCCGACCACTCGCATCAGAAGATCCCGCTCGCTGAAAATGCCTGCCAGGTGCCCCTGTTCGTTCACGACCAGCACGGCACCAATGCTGTAATCCACCATGAGGCGGATGGCTTCGCGAACCGTAGTCGTGGGCAAAACGGTGATGGGTTTCTGCGGGCGCAATTCCCGCACCTCGGTGTGCATCAAGGCTTCACTGAGGTCGTCCTGCGGCTGCGGCTCATCGAGCTGCGTCAACGGTTGCCAACAGGATACACACACTTCTTCGCCCGGCAGGTTGTCGGCACCGCATACGGGACAAATCATCTCTCGATTCTCCCTGAAGTGCGTTCGCCCCGCTGACTTTTCGCCCCTGGACACACCAGCTGCCGATTTTCGCGCAACCTTAGTGCTCCGGCTCAATCCGCGACCATACGCCTGGACTTTTCCAAGCGGAAAGGCAGTGCCGCTCGATTGAAGCAAGCGACAAATCAATCCAGGGCAGCCGGACCGTTAGCCTCGGCTTCCTCGACCACCCAAATGTCTTCGCTCTGAAAGAGCTCTTCGAGCTTGCCTCGACCCTTGGCCTTGATCGCGTCCTCCACTTGGCGGTTGAGCAAGTCCTCGAAGGTCGGTCTTTCGATGGCGCGGAAGACTCCTACGGGTTCAGGAAATTGCGGATGATACATGCGGCTCAGAACAAAAGCGAGCGTGGGTTCGGCCGCCTTTTCGTCGTGGATGATCAAGTCGTCCACGCTCACCCCTTTACCGAGTTCCACGACTTCCGGTTCCAGGCCATTCAGGCGGATGCCCTTATCGCGATTTTTGCCGAAAATCAGAGGCTTGCCCTGTTCCAGATAAAGCACGTTCTCCGACTTCACTTCTTTATCTGTCGTGTATTCAAACACGCCGTCATTGAAGACCTTGCAGTTCTGATAGACCTCGACGAAAGCTGACCCCTTATGAAACGCAGCGCGGCGAAGTGTCTCAGTCAAGTGGTTGACATCCACATCAATCGTGCGGGCGACGAAGGTAGCTTCGGCGGCCAGGGCAATAGTGATTGGGCGGATAGGGTTTTCGATGGAACCCAGTGGGCTGGATTTGGTGCGCGTGCCCAGACGCGAAGTCGGAGAGTACTGTCCTTTGGTGAGGCCGTAGATCTCGTTGTTGAACAATACGATCTTGATATCCACATTGCGGCGCAGGGCGTGCAGTAAGTGATTGCCGCCAATGGACAAACCGTCGCCGTCTCCTGTGATCACCCAAACGAGCAGATCGGGACGGGCTACCTTCAAACCTGTCGCAAAGGTGGGAGCGCGTCCGTGGATGGTATGGAAGCCGTAGGTATTCATGTAATACGGGAAACGACTGGAGCACCCGATGCCGGAGATAAACACGAATTTTTCGCGGGGGATGCCGAGAGAAGCGCAGACCTTTTTCATCTGCGCCAGAATGGAATAATCTCCGCAGCCGGGGCACCAGCGCACGTCCTGGTCACTGGCAAAATCTTTCGGCGTGAGGGTTGGTAGCGTTGCAGCAGGCATGGCTATCCTCATAGGGAGCAAGCACGCCCGAAGTCGTCGCCTCCGGGCGTGAGCGGCAAGCAAGATTTACACCTGAAGCAGTTGGTGAATTTTTTCCTCGATTTCGCTGACCAGGAAAGGTCGGCCCTGGACTTTGTTGAGTCCGACACATTCCACCAGGTAGCGTCCTTGAAGCAGCAGCCGCAGATGGCCAAGATTCAGTTCAGGGACGAGCACCCGCTTGTAACGGCGCAAGACCTCGCCCGTGTTTTTGGGCATCGGATTGAGATAGCGCAACTGCGCACAGGCCACGCTCAAGCCTTTGCGTTGAGCGCGTTCGACGGCCGCTACGATCGCTCCGTAGGTGCTGCCCCAACTGATCACGAGCAAATCGCCGGTTTCCGGGCCGAGCACACTGAGAGGCGGAATTTCGTCCGCAATGTTGGCCACCTTCTGAGCCCGTGTGCGCACCATGTGCTCATGATTGAGCGGATCATAACTGACATTGCCGGTCACGTCTTCTTTTTCCAAACCACCGATGCGATGTTCTAAGCCGGGCGTGCCGGGCAACGCCCAGGGGCGCACCAGACGATGATCGCGTTTATACGGCATAAATTGGCCGTCTTCGTTGGGCTCCGTCGGATGCTTGATTTCAATTTTGGGCAACTCTTCCACCTTCGGAATCGGCCAAGGCTCGGCGGAGTTGGCCAGGTATCCGTCCGACATGAAGAACACGGGCGTCATATAACTGACGGCCAGGCGAATGGCTTCGATGATCAGAGTGAAGCATTCGGCCGGTGAAGCGGGCGCTAATACCACCACGGGCGATTCGCCGTTACGGCCAAAGAGCGCCTGCAGTAAGTCGGCCTGTTCTGTCTTCGTCGGCATGCCCGTGCTCGGGCCGGCACGCTGCACGTCAATGATCACTACGGGCAGTTCCGCCATGACCGCGAGGTTGATGGCCTCGGATTTGAGGCACACCCCAGGCCCGCTCGTGCCGGTCACGCCCAGTGCCCCACCGAAGGAAGCGCCAATCGCCGCGCCGATGGCCGCTATTTCATCTTCGGCTTGAATGGTAACCACGCCATAACGGCGCATCTCGGCCAAGGTGTGCAGAATGTCGCTGGCGGGAGTGATAGGATAGCTGCAATAGACCAGAGTCTTGCCCGCCAATTGCCCTGCGGTGACCAACCCCAGAGCGGTTGCCTCGTTGCCGGTGATCTTGCGGTAGCGCCCTGGAGCGATTTTCGCTTTGGGGACGCGATATTGAACAGGCAGTTCCTCCAAGGTTTCGCCGTAGCTGTAGCCCGCCTTCAAGGCTCGGATATTCGCTTCCATCACGGCGGGATTGCGGGCAAACTTCTCCTTGATCCAGCGCAGCGTTGGTTCGAGTGGCCGCTCATAGAGCCAATACACCAAACCCAGGACGAAGAAATTGCGGCAACGATCCACTTCGCGGGGACTCAGCTTCAAATCGCTCAGTGCTTCCCGATTGAGCTTAGTAATAGGCACAGCTACCAAGCGATACTTTTTCAAGCTCCCGTCTTCCAGGGGATTGGTCTTATATCCCGCCTTCTGCAGATCGCTGGTGGTGAATGCATCGGAATTGACGATGAGAATACCGCCCTCTTCGAGGTCTTTAATGTTGGTTTTGAGCGCGGCGGGATTCATGGCCACGAGCGCATTGACGCGGTCGCCGGGCGTGTAAATGTCGTAACTGCTGAAATGTATCTGATAGCCACTGACGCCCGCCAACGAACCTGCCGGCGCGCGAATTTCCGCGGGAAAATCGGGCAGCGTGCTGATGTCGTTGCCGAACACCGCAGAGGCATTGCTGAACTGTGTCCCGGCCAGCTGCATACCATCGCCCGAATCGCCGGCGAAGCGTACTACCACCTCGGGCCTTTCTTCGATGTGCCGCTGCTTGCTCAGGCTTGCCTTCGTCATAGCTTCGGCAGTTGCGCTCATGGCTCGAGAGCTCCTTGCTGGACAATGAACCGACAAGGGCGTTGTCGGTCTGGCAGTTCGTCTAAGTAATCCTATGCATCTGCTCGGTGGGTGAAATCGTGGGTGCACGAGCAAAATATCGGCGTGTCAGCCTCCGTATTCCTGCTGAACCTGATGGGGATCGGGGGGTTGGTTGTACACCAGTTCGGGCATGTGTTCGGCAATGTAGCGGATGATGCGTTTGATCGAAAGAATGGCGACGGGAGTGCCCACGTCGGAAACAACAGGCAAATGACGATAACCCCCCTGCTGCATGCGGCGCAGCGCCGTGCCAATCGTTTCCGATTCCCGCACCGTAACCGGGTTGGGGGTCATGCACTCGCGCAACACTAGGCTCAGAGGTTTGCCCAGAGCCAGCACGCGACGCAACAGGTCCCTTTCCGTAAAAATACCCACCAGTTTTTCTCCCTCACAGACCAACACACAGCCCATACGCCTTTCCTGCATGCAGCGCACCGCCTCGCGTACGCTGGCATGGGGCGGAAGTGCCAACGGATTTTTCAGGTCGGTCAACTGGCCGACTTTTTCCCTCCGCAGATTCCGATGAAGTAACGGCATGGGGGCACCCGTTCAGCAACTAACCCGCTGAGACCTGCTCAGCATTTTCTTCAAGGATACCACGCACACTCCTCTG
>JANWVZ010000115.1 GCA_025056555.1 Gemmatales bacterium | reverse complement strand
CCATTCGTTCTCACTCTCAAGGGCTCGCTTGCGAGAGGGTTGTTTACAATCCGCAGCAGGGCAGCCGTGATGATTCTTGGTAGTAGGTTGACGTCGCTGCAGCCGACAATATCAATTTAGTGCCATCAATAAACTGCAAATTCAGGCACACGCGAAGCAGGATACCTAAGTTCGCCCCTTGCTGGAATTCCAGCGGCTTAG
The DNA here is from genome assembly GCA_025056555.1 of Gemmatales bacterium. Lineage (GTDB taxonomy): Bacteria > Planctomycetota > Planctomycetia > Gemmatales > HRBIN36 > HRBIN36. The sequence goes on along the minus strand of JANWVZ010000115.1, from coordinate 10,936 downwards.
ATTTCATATTGCATGGAAAGCCACCGTCCTGCGCACGGGGGACAGCTACATGGATAAGCCGCAATCTACCGCTTTGCTCTTTGAACTGAGCCGACCAGGGCGACGCTGTCATCGTGTCCCGTCATGCGATGTTCCTCCAATGCCTCTGGAACAGCTCGTGCCTGGGCGCTTCCTTGCAGAGACATCTCTGCCCTTGCCGGAGTTGAGTGAAGTAGATGTTGTGCGGCACTACGTAAACCTTTCCACGCGCAACATGAGCGTGGACACCAACTTTTACCCCCTCGGTTCGTGCACAATGAAATATAACCCAAAGCGTCACGAACGCTTGGCAGCCCTGCCGGGATTAGCGGACGTACATCCCCTGCAAGAGGAATGCAGCATCCAAGGCTTGCTGGAATTGCTGTGGCACTTGCAGAACCTGTTGGCAGAAATTGCGGGACTGCCAGCGGTTTCTTTGCAACCGGCGGCGGGCGCGCAGGGTGAGTTGACGGCATTGCTCATGGCAGCGGCCTATTTTCACCACCGCGGTGAAAAACGCGAGGTCGTGTTGATTCCTGACAGCGCACACGGTACCAATCCCGCGAGTGCTGCTATTGCCGGGTTTCATGTAGTTACGGTCAAGAGCAACGGGAATGGTCTGGTGGATTTGCAAGACCTGATGAACAAGCTAAACGAGCGTGTTGCCGTATTCATGATCACCAATCCAAACACTCTGGGCCTCTTTGAAACGAACATTCTGGAGATCGCACATCGGATTCACGACGTAGGAGGATTAGTTTATCTAGACGGTGCCAATATGAACGCTCTCTTAGGGCGCTGCCGTCCGGGGGACTTTGGTGCCGACATGATGCACTACAACGTCCACAAAACCTTCACTGGTCCACACGGTTCCGGGGGTCCTGGAGCTGGTCCGGTGGCTGTTCGCGATTTCCTGGCACCATTCCTGCCGGTGCCGGTTGTCGCTCGCGAGGAGTCTGGCCGGTTTTTCCTCGACGAAAATCGGCCGCTTTCTATAGGTCGCGTTCGCAGTTTCTTCGGAAACATTGGCATTCTCATTCGCGGCTACTGCTACCTTCGCACGCTGGGACCGCAGGGTCTGCGTCAGGTAAGCGATCAGGCAGTGCTTAATGCCAACTACTTATTGCACCGAGTTCGCGAGTTTCTTGATGTTCCGCATGGTCAACGCTGCATGCACGAGTTTGTCGCCAGCGCGGCTCGGCTCAAACGAGAACGGCAGATCACAGCTATGGATGTCGCGAAGCGATTGCTGGATTTCGGTTACCACGCGCCGACAGTGTATTTTCCACTTGTCGTGCCCGAAGCACTCATGATTGAACCCACCGAAACGGAGAGTAAGGAAACCCTGGATGCCTTCGCCGACATGCTCCGCCAGATCGTCCAGGAGGATGCCAACTTTCTGCGGCAAGCGCCTCATGCCCTTCCGATTAGCCGACCGGATGAAGTTCGTGCTGCCCGCGAGCCAGTACTCCGTTGGCTTCCTGATTCGTAGGCCGAACGCGGCCTTAACTCGGCTTGTCGGGCGGAGCCGGGCCAGAAAATAAATCTGGCCAAGTCTCACGGGAATCACTTAATCCCTCTCATCTCAAAAAGGCACTTCAATGCCGATCAGAAGCCATCTGTAGGTTGGTTTCCGCAAAGGTCATCGTATCTGCGCTCCTGAAGCCTTGGCTCGTGAGCGCAAGAGACTGGGCAACGTTCTCAGGCCCGAGAACTACGAACTCGCGAGTAATTGGCGCAGCACAAAGGGCAGAATACCACCGTGCTGATAGTATTGTGCTTCGCGGGGCGTATCAATGCGCACCAAGCCGTGGAATTGAATTTGCTGGCCATCAGGTCGTCGCGCCACGATGGTACAGGTGCGGCCTGGAGCGAAGGATTCGCTGATTATCTGGGCTAAGCCGATAATGTCATAGACCTCCTCGCCAGTTAAGCCCAAGTTCTCCGCGTTTTGGCCCGGCAAGAATTGTAGTGGCAAAATGCCCATACCCACCAGGTTGCTGCGATGGATGCGCTCAAAACTTTCCGCGAGCACCGCTCGTACCCCCAATAGCCTCGGCCCCTTGGCGGCCCAATCCCGAGAGGAACCGGAGCCGTACTCTTTGCCAGCGATGACAAGCAACGGCACACCGTCTACCTGATATTTCTCTGCAGCCTCGTAAATGGTCATCACCTGGCCGCCTGGGAAATACCGCGTGTAGCCGCCTTCCTGATTGGGAACGAGGCGGTTTTTCAGGCGAACGTTGGCAAAAGTGCCGCGCACCATGACTTCATGATTGCCACGTCGCGCACCGTAGGAATTGAACTCCTGAGGCGGCACCCCATGCCCGATTAGGTAACGCCCCGCAGGACTATCCACCGCGATGGAACCCGCGGGAGAGATATGGTCTGTAGTAATACTGTCGCCCAGCAGACACAAGACGCGCAACCCTCGCAAGTCCTGGATGGGCGGAGGTGCCAGAGGTAGATCGTCAAAAAAGGGAGGCCGTCGGACATATGTAGATTGCTCATCCCAGAGGAACAGTTCTCCGGTCGGTGCCGGCAGTGATTGCCAACGTTCATCTCCGTCAAAAACCCGCTGATACTGTTGTTGGTAAAGTTCACGGCGGTGAAATCGCTCCAGCACCTCCTGAATCTCCTGAGGACTGGGCCAAATATCCCGCAGATAGACTGGCTGACCTTGACGGTCGCTTCCGAGGGGTTGCGCAGTCAGATCCAAGTCAATGCGACCTGCTAAGGCGTAGGCAACCACTAGGGGCGGAGACATCAGATAATTCGCCCGCACCAGGGGATGGATGCGCCCTTCAAAATTGCGGTTACCACTTAGTACGGCTGCTACAACCAGATTCTTGCTTTCGATTTCGCGGGCAACTGCCTCCGGCAGCGGCCCACTATTACCGATGCAGGTGGTACATCCGTAGCCTACGAGGTGAAAGCGCAACCGTTCCAAGTAAGTCAATAGTCCGGATTCGCGCAGATAATCGGTAACCACCTTGGATCCCGGTGCCAGGCTGGTCTTCACCCAATCTGGAACGCTCAGGCCACGCTCGACTGCTTTCTTGGCGAGCAAACCAGCTCCAATCATCACCGAGGGATTCGAAGTGTTGGTGCAACTGGTTATCGCCGCAATGACTACGGCACCATGTTGTAATTGTCCATTGCCAGCCGAGGCTGTTGTGCTTTCTGAGCCAGACTTTTTTCGCGCCGAACTGAGTAATGAGGGCAGTGACTGGCGGAATGAAGCCGCAGCCTGACTGAGCGGCACACGGTCCTGTGGTCGGCTAGGCCCCGCTACGCTCGGCTCGATTGTAGATAAGTCGAGTTCCAGCGCCGTCGAATAACGGGTTGGGGATTCCTCACCCGTATAGAAAAGCCCTTGTTCCTTCGCGTAGGCCTCCACTAGGGAGACAAGCCATTCAGGTCGGCCCGTAAGCCGGAGATAACGAAGCGTTTCTCCATCAATGGGGAAGAAACCACAAGTGGCACCATATTCCGGAGCCATGTTGGCGATGGTCGCGCGATCTGCCACAGGCAACGATGCCATTCCCTCTCCGAAAAATTCCACGAACTTCCCTACGACACCATGCCGCCGCAGTATTTGCGTTATTGTCAATACCAGGTCAGTGGCCGTCGCTCCGGCCGGCAGTTGACCCTTCAGGCGAAAGCCTACGACTTGCGGAATTAACATGGAGATGGGTTGCCCGAGCATTGCCGCTTCGGCTTCGATGCCGCCAACACCCCAGCCAAGAACGCCCAGCCCATTTACCATCGTGGTGTGCGAGTCAGTGCCTACTAGTGTGTCCGGGTAAGCCTCCCAGATACCGTCGCGTTGTTGAGCAAACACTACTCGAGCTAAATACTCCAGGTTAACCTGATGCACGATACCTGTTTCAGGCGGCACGACCTGGAAGTTCTCAAACGCCTGCTGCCCCCAGCGGAGAAAAACGTAGCGTTCACGGTTCCGCTGATATTCCAAATCGGAATTGATTTGCCAAGCCTGCGGTTGACCAAAAGCATCCACCTGGACGGAATGATCAATGACCAACTCCGCGGGTTGGAGCGGGTTGACACGACGGGGGTCGCCCCCAAGACGCTGGACAGCTTCGCGCATGGCCGCCAAATCGGCTATTGCGGGGACACCGGTGAAATCCTGCAACAAAACTCGCGCTGGCGTGAAGGCAATTTCGGTCTGCGGTTCCGCTTGCGCATTCCATTGGGCTAAAGCAGCAATGTCTTCCGCACGCACAGTTACACCATCTTCGTTACGCAGCAGATTCTCAAGCAGAATCTTCAAACTGTATGGTAAGTGCCGTGCCTCCGGATAGACGCGTTCCACTGCAGACAGCCGATAAATATGGTATTCCCTGTCTTTTACTTTCAGACTGCTCCGTGCCTGGAAGCTGTCACTCATGATTGCCCATCTCCTGCCGCATTACCAGCACCTGGCTCGAAAAAGTTATCACGCCCGCAAGTGTGGTCCAAAATCTGTGATTCCACGGACCGTGATTCCCTAGTTCCGGATGTTCAGATGCATCGGTTTGAAGAATTGCACTTACTTTACAAGAATCTTTCTCGCTGTGTAAATATAAGTATAAGAGAGAACATCAGCGCAGCCGCATCGGGGCCGACTTGGCTCAGGAGCCTGGCGGATGAAACCTGCCCCGTTCAAACTTATGTCCAGTTCTAATCTCAGTCTGACTCAACGCGAAAGCTCCCCCAAAGCCAAGAACGAGATCAATATTCTGCTGATTGCCGGCACTGGTTGTGGAGCAACGTCGAGGAACTAAGCAATGTCTGACAGTAAACTCCTGATGCAGGAGGGTCATTCCCGGCGAGAATTCCTCAAACGGACTGTGGGTGTTCTTTGGTGCGGTGCCTCAAGTTCAGGAGCATCCGCGCAGGTTCAGGAACGTGATTTCCGTGAGGCCAGCGGTCGAAATGGGCTCGTAGTGAGTGTCTCGGCACCAGCAACGCAAGTGGGAATTGAGATACTGCGCGCCGGCGGCAACGCGGTTGATGCAGCCGTGGCGGTGGCATTTGCCTTGGCGGTCACCTATCCTCCCGCTGGCAACATCGGAGGTGGCGGTTTCATGAATGTGTTCGTGCCACCTGTTTTGCGAGCTCGGTTCCCCAAACTGAGTCAGCCGGCCATTGTTGTTGATTATCGTGAGGTGGCCCCCTTGAAAGCCCACAGGGAAATGTTTCAGCGCGGTGATTCTCCGCATCAACACAAAGCCGTCGGTGTTCCGGGGACAGTAGCAGGGTTGGCACTGGCCCATGCCATGTTAGGCAAGCTGCCCTGGCGTCGTGTCGTAGAGCCGGCCATCGCTCTAGCTCGCGATGGTTTTGCCGTGGACGCACCCTTGGCCAGTTCGCTGCAGAACATTCTGAATCAGAGCAAGGCCTTCCCCGAACTCCAGCGGGTTTTTGCACCCCCGGACGGCCAGCGCTGGAAAGCAGGCGCTGTTCTGCGCCAAGCGGACTTGGCATGGACTCTCAAGCAAATTGCGGATGGCGGCGCCGAGGCCTTTTATCACGGCCCTATTGCGGAGAAAATCATCGCCGAAATGCAGCGCGGCGGAGGTTGGATTCACCGCGACGATTTGAAGGCTTATCGTCCCAAGCTGCGTTCTGCCATATTCTTCCGCTTCGGCCAATACGAGATCTACAGTAATCCGCCCGCCAGTTCCGGGGGCATTACTTTGAGCCTGATCCTGAGGCAGGTCGCGGAGTTTCCCTATCGGCAATGGGGGCGTTGGGACCTCCGAACGCTTCATGTGCTCATCGAAGCCATGCGCCGTGCTTACGTGGAACGTGCCCGTTGGCTAGGTGATCCCGACTTCGTTCCGATTCCTGATCATTTGCTTGACCCGGAATTCGCCCGCCGCTTGGCCAAGTCTATTCGCCTGGATCGAGCTACCCCCAGTCGTGAGCTGGCGCCAGACATTGTTCTGACACCAGAAGGGACTGAAACCACCCACTTCTCGGTCCTGGACGCTGACGGAATAGCCGTCGCCAACACTTACACGTTGGAACACAGCTATGGCTCGCGGATCGTCGTCCGGGGCGCCGGTTTTCTTCTCAACAATGAAATGACAGACTTCAACTGGTTCCCAGAGCGTACGACAGCGGGCGGGCTCATCGGCACACCCCCTAATCAAATCGCTCCTGGCAAACGCATGCTCTCGTCCATGACCCCTACCATTGCCGTCAGGGATTCCCGCCCTGTGTTGATCACAGGCAGTCCGGGGGGCAGAACCATCATCAATACGGTGGCGCAAATAATACTTAACCGTCTAGCCTTCGAACTTCCCCCGCGCTCATCTGTCGACTTGCCAAGATTGCATCACCAATGGTTTCCTGACGAGGTTCGTTATGAGCCTGCGGACCCATGGGGTGCAGATTTGCTTCAGGGCTTACGACGACTAGGACACAAGGTACTTGCTGCTGACCGACAAGGCGAAGCTCATTCGATCTTCTATGACGATGAACGCGCTACTTACCATGCCGTGGCTGATGGCCGTGTTTCCGGTTCGGCTGGCTCTGCCTGAGACTGACGGCATCCGATTCTTGCTAATTGCCAATAACAGTAGGATTCTGATTTGGGCGTAGACATGCAAAGTTTCGCCACATGATATGGGAGTAACACGTCCAAAGCATTGATCACCGACGTAAATTTGTATAAGGTGGCGGAACTGGCAACATTGTTAAATGAGTAACACGTCCAAAGCATTGATCACCGACGTAAATGGCACTATTATGTTCAAAAACCCGATGACATGTATGTGAGATATGGAAACTTTGATATAAGCCTGGCCCCGGTCAGATTGGTGCCCTGGAAATGTTATAAGCAATCCACCGTTTGTGGGAGCTTATCCAGGGGAAACCGTATTTATTACAAGCTCAAATAAGAAAATGCCGCGGACTATCTAGTACGGACTTCTCCCCACTTGTGTCTAACCGTGCTGAGTTCCTTGTGCCCACCCAAAAGCATACTGGAAAAAACGGTCACAAGATCAACGTACGGTCCGCGAAGCAGCGCAAAAAGGGACCTTGCACCCAAAAGCATACTGGAAAAAACGGTCACAAGATCTCCGCTGGCGCATAAGTCTTTTTCGCGAGAGAGTGCACCCAAAAGCATACTGGAAAAAATCTGTCACAAGATCGCCCCTGCCCTCGTTATTGATTGAGACGGCTCACATTATCCTGCCCGCGATTGTCATACGCCAGAAAACGTCCCTGCAGGAGGCCAATCGCCATGTATTTTCTGGTCGCTTACGACATTGCGGACCCCAGACGGTTGCAACGCGTAGCCCGCTTCATGGAACGTCGGGCTCTGCGTTTTCAGAAATCTGTATTCCTCTATCAGGGAGACCTTCACGGAGTGGAACGCTTGCTCAACGAGGTAGTTCACCTTCTGGATGTGCAGGAAGACATCGTGCAAGTATGGAAACTGGCCAAAGGGCAACCTTTGAAGGGTTGGTATCGTGGCAGACCCATGCCTCTCGATCCTGCTGGGTGCGTGCTAAGTCCTTACCACCTCGTGCTTGTGGAAAAACCTGAACGTCGCGAGGAATAACCCTCAATCAGCAACGGAGAAGGGTTTACCCAATTACGTCTTAATAATGCGCTATACTTACGCGACCGTCTCATTTAAACGACACTATTGTAGATTACGCGAATCGCTTAAAATTTTCAGGTTAGGCGAACCTATTTATTTTCTCATCATGTTTCAAACACATCAGATTATTCACACAGAGGTCTAAACCCGCATTACCGTGCCTATTTGTCACTAGCGATAAGGCGTGCTCGTTAACACCATTAGGATGTAGCGAACCATAACCCGCAAACCGGAAAGGAAACCCAGCATGAACCGAATCCCCGCACAACCGGTCGTCGAGGTGATTCCGGGCACAGTCAGCATTACTCCACGCCCCGTGGATGCCTTGGAGGACTTACAGGCGGAGCTTTACAACGAGGTGCGTGCTCAAGGACGTCCGGTTCGCCAACTCCTTACTGCTTTGCTTGACCGCCGTAATCTTTACGCCGCTTGGCGGTTTATTCGTTCTAACGATGGTGCCGATACGCCCGGGGTGGACGGCATGACTTGCAAAGCCTTAGAAAGTTCCGATGGTCGCGTTGAAGCTGTAACCCGGCTGCTCCAAGACCTGAGCCAAGACATCCTTCAGGAACGCTACCGTCCGCAGCCGCCCCGTTGGATTGATGTTCCAAAGCCTTCTGGCGGTACTCGGCGTCTGGGTATCCTTACGATTCGCGACCGTATCGTACATTGTGCGCTCAAGAACATCTTGGAACCAATCCTGGAACCCATTTTTCTGCCCAGTAGCTTTGGCTTCCGTCCCGGTCGTGACGTGGCCGGTGCCTTACATGCCGCGGTCACGTGGATGAAACTGGGTCAAGACGGTCAATTGATATTCCCCTACTCCATGCACTTGGATATCGCTGATTGTTTCGACACGATTGACCACGAGTACCTTCTCAAGACCGTGTCCGAGCATGTTGCTGATGAGAAACTCCTGGCCTTAATCCGCCAGCTATTACGCTCTACCGGCCAAACCGTGCGACATTGGTTTCGGACTCGCTACGTCGGCTTGCTGCAAGGCTCCCCCCTTTCTCCTCTCCTATGCAATCTTTGTCTGCACCAGCTTGATCTCGCCATGCGAAGCCTGCGCAACTCGACCCAGGGCGGCATTGCCTACTATCGTTATGCTGATGATATCCTGATCTTGGCGCGGAGCAAAGAGCTGGCACGGAAAGCTTTTGATTGTGCCCGGAGTGTCTTAGCCGAAATGCGACAACGCCTGAGCGCTCGGAAGGCGCCTATTGTTTCCCTCTTCGAGGGAGTAGATTGGCTAGGTGTCCGCCTGCGGGTGACTGCCAATCGCTGGACAGGACAGCTCGAATCCGGTTATGTCATTCCCGATCAAACTGTACAGGACATCATCCAGCGGCTTATGGAAATGACCACCCCGCCCAGCACCAAGCTCTCCGAACAGACCTTTGATCTAGGGCAATGGATACTCTCGCTCAACGCTCAGTTGCGGGGCTGGTACCAGAGCTTCCAATACGCCGACAATATTTACGAGATTGCTAGGACACTGGATGATCTCGTCTTCCGCCGCTTTGAGGAAGTCCTGCTAGCAGTCACAGGCAAAAACCGGCAATACCTTCGTTCCACTTGTATTGTCTACTTACCTCGAGGATTTCGTACTTGGCAAATAGACGGTCGGCAATTGTTGGTACTCTCTGCAGAACCCCCTCGTCGGCCCAAACGTATTGCTCAGCGCCCCAAATGGATGCGACCAGTAACCCCCGTAGTTCACACCGAACAGCTCCAATACGCCTCAGGTCCCGCCACCGTTGTTAGAGACGCAGCACTTCCGCCGCCTAGTAGCTTTTCCTCGGTCTCCCACTCTTCCCCAGCCGGTTCCGTTCCGCCGGTGGAGAATCCTCACCAGAATAATGAATCCGCTGCTGCCCGCAGACCATAAGAGGTTGCTCTATGGCGAAACGCATTACCTACATCCAAACTCCAACCGCCCATGTGGTGGGCCCCGGCAAGCTCAAGGTGATCAACGGCAGACTCGCATTTACCACGGGTGATGGGGCTCCTATTCGTCTCGACATCGAGTCGCTTCGATCCATCTACTGCTACGGCCCCGTGGGGCTTACTGACGAAGCCATTCAGCTAATACTCCAGCATCAAATAGACATCGTTTGGTTGACCCCGGCTGGCACAAGCTGTGCAGGACGCTTCACCCACTACGACTCCAGTTCGGCGGCGACGCGTATCTTACAACACCGTGTGCTTGCACATCTCCCCGCTCGGCTCGAATTGGCCAAGGCTATCGTCACTGCCAAGATAGAATCCCAAATTAAGGCTGCTCGACATTATCAACGCCAGGGAGTTACCCTTGCTGGAAAGTTCCTGGGCCAGTTTCAGTCCATTTTACAAGCTATTCCCTCCGCAGGCACTCTTGACAGCCTCCGCGGCTTTGAGGGACAGGCCTCAGCGTTGTGGTATGAACTTTTCGCACAACTGCTTGTTCCCCCTTGGACCTTCACCAGTCGTCAACGCCGACCACCTCCCGACCCCGTGAACGCTTTACTCAGTCTTGGGTACACGCTCCTTTCTCGTCGCGCCGAGATTGCCGCTGAGGCCAAGGGTCTTGAGGTCGCTCTGGGAGCCCTACATGATTTTCGTCCAGGTCGCCCATCATTCGCCTGCGATTTGGTCGAACCCCTGCGCATCCCCGCTGTGGACCGGTGGGTCTTGACCATATGTAATCAACATCGCGTCCAACCACAACATTTTCAACAGACACCAGATGGCGTTAGGTTGCTGCCGCAAGTCTTTCCTCGTATTATCGGATGGTGGGAGCAGCACTACAACTCTGCTAACATTGCCCGCTCTTTGGAAAACTGCTTAGCACACTGTTTGCACATCATGAAATCTTGGACCTCCCGTTTGCCTACACTGACCCAAGACCCCATTTGGAGTGCACCTTCAGGCAACGATGTATCTCAATGAATTCACTGGGGTTACGAATTGTCAGCAACTCTTGCGACCATGTCTCATCAAACTTATTTCAAACTTGTCCTTCGCTTCAGGCATTTCACCGCCCTAAGTATCCCCGTTCAACCATATTCCGCTCACCGCTATCTCAACTTAGACCCCAACCACTAGGGGATTGAAACACAGTAACGGTGGGCGTCTTAGAAGACGCCTGCACCACATCTCAACTTAGACCCCAACCACTAGGGGATTGAAACTTTCTCCGTCTTTTTCATTGTTTTTTTCTCCCTTTGCATCTCAACTTAGACCCCAACCACTAGGGGATTGAAACAATGGTCCGAATTTTTTACCAAACAGGCTTTCTGTCATCTCAACTTAGAC
>JANWVZ010000114.1 GCA_025056555.1 Gemmatales bacterium | reverse complement strand
TAAAAGCCAATCCGCTCCGCATCAACATAAGGCAATGTCTTGAGCCAATTCAGTATTTGCCTATGCTGAGCCGTGATCAAGGAAAACAAAGTTTTCTTGAGCGGATAGCATTTTCGCTGCAACGAACGAAAGGTATCGCCGAATATATAGGGGTTCTGTGGAGCAAACACTATAAATCCTTCCTCAGCTAAACGTGCCGCATAGTCATTGTAGGCAGGATGTTTACCACTAATAACATGCTGAGGCCGACCCTCCAAACCATGTTGACACACCACCACGGGGCGCTTCTCCCCCGGCTTAATGTCGTGAGGTACTAATAAAATGCCATAAGCTATCACTTCGGGCCAAACTTGCAGCACGACTTCATATCCGAGCCATTTATCGGTCTTATAAGTCAGGCGCGACCGCGGCGCCGGTGGCAATAACGGTTCGTCGAATTGCCCGATGACTTCCTCGGCAAAATAACGCCGATAATATTCCTGCGATTGGACGAATTTATCTAAGGAACTCAGGTCCAGTTTTCTCATGAAATCGCGGCGAACCTGCTCGCTTTTACTAAGTAACTCCTGTGTATGGCGGTCTAAGCTTTCAATTAATCTTTTCTGCCTTGCAGTCGTGTTGGGCGCGGGGATCTTCCAATCTAAGGTTGGGCCCGGCGCGGGGGACAATTGCAAAGTCCTCAGCAAGGCCGTCACTGCCTCACGATGTTTGTGGTTCGGCGGAGCGTCTTTACTGGGCACAATGAGTTGCGGTTCCCATGCTGGTCGTAACGAGGCCACCAGTTGTCGGGCTCGCTGCGCCTCAGCTTGCACCGCTTCGAGTTTGGGATTCGTCAGCTTGCCTGGCGCTCCTCCTTGACTGGGAAACTCTAATTCAGGCCCAGGACTTGCCTCCACGATAAGGGGACGCGGCGCCACCATAGTCGCTAGTTCCGCATCCCCAAATTGCTCTAATAAACCAAAGACGTTGCGTTCGATAGGCTCCTGCCAGAGGTTTTCCCGTGGGCCAAAATAACCGCTTATCAGCGCAACATGCACGCGGCGTTCCAGGGCGGCAGTATATAGCGCCAATAGTCCCCCCTCGCCGTAACCGAGAATTGTTATTGGACGCTTCTTCGGGGCCAAATAGTCCACTAAAGAGAGAAGTGCCTGAATTTCATAGCCGATTATGTGCCGACCCAGTTCATAGGCAGGTCGGTAAATAAATTCACGATGCGACATCTTAGCGCGGCCCAAGCGTGGCTCGACGGTGCGACTGACTAAGGTAGGTATCCAAATTCGGCAACCTGCGCGCAAGGCATCTTGCCAACAGGGTAGCACGGCCCAATCTTCGGGATTTAGATCGGCATCGGGCACGGCTATGACCTCGGCTCGAATTTCGTCCTTGGGAATGAGTACTAAGCCTTCGGCACTATAAGTCGGAAAGACCTGCCAGCGAATATAGTAACATGTCCAGGGCGCTTGCGGCGGGGCTGAATTTGTCAGTCCTGGTTGGGCCTCTTTCTCACCGAGGGGTGCGGCAACTTCTACCGAAACGGGCTGCACGCGGGGGTCGCGGACACCGAGGATATGAGCTAATCGCTGCCGCTGCGGTTCCAGGGACGCCCAGTAGGCTTCCGGCGAACTAAAATCCCGCCGCCAGTAACGTTCGCGGGCCGCCTGGGATTCCCTCGTCTTCCGGTCGAGAAACTTATGTAAGCCACTTAGCATGATTTGAGCCAGGTCTCCCTTTTCGTCGAGCGGTTGGGTATCTGGGAGAGTCGCGGGCGGTGCAGGCTGGGCCTGCGTGACTACTGTGATGGCAGTTCCCAGAAACACAGACACTAACAAGCAGGTCATCTTTGTTACGATGAATCTTTGGCTGCGGATCATGACAGCTCTCCTGGCTTGTTGTCCCTGCTACTTCGCGCGGTGGGCTGACTCTTGCCCTTGTAAGACTGCGACACCACCATTAGCATATAAAATAGGCAGATATCCTTAGAGGAGGCAAGCTGATGCTTCGGATTACGATGATCCTGTCGGTTCTCTTCTGGGCCGCGATAAGCGCAAGGGCGCAAGATAACTGGTTGGTGCTTGACGCGCCCGATAAGAGTTTTCGGGTGACGGGCCCCGGTAAGCCGACTTATGAAAAAATGCCCCATCGAGTCGCGGGGAAAGAGATAGTTGTGCACAGCTATTTGTTTATCGAGGTACCTTACGCATTTCTCTTAGGATATGGCGACTATCCCGCGGATTACTTCGCAAAGAGAAAGGCTGAAGATGTGCTCAAACTCGATCAACAACGTTTTCTCAAGAACACAGGGGCTAAGTTAGTTAAAGATAAGCTCACTACTTATCAAGGGAAACCCGCGGCGGAATTCGTCGCTCATAGCGAGGATAATCAGAGCATTTATCAAGTTCGGATGGTGCTGGTCGGTCAGCGGCTCTATATCCTCGCGGTGAGTTTTCCGGTCGATGCGGATACTAAACCCGTCATTCGGTTTCTCGATTCATTCCACATTCTGGAGGAGAAGAAATAACTTACGGTCTCATGCCGGCTCCTGCGCCGCATTACTCATGCCTTTTTGATCTCATTGCGAGACGTAAACCTTAGAATCTTCTTGATAACGTTTCGCGGGGTGATGACGTGGCTGGCCATGCTGTATCGAGTGTTCGAGGCTGTGCTAATGGTACGAAAGTAAAGTCCTCTTGCGGAAATTCTGCAAGTGGTCTGTAAACTGGTGGGAGTTCTGTGCTAACCATACGAAAGTAAAGTCCCCTGCGAAAAATGAACCGCAGATTACGCAGATGGTCGCAGATTGTTCTGGTTGGCAGATCGTTCCCGTCTTGCAGGAATAGGTGCGGATGCTTAGAGGATGAATAAGGTTAACTATCCGTGGCATGAGGGCACTCACATGAGAGTGAGTACTAGCGAGCGCACGTGTCTAACTGGCCGAAGCTCCTGTAGCCCAGGTATTGGTAAAAACATCCAGGCACGTTGGCCTTAGCTCTTAGTCTGCTCTGCGTGCATCTGCGCTATCCGCCATTCAGTTATGCTCGCGGGACGGAACAGTTACGATAAGCGTTGGCTCAGAGCGGCATGATACAGTTGCTCCAACGCATCAAGACAGTTATCGAAATCTAAATGCCTGGTTCCGTAATGTTCCAGGTGCTGTGTGATGTGACTCACTAAGTCCCCGTTTTCGAGAAGCAGGAGAGTTTGCCGGGCCAGGGATACTGGGTCGTGCGCGGGGACGTGAAAACCATTTTCCGCGGGTTCTATGAGTTCTCGCATCAGAGGGGAATCGAACGCAATGACTGGCTTGGCTAATAATTGCCCCAAGCCAACGAAGAACCAAACGTGTGGAATATCCGCCGTTATCCAGATGATGTCAGCGGCGGCCAACCAGGAAACTAAGTCCTCTAATCCCTGAATCAGGGTGACATAGTCGTCCAGGTGCAGCTGATGGAGGAAGTGGGTCCAAGGCTCGATGATATCTCCGGGGCCGAGGGCTACTAAGTGCACCTGGGGATAGGCATAGCGCAGGATGTCCAAGGCCCAAAGCACAGTTTTGATCTGCGAAACAGCTTGAAAATGGACGAGTGCGACGATGAGCTTAGAGGATTCTGGAAATTGCCAGGCCGTGCGCCATGCAGGGGATTCTTTGCTCGGTCCCGCGGGTGGGCGCATACCGAGGGGTAGGAGTGTTAATTTATCTTGGGGCATGCCGAAAGCTTGTAGCCGCTTGATGACATTAGTAAAGGGACTGCAAATACAGGTGTCGTGCCGATGCAGATAGCGGAGCGTTTTTGCAGCTAAGTTCCCCCCAGGGGGAAAGTCCAAGTAGAGTGACAGGTAAATCACCGACGAGTGAGGTGGAGGATAGAGACGGCTCCAGAGGTGCGCCTGCAGGTCGCAGGATTGGACAATGATCGGGGAATCTAATTTTCTAAGAAGTTGTCTCCAATGTCGAGGCCGAGGCCAGCCGAAAAAGACAGTGTCGAGAAAGACCAAGTTCGTTTCCGGGTGCAGGGGCAGGCGTGGCGTCGAAGGGCAGCGCGGCGTAACCAGGGTAACGGACCAGCCGCGATGGCCAAGGCCCTGGGCGAGATCGTTCAGCCAAAGCAAGGGAACGTGCCCATCTGAGTGCCGCATTACGAACACTAAACTGGACACAGGGGTGCTCCCACTAGGCGCGGGTCGGCACCGCGGAGGGGTCAACTTCCGTTTCGCGCAGAAACTCGGCTGCTTGTTCAGGGGGAACCGGATTGATGTAGAAACCGGTGCCCCACTCGAAGCCAGCCACGCGCGTCAAGCGCGGGATGATTTCCATGTGCCAGTGATAATGCGGTAACGACTGGGTATCAAACGGCGCAGTGTGAATGATATAGTTATAAGGGGGCTTATCTAATGCAGTCTCTAACTTCAGTAAGACGGTTTTCAGTACGGTGCCGAGTTCGTCAATTTCCATTTTCTGAATGTTTTCATAGTGGCTATTATGAAGTTTAGGAACGATCCAGGTTTCGAAGGGAAATCGGCTGGCGAAGGGGCAGAAGGCGACAAAATTAGGAGTATCTAAGACGATGCGCCTCTCCGTGGCCAGCTCCTGATAGATCATGTCGCAGTAAATACAGCGGCCGCGGTAGTTGAAGAAGTCAGCGGCCCCTTGCATTTCTTCGGAAACGTTAATAGGAACGATAGGGGTAACGATGAGTTGGGAGTGGGTGTGTTCGAGGGAGGCCCCTGCAAGTGCGCCGACGTTTTTGAAGACCATGCCATAGACCAGGCGCGGGTCTTTCTTGAGGTCAACGAGTCGGTCGCGGTAAGCCCAGAGGACTTCGCGGATGTTGTCTTCGGTCAGGCCGGTCATGGAAACTTCGTGAAACGGGCACTCGATGATGACTTCGTGGGCGCCGATGCCGTTCATTTTGTCGTAAATGCCTTCGCCGCGTTTGTGAAGATGGCCTTCGACCTGGAGGGCAGGGAATTTATTGGGCACGACGCGGACGCGCCAGCCGGGCTTATCGGGCTGGGAATGGCGGTCGCGATAAGCAAGGATTTCATGCGGAGTCTTGTCCTCTTGTCCTTCGCAGAACGGACATAGAGTACCGCTGGGAAAAGTCCGCGGTTCGAGTTTGGGCATGACGGTGCGTTTGGCCCGTTCGGTGGCGATGATGACCCAGCGCCCGACGATGGGGTCTTTTCTGAGTTCGGGCATGGGCAGACTCCTGAGCATAAATTGGGGGATGGGAAGCGCGGGATTGGTCATGGATGGGGTTTCCTACGCTTCGCGTCCGTGCCGAACGCCCTGCAGGCAATGGAGATGGTTACCGGGTTACCGAGGTCGTCGCCATGAAGCTTGGCGAGGGTCGAAGTCATACGTCCCAATTGATGCGTTCAAAATCAGGACTGGGGCGTTGTAATTGTATCGTGGAATCACGGGGAGCTCGATCGCGGCTCTGGTTACCCTGCATGAGTTCGACGTAAAAGGCGACGGGCTGGTCGGTGGCTACGCCGAGGAGGTCGAAAGGAATGGCCAGTTCCGCGATCTGGAATTGTGCAAACCGGATAGCGTCGGGGGGCAGCTCTTGATTGTTGCGGAGCAGCCGCACTCTCGGCTGGGATGAACCAGGTTGCCACACCTCGATTTCGTAACCTTCGGGTTCGGCGAAACGTATCCGCAGGCGGTCGTAGGCCGGCAGCACTTGAGCCGAGGGCGCCTCGAAATCAATGCGGAGGAAAAGCGTTTCGGGGGTGAAACCGAAGTACATTTCGGTGATCGGCCCCGAGGTCATCATCACCATGGTGCCCCGTTCCTGGTGGATGCTGTAATGCCCGGCGCCGATCCATTCCAAGGGACGACGTCGGCCATCCACACGCACCTCGATGAATGAGGTGGGCTGGGTGTGGATGGGTCGAACGGCGCGGCGTCGGATCCGCTGGGCCAGTTGTGGAGGTGGCGGCACACCTAGGAGCATGTACACGTTTTGGAGATGTTTGCGGAAGAGATAATCGAAGACGACATCTTGCGGGGTGCTGTGGTGCGGGCCGTACCACCAGAACCAGTCGCTACCCTCGGCGATGTAGATTTCGCGCCAGACCCTGCGGACCGTTTCATCGGGAAAGTTATTCTGTTCCAGGTGGCGTCGGGCGAATTCGCGGGTCTGGTGCAGCAGGTCCCAGGCGAGGTTGTCTTCGTCGTGCCCAATCCAGATGTCGAAGTTGGCGTTGATCCAACTGCCGGCCACCAGGTGGGGCAAGGTGTTGCGGGGTGGATGCCGTTGCAGGTAATCGGTGACGCTAACGGGTTCGATGCCGGGCGTCGTGGCGCAGAGCCGATACAGGGCGCGCAGAAAGGTCACCCCTCCGCCGGGGTAATGCTCCCAGCAGTTTTCGCCGTCGAGGATGACGGGCACCAGAGCGGAGCGGGAATCACTGACAGCGCGGCCGATGCCTCGCAGTTTATCCAGGAAATCCTGAGCCGCCTCCTGCCCGTCACTCCGTTGATAATGAAAGCCGATCAAATCGCTCAGGGCGTGGTCGCGGAACAAAATCGCCAAGCGGGCCTGGCCCTCTTGCACCCAATAAGGTTGATAGAGTTGTTCAGGGTTCCGCACGAAGCCTCGAGAATCGCGGCCGACTAAACCGTGAGTGGAAACGCTGAGTACCCGCTCGTCGGTGGCAATCCACTGGATACCATGCTCAGCCAGAATGGGCAGCATATTCTGACAGACTGAGCCTTCGGCGGGCCACATGCCACTTGGCGCTCGTCCGAACACGCTGTGATGATATTGCACAGCGGCACGCACGTGCCAATGGGCGTCTTCAGGATAGGGCGTCAAAAAACGAGGCAGGCGCACGTCGGGCATGGTTTCGCGGGCCAGCCGTTTATCTAGGAGCAACGGAAGAATGGGATGATAATAGGGCGTGGTTGTCAGTTCGATTTGGCCCGACTCCGCCAGGCGGCGATAAAGGGGCAAAATGCGGCTAAGGATGTCGCGATGTCGGCTGAGGACCAGCAACTTGTCGGATTCGGAAAAGAAACGGCCCTTGCGTATCAGTTCCTTGAGGTCCGGGTCTTGTTCGATTACCAGCGGATGAATCCAGGTGAGGTTGAACCAGACTTGCAGGTCGCGAAAGTCGGTTTCCTGAAAGCGGCGAAGCACCTGCTCGGCGCTGAGCTTGCCCCAGGCGCGGCGGGTGTATAACTCACGATAACGTGGATAGGGAAAGATCATTTGCTGCGGATTGGCGTGGAAAAAGTTGTTGAGCAAGAACAGGGCTTGTTCTTCCGAAAGGTCGGCAGCGGGAACTTGGGTGATCTCCAGGAAGCGGTCCGTCTGGTTGTGCTCGACATACAGGCGAAGCTGCTCGACCAAACATGGAACAAAATTTACGGTGCACCGCATCTCAGGGACTTCCTGCAGATGCAGCGCCATGCCGTAATAGCTTTTGACACCGTGCAGACGTACCCAAGGCAGGAGCGTTTCACCCGCCACGTCGTCAGGGTACCACGGTTGATGCATATGCCAGACAAAGGCGACGGCTACATCGGCCATGCCTGATTTCCTGTGCGCCAGTAGGATGGGCGTCTGAGAGGAGTTGCTCGGGGCCAGGGAGGCCTACAAAGTTGTGTTCAGCAAGCGCTGGTAGATGCTTTCATAGGCTGCGGCACTGCGGGCCCAAGAAAAATCCTGCCGCATACCGTTCCGCTGCAGCTGACGCCAAATATCAGGATGGTCACGGAAAGTCCACAGCGCACGGCGAAGAGCTTGCAGCATAGCGTCCGCAGTATATTCTCGGAAACAAAATCCCGTCGCGGAGCCGTCCGCCAATGTTGTGGGAGTGCAATCAGTAATGGTATCGGCTAAGCCACCCACTTGGCGGACGACCGGTACCGTACCATAGCGTAATGAATAGAGTTGGTTCAAGCCCGAAGGCTCGAATCGGCTGGGCATGAGGAAAATATCGCCCGCCGCCTCCAGGAGATGAGCCAACGGTTCGTTGAATTCCAAAGCGACGCGAAACCTGTCGGGAAAATGGTGTTGCAGTTGGCGCAGGAACTGATGATAGGTCGGCTCGCCCGTGCCCAGGATGGCCCATTGCAGGTCCCAACGGAGAATTTCTTCGGCGGTTTGCTGCACCAGATCAAGGCCTTTCTGCTCCACCAGGCGCGAGATCATCACGATGAGGGGCGTGCGCGGGCGATAGGGCCAGTTCCAGCGCTGATGCAAGGCGCGGCGACACTCGGCTTTACCAGCCACGACCGTCTCTTCATCATAATGGCAAGGCAAATTCGGATCGTGGCGCGGGTCCCATTGGCTGTAGTCCACGCCGTTGAGGATGCCCACCAGTTTGCCGCGATGTTCGCGGAGCACTCCCTCCAAGCCGCAACCGAATTCGGGGGTTTGAATTTCTTCCGCGTAGCGTTGGCTCACGGTGGTGACCATGTCGGCGAAAACGATTCCTGCTTTCAGGAAGTTGATCTTGCCATAAAACTCCAATTCCCGCCAGTTGAATAACGACCAATCCAAACCCGTCAAAGGCATATCCCAATGCCAGAAGAGTCCCTGATAGGCCAGGTTGTGAATCGTCAGCACGGTCTTTGGCATCGGAGAGGACCAGCGTGGGCCGTAGATTTTTTTCACATAAACGGGTATCAATCCCGTCTGCCAGTCGTTGACGTGGATGACATCAGGCCAAAACGCTAAGCCGCCCAACCCCTCGAGCACGGCACGAGAAAAGAAAATAAATCGGCTGCAGTTATCCGCGTAATCGGCCATTTTCCCCTGGGGCAAGCGGTATTGATAAAGCCCGGCGCCGCTGGCAGGGTCGTCGCGCTCGTAAAACTCGGCATGTTCCAGAAAATAAATGGGGATGTCGCATTGAGGCAGGGTGCTCCGCCACCAACGTCCACGGACTACGCGCGCGCCGAGGGGCACTTGCACCACATTGTCCGTAGGCTCTAACGCAGAACCGCCCTGACGGACACAACGATACAACGGCATCGCCAACGCCACGCGATGACCCCGTTGGGCCATCGCGCGCGGCAGTGCCGACAGTACGTCCGCCAATCCCCCCGTCTTGGCAAACGGGGCGATCTCAGGACTGATATATAAGATGTTCACGGGATCGCTGACTCGACGCGGATTCCTTTGCACCTGGTCAGGACAAATCCAGTGTATGTCAGCGAGAAAACCGCGACAATCGCATGACCATTACCAGGTATCCGCAGTTCAGCTGCGATTCTCGGATAATTGGGCCCAGCCACCGCAAGGGAAACGTCTATGAGTTACGTACCGCTCATCGAAGTGCTGCGGAACGACCGGGTCGAAAGCGTGCATCATGGCGCCTGGGCCTTATGCGATGCTCAGGGTCGGCTCCTGGCCGCTCGGGGCGATCCGCAAGTACGCTTCTACCTCCGCTCCAGTGCCAAGCCGTTCCAGTGCATCACAGTAATCCACCTCGGCGCGGCGGCCCAATTTGGTCTTACGGACGAGGAGCTGGCTGTCATTTGCGCCTCGCACGGCGCCGAGGAGGTTCACCTGCAGGCCGTTCGCAGCATCCTGCGGAAATGCGGACTGGACGAAAAAGCTCTCCGTTGTGGTGCTCATTGGCCCTTGCATAGCCCCAGTCAGGAACAGCTGCTCCGTCGCGGGGAGTCGCCGCTACCGATTCACAACAACTGTTCGGGGAAACACGCGGGCATGCTCGCCGCGTGTCGCCAGCAAAACTGGCCCCTCGATTCCTACCTGGAACCTCTCCATCCGCTGCAACGCGCTAATTTGCAGACTATGAGCGTTTACAGTGGCTGCGCCGAAAAAGACATCGCTCTGGGCACCGATGGCTGTGGCGTGCCCAGTTTCTATATGACGTTGCGCAGTTTGGCCACCGCCTATGCTCGACTGGCTCAGCCCGAGGCGCTTCCCAAGGATTGGCTGGCAGCGACGCAACGGGTGGTGCAGAGTATGACTGCGCATCCTCGTCTGGTGGCTTACGAAGGCCATTTCAACACCGAACTGATGCAGCTCCTGGGACAACACCTCGTCGCCAAAGGGGGTGCCGAAGGTGTGTTCGGTTTAGGAATACGCCAACGAGGCTGGGGCTTGGCCATCAAGATTAGCGACGGCAATAGCCGCGCCATTCCCCCCTTGGTGGTCGCCTGGCTGGAAAAACATGGCCCCGACCTCCCCCTCGAACCATTACGCCGACGCGCTTTCGCTCCAATTACCAATACCCGTGGCCAACCTGTAGGTAGATTCCGCCTCACCTCGCAAGCGCTTTGAACACGCGCGGCTCCCATGAGCCTAATGTACGGCTTCACCTGGCCATCTGGCCTCATGTGGGAGCACACCCACTTGCATGCTTACCGCGCACAATCTAAGCTCTAATCAGAGATTTCCATCGCTGCACTATACGCGCCAGGAGACAAGGCCGTGCACGCCGCCAGGCTGATTGCCATTTCCGCCATGGTCGCGCTTGCGGTCGCTATCGTGGCCAGACCAACCCATAGCCATTCCGACCTCACCGCCACGCCTATGCTTGTCGAAATCCGCCCGAATCCGCCCGTGATCGGTTACCCCGTTCGCATCACGGTGCACCATCCTCTCCTGGACGTCCATGCCGGGCAATTACAATGGCGGGACGCGGCAGACGGTTCTCCCTGGCACCCGTTGCCGGGCTGCGAATTACTCGTGCCTGCGGTATCCGAAAAGCCTGTCCATTTGCAGTTCCGCGTCATCGACAGCCACGGACATCCTTCCGCGCCGCTGGAAATCCGACGTACTCCAGTCAGCCCCGCGCCGCAGCTGTGGGTCATCAGCACCGAGCCAGCCGAAGGACCCAATTTCGGTCAACCCTTCCGTATTCATCTCGCGGCTCAATCGCCCCTGCTTCGTCCTGTCCACCTCGAATGGCGGCCCGCAGGCCAGACCTCATGGCAACGCCTCAACCAATCTGCCCTCACGCTGGAAAACGTCTCGACGCTTGACCTTCGGCTCGAATTTCGTGCTGTGGACGAAACCGACCTCCCCTCGCCACCGCTTCGTGCCTCGTGGAGTGTCAATCCCCTGATCCGAAGTTACCCCGTAGCTCAACGGGCCGGATATCTTGTCCCTGTGCCGCTCCACACTCTTGCCCTTCTTCCCGGAACCGACACCGTCCTTGTCGGTGGCGAACGCGGATTCCTCGCCCTGCTTGATCTGATCACGGGCAACGTCTCATTGCTCACCGGACACGACCCGGAAAAAACCATCTGGAGTGTTGCCGCGGTGCGTACTTCGCGCGA
>JANWVZ010000113.1 GCA_025056555.1 Gemmatales bacterium | reverse complement strand
CCTAAGCCGCAACGTTCTAGTCTTTCACGCTCAACCTGACGAAGCTGCAGAGCTATCTGTTCCTGAGATCAGTGCGATAAGCGTGGCGCAACGCGTACGCTCGCTATGCGTGGATAACGGGGACGGGCTCAGAGCTCGGCTCATCTTTCGACCCAGTGGCACTGAGCCGAAGGCGAAATGTTATGTCGAAGTGTCCACGCCGCCTTGTGCGCCCCGCACGGCTACGGAAGCGTGGAACGACCTATGCCGCCAAGTGGACAAGTTGACCGAGCAACTTGGCCAAGCATTCGTTCAGTTGGCCTTATCTCTAACCTCCGCGCGCTAGCGGGTTAGGGATCAAATTGCTCCTAAGACAGCGTGTCGCAGATAAGCAGTGCGAAACACGACAAGTTACTTACCTGAGAGTGTTAGCGTTCTAGTTCCTGTACGGGTTTGACGGGTAGAGGCTGTGCGGGAGCGGGCAAAGGAACCGGTCGGATTTGAATTGGCCCGCCCTTGGGCCGACGGAACGCAACCAAGCCCGACGGTTGCCCGTTGGTAGTGCCATTTGTCTGAGTGACATACAGGTTAACCAGTCCGACGTACTCCCAACCTTCGGCGGCCAGCTGATTCAGGAGTTTGGTGTGTTCCTCAGTGTCCCGCCCGATGAATTCGACGACGCGATATTCCCACTGGAGGCGTTCGGGGGCGACCCGAATCTGCGGCGGCACCGGTTGCGCGCCCCCGCCACCAGGTGCCACATCGCCTGGTTGTACAGGCTTAGCGGGCTGAGGTGGAACAGGAACAGGTTGGATTTGGATGCGCTGGACCTGCACTGGTTGAGCTGGGACGGGACCCGCGGGTACGGGTTGCGGCTCTCGGTCGTTTTTCGCTAATCCCGCAGCCCAGCCCCCGAGAGCGGCTACCAGGGTGACGACACCTGCCAGCATAAGCCCACGACGCCATGTTAAGCTCGTTGCCATTCCTCTTCTCCTTGCGTGGTTTGGATTCGATGTGCTCCATAGGGTTATAGTTGCCAGCTATTTTGTCCAGCACATCTGCCAAGACTTTGACTGCGACCACGACCGAGCTGGCTCAGGCTCAGGTAAGGCCTCGTCTGCTGGGACAAAGGAATTCTTCTGAAGCCGAAGCAGCCCGTTCCAATGCCTGCTTCACTATTAATAAGACGAATGACATCATCAAGAGGATGAAGGTGGCATCGTTTTGCTGTTGTTATCCTTATGCTTTACAGGACGTATGTGATCGCGTTGCCAGCACTGAGTCAAATCTTGCTTTTCTCAGGCTATTCGAGCACCGAGGCATAAGCCGGGATGCTCAGGAATCCAAGTGCAGGGCTTCCTGCCGTCTGGATCGCAGTACAGTGAACAGCCTCGACGGGGAGAAGCAATAACACAAGGAGCGCTGCACCAGCCCGAGGCGCCACTGGCCGTGCTGCTTACCAACGCAGATTCGCAACAGCGCTTCGATGAGAAACATGAGCCAGAGTGTGAACCAAGCTATGCGCATCGCTGCAATCTCCCAGGATTGATTGTGAGTGGCATGGAAAGTTTTGTAACAGGATGAACAAGGCTATGAGCATCGCTGCAATCTTCCATTGTACTTCATACCTTCTGGTGAATTGGGAAGCTATGAACAAGGCTATATGCATGGCTGCGATCTCCCAGGGGTTGCACACCAGGTCGCGCGTAACAGTAGGAGAACCCAGCGACGGCGCCCAGGAAGATCACAGCCAAGCCGAAAAACATAACCGACCACACTGTTTCCCACTTGCGCGGGAGAACAGCGCCATGGTTGGTTTTTCCCCAGGCCATTGTGGCTCGTCTGGTGGCGACCTAGTTGCCTGCATCCTGACGCCCCAAGCCAAGGCAAGATTTTTTCCAGTTTCCATCGCCAGTAGCTTGGGGTATATTATCCGGGCTAGCGCTACCGGGCCAAGCTGGAGTCCAGGAGCGACAGTCGAAGCACGCTTTTCGAAAAGGCCTACGTTTGGCCACTTTTCAAGGCGCACTGTGCTACGACGCTGACGACACAATGTCCGCATTGCCAGCAGGCCGTGTCCATACCGCCGGGCGTACTGGGTCGCAAACGTGTGCAATGCCCGCTGTGCCGGGGACAATTCGCGGTGGAAGTTTCTCGGCAAAGCGTGAAGTTGTTGACGGGCCGTGCTCCGGGCAGTACTCCGCTGGCACCTGAAGCGGAAACCCCGCAGAGAACGCGACCACTCCAGCCTTGGGAGTACCGTTTCGATTTCGCCGCGATCTACGGCAAGACCTTTTCGACCTACGGGACGGCTTTTACCGCCTCGTTGTTTTAGTCGATCTTCGTATTCCTCGTTTTATTGGCTATCGGTATCGGTATGTTTATTTTCGCACATCTGGTAAGTCTCCTGGGCGTGGTCGGTGCCATCCTTATCCTGGTAGCCCTTCTGATACTGGGCCTCGGATTGGTTCCGCTAACTTTCGGCCTCACGGCAGCATACATTTCCATCGCGCGAGGCAAGGGCTGGGAGGTTACCAACTTCTTCGAGCCTTACGACAATTTTGTGGGCTTCGAGCTATGGTTGCTGGCCCTGGGGGCTGTGGCCATTGTCTTCGTTGTGATGACTTCGGTGCTGACGCTGATCTTTCTAAGCTTGTTCGGTGTAGCGAAAGGTATTCTCTATCCCCTCCTGGGGCTGTCCTATTTGGCGCTGGTGATTGCTTTCATGGGCCTTGCACTGCGTGGATTCGCTTTGGCGCCGTTTTTCTTGCTGGATGGGTACAGCTTACTGCAGGCCATTCGGTGGAATACTAAGGTGACGGCCGGCTGGAAATGGGCTTACTGGCTCGTGCTGCTCCTGATAGGTGGAATCCTGGGCATGGTGAGTACAACGGTGATGGGACTGGTGCACACGACGGTAGCTCAGGCTGTGGGTCAAAAGTTAGTGGCCGGCCTCGTGGGCATCGTGGTAGGTACCGTCATTTCTGCGGTCTTTTCGCCGCTCGTCCTGATGCCCATGGCCGTCGCCTATGTCGAGATGATGAAGCAGTTGCGGAAGAAAGTCGGTGGTAAACCGTAAACGCCATCACTTTTCTCTAACCTGGTTTCAGAGCAAAGGCTATTAGCGCAGGAAATGGTTGTGAACCCATGGCGCAGGAGCTTTCGTGCGAATTATCTTGTGAGTGATTAAATTCTTGCACAATGGGGCAACTTGTGCGGATAGCCTTGGGCCAGATCGGGGAGGAACAAGAAAGGTTATGCGCCAGTGAGGTACTTATGGATAAGCCGGCGGGCAAGTTGCAAGGCCTCAGGCAGCTTGGCAGGTTCCCTTCCACCTGCTACAGCGAACTGCGGCTTGCCGCCACCACCACCGCCGACCGCCGGGGCAACTTGCCGCAGGAGATTCCCGGCATGCAGTCCGCGTTCCACTAAATCCTGCGTCAGCGCCGCCAGCAATTGCACACGAGTATCGTCGGTCCAACCCAGCACGACGACGGCACTGCCTGCCTTCTGCCGCAGTCGGTCTGCCTGTTGCCGTATTTGTTCTTCCGTGGCCGAGGGCATTTCCCCGACGATGACTTTCACGCCTGCATAATCCTCAGCTTGCTGGAGCAAGCGATCCGCAGCGGCGTTCAAATCGGTGGTGGCAGCGCGGCGTAATTGTTGTTGCAGTCGCTTGATTTCCTCTTGCAGCGCCTCGAGCCGCATCGGTAACTCGTCGGCACTACACCGCAGCTGGGCACTTAGCTGACCCAGGAGCCGCTCGTAGCGCTGCATGGCCAGGACAGCTTGCCGCGCCGTGGTACAAGTTACGCGGCGAATTCCTTTGCCCAGACCTTCCTCACTGAGGATGAGAAACGGCCCGATTTGCCCCGTGTGATCCACATGCGTGCCGCCGCAAAATTCGCGACTAAAGCCATCACCAATTTCGACGATGCGCACCACCTCGCCGTATTTGTCGCCGAAGAACGCCCGCACGCCCGGCAGTTTCCGCGCCTGTTCGATGGGCAGCTCCCGCCAGGTCACGGGCAAATCCTGATAGATTTTTTCATTCACCAACTCTTCGACTCGCATTCGTTCTTCGGGCCGCATGGGACCGACGTGGCTGAAATCGAAGGTGAAACCTTCGGGCTTGACCTTCGAGCCTCGCTGTTCCACATGCTCACCGAGCACTTGCCGTAACGCCCAATGAAGCAGGTGCGTGGCCGTATGGTTCTTCCGCGTAAATTCGCGGATGGAGTCCACCTGTAAGCGAGCCAGCTGGCCAGGGGCAATGTATCCTGCGGTAACCGTGCCCAAATGCACCACGGTCTGACCGAGCC
The DNA here is from genome assembly GCA_025056555.1 of Gemmatales bacterium. Lineage (GTDB taxonomy): Bacteria > Planctomycetota > Planctomycetia > Gemmatales > HRBIN36 > HRBIN36. Next base: position 6,992 of record JANWVZ010000113.1, on the reverse strand, counting down.
ATTGGGTATCGGTGACTTCAAACGTACCGGTGTTGGTCGTGATGTAACCGCAGTCGCCGACCTGCCCACCGGCTTCGGCATAGAAACATGTGCGGTCGAGCACCAGGCCCACCGGCGACGCCTCCTCACCGCGCGCTTCCAATCGTCCCGTGGTAAAGAAGCGGTTGGTTTCGATCCAGCCCAGAATCGTACCCTGCCCCGTTAAACCGAACCATTTCGCCCGATCGTCGGTACTGGGTAACGGTTCGTGGACGTGCAAGGCCACCTGCTGGGCCACAGGCTGAGCCCGCGACTTTTCCTCATGCTCCGCCATCAGCCGAGCGTATTCCGCTTCATCTACGAGCAGGCTCCGCTCCCGCGCCATCTGCCGCGTCATATCGGGCGGGAAACCGTACGTGGTGTGCAACTCGAACACATCTTTGCCCGACAGAATGCCACGGATGCCTTCAGGAATCTGCTCCGCGGCCCTTAGTTCTGGAGAAACGGGGCGAGCGCGACTGACAGCCTGCGCGAAATACCGTAGCCCACGCTCGATGGTGCGCAGGAAATCCTCTTCCTCGCGACGGATTACGTCCATGACCCGCTGCGGTTGATACTTCAATTCGGGAAACGCCTCGCCCATATGTTCCACCACTACGGGTACCAAGCGGTACAAAAACGGCTCCCGCCGATCAAACGCTTCCCAACCAAAGCGCATGGCCCGCCGTAATATGCTCCGCACCACCGAACCACGACCTTTATTGCCAGGCAACGCTCCGTCGGTGATCGCGAACGTCAGCATGCGAATATGATCCGCAATGACGCGAAAACCGATGTCCACAAGATCCGTCAGACTGCCGCGGTACCGCTTCCCCGTCAGCTCCCCTATAGCTGCAATTAACGGAGCGAAAATATCTGTATCATAGTTACTGTCCTTGCCCTGCAAGATCGCGGTGATGCGCTCGAATCCCATGCCCGTATCCACATGCTTGGCGGGTAACAGATGCAACTTCCCGCTCTCATCGCGGTTATACTGAATGAACACCAGGTTCCAGATTTCAATGACCCGCGGATCGCCGCGATTGATGAGCTTACCGCCCGACTTGTCAGGCGTGCGATCTATGTGGATTTCCGTGCACGGTCCGCAAGGCCCCGTCTCGCCCATCATCCAGAAGTTGTCTTTTTTGCCGAAACGGTGCACATGGGTCGGGTCAATGTCGGTCATCTCGAGCCACAGCCGATAGGCCTCTTCATCCGCTTCTAGGCCCTCTTTATCGTCGCCGGCGAAGACCGTGGCATGCAGCCGCGCTTTCTCGATGCCCCACACCCGCGTCAACAAATCCCACGCCCAGGTGATCGCCTCGGCCTTGTAATAGTCGCCGAACGACCAGTTCCCCAGCATCTCGAAAAACGTGTGATGGTAGGTGTCGCGCCCGACTTCCTCCAAGTCGTTGTGCTTGCCACTGACGCGGATGCACTTCTGACTGTTGACGGCGCGGCGATACGGACGTGTTCCTGTGCCGAGGAAGACGTCTTTGAACTGGTTCATTCCGGCATTGGTAAACATCAGCGTCGGATCGTCCACGGGCACTACGCTGGACGACGGCACAAAAGTATGCCCGTGTTCCTTCACGAAATAATCAATGAATTGCTGCCGAATTTCCTTCCCGCCTGGCATAGCATCATTTCCCACTTTTCAAGCGCTGAGTGATCATGTTTCATTCTATCACACATGATTATTCTGCTGAGATTCCTCGCAGTCATAATATCCGATTGATTCTCGAAACAGCAGTTCATGAATCGCTGACCACAATACGAAATCAGAGCAGAGGCTGATTCGGGAAAGTGCAGGGTTCCAGTTTGCCGAACTTTGGTGAGCGTCCCTTAGAATAAGAGCGATGGGCCCAAAAAGGGCAGCGATGCGATCCTGACCGAACTCGCAAAGGCCGATGAGCTAGCAGAGGATGATACGACCATATTCAGACCTGACAGCTTGCCGTTTGACTAATCGCGCGACCAGAATCGGGTTGCATCCGCAACTGGTGAACCCCTGGTGGCAGGGATATGTCCGCTTGGGCTGATTTGACGGAGCGACGGGAGGAGTTATGGCATTGAACTGGACGCTAAGCGTGGACGAGGTGATGGTACGGCCGCCGTTGACCATAACTCCGGAAGCAACGGCCTGCGAAGCGATTCGTCGCATGGCCGAGCAACGAGTTGGCGCAGTCCTGGTCGCCGAGGGTGAAAAGTTACTGGGTATCTTCACTGAGCGGGACGTGCTCCGCTTGCTTGCTGGATCATCCGACCGTGCTTGGTTGGACCGCCCGGTGCGCGAGTTGATGACTACTAACCCGTGGACGATTTCGCCACACTCCACATGGGAACAAGCGCGTTCGCTCATGGAAACTTTACACATCCGCCATGTTCCTGTGGTCGAGGCAGGACGGTTAGTTGGTCTGGTCAGCGCGCGCGACTTGCTCGATAGTTATATGGAATACCTCAATCGCCAAGTTGAAGCACGGACAGAAGAATTACGCCAAGCCAATCGTCGGCTCGAAGAACGCAATCAGGAAATGCACCTGCACATGACCGTCGCTGGCCGTATTCAGAGCCGACTCTTACCTGAAAGTCCGCCGGAGTTTCCCGACCTGCACTTTGCCACCTACTATGCTCCGGTTGAGCCACTGGGTGGCGATTACTACAACTTTGCTACTGTAGAGGATCGTGCCGTGGGGATACTGATTGCTGATGCCACTGGACATAGTATTCCTGCAGCGCTGGTGGCGATCATGACCCACACGGCCTTTATAGCAGGCACACGCAAGGCCCATCAGCCGGCCACCTTATTGGGACATATGAATCGTTACCTGCATGGCCTGACTGAGGAACACTTCGTAACCGCCTTTTACGGAATTGTGGACCGCGACGCAGGTCAGTTTATTTATGCCAACGCGGGACATCCTAAGCCCTGGCTCTACCGCGCCCGCACACAGACCTGCCAGCCCCTGGAGGGGCATGGCCTGATGTTGGGTGTGACTGCTGAGGTGCAGTATTCTGAACAGCGCTTACCCTTGGAGCCGGGCGACCGTATCCTGCTGGTTACTGACGGCGTAACTGAGGCACGCAATGAGCAGGGCCACCAATTCGGCCATGAACGATTGCGGCAACTCCTGCAAGAATTGGGGCATACCTCCGCGCCCAACTTGGTGCACACTTTGGCTCACCGCTTACAAGAATTCCGCGGTTCGTTGCCGCAAGCCGACGATATTACCATAGTTGTGGCCGCTTGGCACTAGCGAGTAGACCCATTCGGACGATAGTAAACTCGACCATCCGCATTCACGGCCGCGCTGTAGCCGTTGGCGTCCACGGTTTCCTGCGCCAGCTCCTGCGAGGAAATCGCACGGTTGGATAGCGCAGAATACAATTCTTGTGTCTGCAGGCCAGCCTTGCGACCACGCTCGATCTGCGCTCGACGGTCGTGATATGGCATGGTGCTGCCTCCTTCGCTGTTCCGCTCCGATGTCCCCCTTACGTTTACCATCGGCGCTTCTGCGCTGGTCTATTTAATTGTTTCGTGAACCAGCACAATAAGCAAGGCCGCGGATGCCCATTTTCTCATTCGAATAACGCATTCATCCCTTCTGTTTGCAACGGGACGATAATTTTTCTTAGATAGCAAAGATTTCTGAACTTCGCCAGCTTACTGCACATAAATGCGACTGACTTTTCCAGAAATCATCCAGTTCGGGTCAGCTCTTGTCGTGTACGTCAGCCGCTTCTACTTTGATTCAACTTCCTCGAACAAGCCGAAAGCCTTGCCACAGCGGAAGTTTTCAGCGTTTCGCGGAAACTCGCTTTCGCTCCAGCTTTCTGCAACCAGTCATCGCGCACCACTCTAAGAATTACCACCGCGGGCAGTGATCCGACAAGCCATGTTAGTCGGTCAACCTGATGCCAGGTGGCGCAAGCGGCACACGACATACATTCTCATTCCGTTGGAACTAACCGCACGAGTCGACGGAGCTTATCTTATTGGCTTCGGTTCGCGTGGTGTGTTCCGAGGAACGCCTACAGGTCGGTCAGACTGCACAGTGGCTGCGCTTTCCTTCACGCGCCAGCCGCGTAGCACTCAAGTGTGGCGGGGCGAAACCGCTGCGGGCACGGGTTACTGTCCGACACCGACGGCTCGTCTTGGCGATGTATAAGGCCACCAGAGATGAAAGGGTATTGTACCAAGTAAACCCTGACTGAGCGGTTGGAGACTATTCTGTGGCTAGTTTTATGTATCTGCCAGGTAGAACATGTGTTTCGTTGAATGGAGTTGAATTCGACACGGCAGTCCGGCCCAGATTCATTCACAACCCACGTTGTGCGCGTGCTTCGTTCGGAGAATTCAGACGTGGGGTTGAAAAGTCTAGAGTGAGACGACCAAACTGGGCTGATGCCAATCTCCCAACGGTGAGAATGTCGCGGAGCACGCTACCCACTGTCTAGAGTGAGACGACCAAACTGGGCTGATGCCAATCACCTGACGTTCCTGTAAGTCGCTCGCTTTGCAGGGCAAAGTTCGGGGATTGGGACTACATCGATATGATACTCAGTGAGTTTACCAATGATATGGCTGACTGTGTTGAACGCATCTAGTGATCGATTTGACGATTACCCGGATTTTTGTAGAGCAAGGGTTTTGTGTTTGGTGGTGATGGGGTTTATTTCGTTATGTACAAAGGGGCTGCGGGGTAAATCTACCCGCGATGATGGAAAAGATATATAGGGGGTTGAATCCAAGATGTCAGTGGCTGTTGCGCAGGGGAACCGCGTAGTTAGCCCCAGTTGTGTGTTGAGCGTTGAAGAGAAGACAGTAGTGGGTTCTGGTGGCGTCCTGGAGTTAGAGATGTGGTACCCGGATGAGATGCCCAGCTATCGCCATCATCAGTCGTATAAGATTCAGTCACGTCCGCTACCCCCCAAGACGCCGCCGGGACAGACCAACACTATGGTCGAAGTGTTATTGGCAAATATGTGGGGAAGTATGGGAGCAACACCTGTCGAGAAGGCCATACGGGTACGCGGCTCGCGAGATTGGTTGGCAAGGACGCTGTTGGGTCAGTAACTGACGTTCAATAAAGTTACTCCTCCTCTTCTTCCTCGGCGGCCTTGGCGGCTTTCGCCACGATTTGCTGCTGGACGTGGGCCGGCACCTGGTCATAATGGCTGAACTCCATGGTGTAGGATCCCTGGCCTTGGGTAATGCTGCCGAGAGCAGCCGCGTAGCGGGTAACTTCGGCCAAGGGTACTCGTGCACGAATGACCTGTAAATCACCGGGCAAGGTGTCTTGGTTTTCAATACGAGCACGGCGTGTATTCAGGTCGCCGAGAATGGCGCCCGTGAACTTTGACGGCACGGTTACTTCCAACAATACGATGGGCTCCAAGAGCACCGGTTTGGCACCGAGCACGGCATTCTTGAAAGCGACACGAGCCGCCGTCTTGAAGGCTGCTTCCGAGCTATCCACCGGGTGATCTTTCCCGAAATACACTTCCACCCCGATGTCCTGCATGCGGTAACCCGCCAGGGCACCTTTCTCCATCACCTCCATGCAACCTTTATAAACCGCGGGCATAAATTGGTTGGGAATCACACCACCGACGATACAGTCCACGAAGGCAAAGTTGTGTTCAGGATTATAGATGCAAAACTCCTCGCGGATTTCGGGAAACCGCTCTTTGTTCATGAACATTTTGCGGATTTCCTCTTCGGAGCTAATTTCGCGAGGCAAGGGATAGACCCGCAGATGAACTTCACCGAACTGACCACGGCCGCCAGTCTGCTTCTTATGCCGATGTTGCCCTTCGCCTTGGGCGGTGATCGTTTCGCGGTAGGGAATCTTCGGTTCCTTGGTGATGACTTCCAAGTCGAAACGACGTTTCAGGCGAGCCTGGATGATGTCTAAGTGCAACTGGCTAACCCCGGTGACTACCAACTCACGGGTCTGGGGATCGCGGGTGACCTTGAAGGTGGGGTCTTCTTCGGCCATTTTGGCTAAACTCTGCGAAATCTTCTGTTCGTCGCCACGACTTTTTGGCTCGATGGCCAAACCGTACATCGGCGTGGGAAACGTGGGCATGGAGAGTTGGATAGCGTCCGAGGCGAGGGTGTCGCCGATGCGTAAGTCTTCGACTTTCGCTACGGCAAAAATGTCGCCCGCTATGGCCTCGTTCATCGGCCTAGTGGTCTTGCCATGGACTTGCAGTAAGCCCGGGGAACGCTGGCTCTTGCCCGTGCGAGCGTTGGGAATCGGCGTGTCACTACTCATATGTCCCGAAAACAGGCGGATGAAGCTGAGGATGCCCACAAAACGATCGTTCAACACCTTGAAGACCTGACCGACGAGAGGACCATTTTCGTCCGCGATCAAGGACACGGTCTCCACTTTGCCATTGTGGCTCCTCGTAGCCGAGCGAGGCTTAACCTGGGTTGGCGACAACGCAATATCTACTAAAGCGTCCATGAATTCGGCCAAGCCAACCTCTTTCTTAGCCGAAGTGAAGAACATCGGCACCACCGCGCCTGAAGCTAAAGCTTGCGGTAACACTCGCGCTAAGTCTTCCCCAGAGACATCGCCTTCGGTGAGATATTTTTCCATGAGCGCATCGTCGGTCTCGACAATAGCGTCTATCAACTGACTGCGGGCTGTCGCAAAATCCAAGGCCAGACCGCCAGGCATATTCGCAGGCGGATGGAGTAGATTCACCACATCAGTGAATTGAGCACCCACGCCCACTGGGACCTGGAACAGTACACAACTCTTGCCGAAAGTTTGTTGAATCTGGCGAATCAACGCCTCGAGCTGGATGTTATCAGCGTCCATTTTGTTGATAACAATCATGCGGGCCAGCTCGAGCCGCTTGGCTTCGTTATACAGTCTGCGTGTGTTGACTTCTATGCCCGCGGGAGCGTTGATCACGAGGACGGCCGTTTCCACGGCGTGTAAGGCGCAGAGGGATTG
>JANWVZ010000112.1 GCA_025056555.1 Gemmatales bacterium | reverse complement strand
TAATGCCCCATAAGCGAAAATCCCCATCCAGGCAAATGCGACACGACCTGCTACCGGAGAAGTACGGTCTATAAACAAACCCCACCAGGGCGAGGTGAACGCACCTAATAAAATCGGCAGCACCTGTACTAAAAGTGCAATTTCCAGTTGGTTCAGATGGAACACTTGATCGAGCAAATAAATCCATAGAGGTCTGCTCATGAGAAAGCCTGCGCCTGTCAGAAATATAGTGCTTTGAAAAAGACGAAACAGCTCATCTCGGCGTAACACGTGCCAGATTTGTTTCGGCGTAGGTAATTCACTAGCTTGTGCGCGTTGATGGGGTAGATCGTCGGGAATATTCAGGCGTGCATAGAAAAATAAACCGAATAAGCCGAGCAGTCCCCCTACGGGATAAATGATTTGATACAGCGCAGGTTTCCAGTCCATGAGTGCGGCAGCGCCTAAGAGAACGGGAACCGTAACTATACTTTGAACCAGTCGAAGCAGGCCAATGATGCGACCTCGATGAGTGTCGGGATAGGTGTACTTATATAGGGCGGGCACTGCCAGGCTAAGGGGTCCGGCGAGGAGGTAATAAAGGGATAGCCCAAGAGTAAAAGCGAAGGCGCTGGTGATCCAGCTGGTGGCCAGGAAAGGCAGGACTCGCAGGACCCCGGAGAGGAGCGCCATATATTGTAAGCGTATCAGTCTGGCCCAGGCGGCCCAGACCGGTTGCAAAATGGAACAGGCAGGAAGTACGGCCACGAGGATCGCCACGTGAGTCGCAGTGCCATCGAGCACGTGCACCACCGCCACTTGCGCTAACAGGGCTAAGCCAGACATAATTCCGGCGCTCACCGCATAAATCGCTTCGTACACGAGGTTCCTGCGCACTTCGGGAGACAACTCGCTCAATCCAAGCATGGATGACTAGGATGTTGCTTTCCCCGGGCCATCGAGATGGGGTGTGGAGATGCTGGCATCTATATTAAGCTTAGCCCCCAAGCTCTGGAGGGTTTTTATCAGTTTTTCGAGTGTATGACCGTGAATCGCCAAGGTGGTTGGGCCGAGTTTCCGAGCAACATAAGGGGCAGTTTCGGGCCACTGACACAGCCCATTGGCAATCGCTTCAGAGCCTGTTTCGAGAATATAAGTATGAGTTACCTGCAACTCGATATGTGGCAGACTGATCAGCGAGATTACAGTATCTGGGGCGGAAGTGCCGCAACGCAGGAGGAACCATTCCTGCAACCGTAAGGCGGTCCATCCTTGCTGCCGTGCCCGTTGCAGCGTGTTTGGGGTAATCCGATAGCGCGCGAGTTGGCGCACTGAATCTATAGAAATCTGCTCGGCCAGTTGGAGCAATTCGGCTTCTAACAACAGGTTAGCTTGGTTGAGCGGGACCTCTAAGGTAACGCCGTCTGGTAAGATACGAACCTGGGATACAGTAGGCCTCAGGTAGTCCAGACTGGCTGTCACTCGCAGATGGCTATAGTCAATAGGATGGGATGGTTCGGTGAGTAAGAATCGATCTCCGATTATTACCCCGCTAATCCCACGGTTCAGAGCCGCTTCCCGGTGCTGGGCGCTTTCAAACTCCAGCAGCGTGGCGCGATGATATACGAGGAGACGTTGCTGCTGCTGCGCCGATGTGCCAATCAGGCTTCGCACGGTATCGGGCAGGGACCGGCTGGAATGCCGCTCGAGCCAATGGAGCAATTCGTCCGGTTGCCAGCCCGCTTGCAAGGCCTGGTGTACCGTCGTATTATCCATTTCAAGAGTGGCCATCGGACTAACTGTCTTCCAGCGAGCTAAGCTGCTGAGATCAAGAATATCCTGCGGTGTGAGAGCCTGGCGATAGGCAATAATTTCCAGGTTAGGGAGCACTAAGATATTCGGTTGACTTGGTGAATCAGGAGCGCAGGGTTGCTGCGAGAATAATGCGCGGCCTAGCGGAGAGAGGCGAAGCAGAGCATGTTCTTCATTCCAATGCAGTAAACCGAGTGACCACATGATTGCTAAACAAGCGGCCAGAGTATGATCGGTAATAAGCCGAGCGAGTTCGCCCGATTGGATTAGATTAACATCATAGATTTCATTGCTAGGGACGCGCGATGCAAGTTGCCGTAAAGGAATTCCCAAGTTTTCAGAAAGCTGGGCCAATACATAGGCGATATAGAGACAGGTAAATAACTGCAAAGCCAGAGCAGAGCTGTCCAGTTTACCAATCTCTATCGGTGCATTGGGGGGAGCATAGATATCCAGGAGGTTGTACAGTAACCAGGCGTTCCAGACTTGCCGGCAGGCGTCCAACTTAGACGCAGGAAACGAGCAGGTGCGTGGCGCGGCAGAAAACGTCCAGGACGCATCGTCAAATTTTACCAGCCCCAGGAGGGAAGCAAGCAGCACCCAGATGCGTGGATGCACCTGACAGTCAGGAATAAGGCAGTGCCATTGTTCCAATTGCTCGCGGAGCTGTTGGCCGTGTTTTTTGTAAGCCTGGCCAGTGCGCTTGATCCTAAGGGGGGATTGGGCCGCTAATTGTCTTACTTTGGTCAACTGAATAAACGCATCGAGACCATCAGTTTCCTGGAAACGGTCGGGAAAAGGGACACCGTGTAACTTAGTAGAAGCGGCTATATTCCAGGCCAGGTGAGTAAGATTGGGGGCAACATAGTAATACTTAGAAGCCGCGCGGTTCTCCTGATTATTGGAATATTCGATACAAGGTAGTAAGTCGAGCAAAGAGTCTTTCTTGGCCTGTCGCGCGCGTAGTCGCAGAAAACTCCAAGTCTCACCGAGCACAGCCTGAACGAACTTTTGTGGTATCAAGGGATGACCCAGCAATCGAAGCCAAGCTAAACGGAGTACTTGAGACGGCTGGTGCCGGTGTATAAGTTTGAGGGCGCGGCGAAGGAGCGTTTCGTTATCCCAAAGATTGCGTATATGGAGGTCGCAGGTAGAGGGCAACTGTGGAGGATGGCGGGAAGACGCCCAAGCTGACCAAGACTCCACCAGAGCCTGATACTGAGACTGATCGAGGCGCTCCAGCACAGCGGGCCAACTGATCGGGGCGGGTAAGGAGAGCTCCGTCAACTGCCGAAGTCCATAATGGAGGCAGTATTCACCAAACAGCTGAAGCGGCAAGTTCGGAGCGGAGGAGGCCTCGCGCGATAGGGCCATGATCTATTGCTCTTGGGAGCAAGGCGCTGCGTGGCCCAGCCCGTCGCCTGGAGAGACCACTCGAGCCAGATAGCCAGCTTCTTTCAAGGCTTTGATCAGATCACCGACCTTCTGAGGAATGACTAACAAGGCATTGTCCGCCAGCCGCAGGGCCAAATAAGGTGCCAGCTTCTGCGACCGCAACAATTCGGTGGCCAGGTAGGCATCTTCCGTCACAACGATTTCCACGTTGCGATGGATTCGCACTGGAATGCGCGATTGGGATTTATCTGAAGCACTGGGCATCATTGAGCGCCGACCCCTACAGTCCTATGGTTCGGATCCAGGATTTCTTCGGCATCGAGAATTTGATAAGTGTACCCTTGTTCAGTTAAAAACAACTGGCGATGCTGGGCGAAGTCCATTTCTTTCGTATCACGGGTCACTAAAGTATAGAAGCGTGCGCGAATCCCGTCGGGTTTGGGTCGGAGAATGCGGCCGAGCCGTTGGGCTTCTTCCTGTCGCGAGCCGAAGGTGCCACTCACCTGAATCAACACATTCGCGTCGGGCAGGTCAATGGCGAAGTTGCCCACCTTGGATAACACTAACCGTGGGAGTTTTCCCTCGCGGAAGGCCTGATAGAGCCGTTCGCGTTCTGCCGTTGGTGTGGTGCCGGTAATGAGCGGTATGTGGAAGCGGTCGCGAATTTGCCGCAGTTGGCTTAGGTATTGGCCAATGATAAGAACTTGATCGCCAGCATGGCGCTCTAAGAGCTTAGCAATGATATCTAACTTGGCGGGGTTTTCGCTGGCGAGTCGGTATTTCAGACGGGGTTCGGCCAGGGCGTATTCCAGACGCAAATCTTCCACCAGCCGCACGCGGATTTCGCAACACTGCGCTTCAGCAATCCAACCTTGGGTTTCGAGTTCGCGCCAGGGGACATCGTATTTCTTAGGGCCTATCAGGGAGAAAACATCGGCTTCGCGGCCATCTTCGCGAACTAGAGTGGCGGTCAGGCCGAGTCGGCGACGAGCCTGGATTTGTGCTGTGATCCGAAATACTGGGGCGGGGAGTAAGTGGACTTCATCATAGATAATCAGGCCCCAGTCCTGCTGGTCAAAAATACGGAAATGTGGAAATTCCTCGGTTTTTTCAGGACGATAAGTCAGGATGTTATAAGTCGCGAGCGTGACGGGGCCTAATTCCTTTGATTCACCTGTATACTCGGCAATCTGCTCATCCGTGAGAAAAGTTTTGTCTAACAGTTCGCGATGCCATTGTTTGACGGCGGAGATGCTGGTAGTCAAGACTAAGGTATGACGTTGGAGAAGGGCCATCACGGCTAAGCCGACTATAGTCTTGCCCGCTCCACATGGCAGAACAATCACGCCGCTACCGCCCCGCACGTCGCCGCCAGCGTAGAAAATGTCCGCGGCCTGTTTCTGATAGGGCCGTAATTGGAACGGATGGCCACTCAGTGTAGTATCACGTAAGCGGATGTCTAAGAACGCGCCAGGGGTATAACCGGCTAGGTCCTCGGCTGGATAGCCGACGCTAATCAGCGCTTGCTTAATCAGCCCGCGATGCGCCGTGGGGACGCGAAACTCGCTGGCACTTAGGCGTTCGCCCAGATATTGCCGCACCTCGGGATGACGCGCTAACTCTTCCAGTAACGGTCGGTCTGGACAAACTAATCTCAATCCCTGCTCGTCTTTCTCCAAGCGAATGCGGCCATAGCGGCTGACGATTTCTGGGATGTCGCGAATGATATTAGCAGGAACGGGGTACTTGCTATAGCGTTGCAGCACGTCGAGCATGGCTTGGGCCGTCATGCCCGCGGCCGCGGCGTTCCAGAGCGAAAGTTCCGTCAACCGGTACGTGTGAATGTGTTCGGGGCTGCGGATGAGTTCCGCAAAAGGGGCGAGGGCGTCCCGCACTTCGGGGTACAGAGGGTTGTCCACCTCGAGTAGCAGCGTGCGGTCGCTCTGCACGACCAGAGGGTTGTTGAGGTTGGTACCCATAGTTTCCTCGCAAATTCGGACAATTCGGAACATTCTATCTTAGCAAACAGATACGACGTTTACAATTTCGCCTCAGGCGGCTTTGTCGCGAGTTTTCCAGTGGCAGGGCACTGAAGTTAGAACGCCAATCATGGGCGGGAAACGGCCAAGCCAGGCTTTCAGCCCTGTATGAGGGATAACGTCACGCACCTGGAGCGATGAACTGGGCTTGGCGGAGCGGAAACCTTAGAAGTCCATCCCGGGCTTTAGCTCCATGCGAGGCGAATGGCGTTTCTCGCCGCGCAAGTTTCAGTGTGTATACTAACACTGCGGCAGCGTCGGCAGGGTGAGACGTGCAGTAAGCTGAAGGTTATTGTGCAGAGGAGGAGGTCGGGCCATGGCGCGGATGGAAAGCAGTCGGGATTTGTCGGCGTGGACGAGGCGAGAGTTTCTGGGTCAAGCGGCCGCAGGTAGCCTGGTGGGAATGACCTTCCTGCATCGGTTGCCGAGTGTCGCTGCGGCGCAGACGCAGGTGGCGCGGCTCATGGTGCAGTATCCTCAAGAAATTGAGCCGCTGGTGCGACTTATCGAGGAAACGCCGCGCGAGCGCTTATTGGAGGCAGTGGCCCAGCGCATTCGCGCAGGCACGAGCTATCAGCAGCTCTTGGCTGCGTTGATGTTAGCTGGAGTGCGGGGCATCCAACCGCGCCCTGTGGGATTCAAATTCCACGCGGTGCTGGTGGTCAATTCCGCTCATTTGGCGGCGATAGCGGCAGCAGACCGTGATCGCTGGCTCCCGCTGTTCTGGGCGTTGGATTATTTCAAGACGGCGCAAGAACGTAATCGCGTCGAGGGGGATTGGCGGTTACCACCACCGGCCGAGGGGCATCTGCCTGCGCCAACCCGAGCGAAGGCCGAGTTTCTGGAAGCAATGGAGGCGTGGGACGAAGAACGGGCCGATCGCGCCATTACCGCGTTAGCTCGTAATGCGGGACAGGCGGAGATCAGCGAGTGTTTCTGGCGTCTGGCAGTACGAGATTTCCGCGACATCGGCCACAAGATCATCTATGCCGCGAATGCCTGGCGAACCTTGCAGGTGATCGGCTGGCGCTATGCGGAGCCGGTGCTGCGTTCGCTGGCCTATGCTTTGCTCGACCGCGGTCGGGATGGCGGGAATCCAGCCCAAAACGATTTTCCTGCCGATCGCCCTGGCCGAGCCAATTGGAAACGAATCCGCGAAATTCGCGACGGTTGGTATGCGGGTAGAGCGGATGCGAAAGCGGTGGCCGAACTGGTGGAGGCGCTTCGTACGGCCAGTCCCGATGAAGCCAGTGCTCAGGTGGTGCGCTTGCTCAACGCGGGGGTGAGTCCGCAGTCGGTGTATGACGGTTTGTTCGTATGTGCGGGGGAATGGCTGGCGCGTCAGCCAGGGATCGTTGGCTTGCATTGTGTTACCATGACCAATGCCATGCACTTCGCGTTTCAGAATAGCGGTGTGGATGAACATCGGCGTTACATCTTGCTCCAGAATGCCGCGTTCCTGGCGATGTTCCGCGATACCATGCGGCAACGAGGTAAGCTCAACGAGGCCTTGCGTCTGGATCAATTGGAGCCGGCACCTGTGGAAAAGACAGGCTCGGCCGCAGTCGAGGAGATTTTCGACCTGGTGGGAAAGGATACGCTCCTGGCAGCGCGAAAGACGCTGGCGGCGTTGCAACAAGGGGCCGTTGATCCAGTAGCGCTGATGGCCGAGGCGCGACGGTTGATTTTCGCCAAGGGCTTCGACTCGCACGATTACAAGTTCAGCTCCGCTGCCTTAGAGGACTTTTTCCACAGTAGTCCCGCTTGGCGCAATCGCTTCTTAGCCGCGGCTATGTTCAACCTCAAAGGCACGAGCCATCGGGACAACCAACTCATCCAGCGGGCTAGAGCCGCATTGGGTGCATAACCGAGAGGGTGGTGCCGGGCCAAAGAGCGAGATGAGCTAAAACTCTAACGTTTCTGGCCAAGCCGCGGGGACGACGAAGATCTTGCCATCGCCAATTCTTCCAGTGCGGGCCGCCCGCATGATGCGTTGTACCGCCTCCTCGGCCAAGTCGTCGTGGACCCAAAGGATAATCTCGACTTTGGGCAGGAAGGCCCCTTCGTATTCGCTGCCGAGGTATTTGCCCAGGTAACTTTTCTGGCGGCCAAAGCCTTTCACTTCGCGGATGATGCAATCTTCAATTTCCAGGTCAGCGATGGCGTCAATCACCGCCTGGGCTTTGAATGGCTTGACCACGACAATGAGCTGGCGCATGGGCTGGCTCTCAAGGGAATCGGCATAGGCGTTATTCCGAGTCCTAAACTAGTACCAGCCGCCGCTGACTGGCAACACCTGGCCCGTGATGTAACTGGCAGAAGGGGAGGCCAAAAACAGGACGGCCCGGGCAACGTCGGTAGTCTCGGCCAAGCGTCCCAGAGGGATTTGTTTTTCGTACTCGGTCAAGACCTCGGGGCGAATTCCCTGGAGCATGGCCGTGCGCATCAGGCCTGGCGCTACTGCGTTGACTGTAATTTGACGCCGCGCCAGTTCTTTGGCGAGGACTTTCGTGAGAGCAATAACTCCCGCTTTTGCGGCGGCGTAGTTAGCCTGGCCGTGAAAACAGGCCCAGGCGGATATCGAGGCAATGTTGATAATGCGTCCGCCATCGCGCAGGATGTTGAGCGCATACTTGCAGCAATAGAACACGCCGTTGAGATTAGTATCCAAAACGCTATGCCAATCCTCTAACGTCATGTTCTTGACTGTGCGGTCGCGGCAGATGCCCGCATTATTAACGAGAATATCCAGGCCGCCCATGTCGGAGGCGACTTGTTGCATCATACGTTCCACGGCCTGCGGTTGACGAACATCCGCTTCGATAACGCGCACGCGGCCAGCTGAGCGACGGAGTTGCTCAGCGAAATGCTCGGCGTCGCGTTGATTTTGGCCATCGGGATCGGCGAAATAGTTAATAACACAATCGGCACCAGCTTGGGCAAACTCTTCAACCAGGGTTCGCCCGAGCCCGCGCGAACTACCTGTGACTAACACTACTTTCCCGCGAAAATCCCACATCCCTGTCTTCGCCCAGTCTTGGCTGGCGGAAGTCGCCTTTATCTGGTGGTGCGACCTTGCTGGCTCGGGGAGGATCCCGGACAGGTTCAGTTATCCAGGTCGAGGGGAGGCCACTGACGGCGAATGCCCTCGTCTTCGATCTTGCGCAGCTGCCGATCCGTGATGCGATGTTTCTCCATGATAATCTGGCGCGACTTGCGCACATCCTGCAAGGAGTCCTGAATCTCGACCAATTCGCGGAAAATCTCCTTTCGCTGAGCTACGGTAAGGCGCTTGGCTACCATGACGAGCCTCTCCTCTGTTGACACCGGCCCCGGTGCAGACGTGGTATTGCCAGCGTCCTTACCATAATACGCAGCAAACTTTAGCGCGGTTGGCAAATTTTTCTCTTCGGGGTCAGCTTTACCACCAGCGCGGCGCTATTTCCGCTAAGAACCACAGAATGAGAAATACTGGCGCAATAAACATGAGCACCATATATAGCGCCCAACGTATTGTCGAACGAAGGATCGTCGGCCAGTCGTCGCTGCGCACGGCGGAATAAACCAGGCTGACCAAAATGAGGAGAATCGGTAAGTGCCAGTAGATACTCGCGTTGAGCATGACTGAATAGGCGGTGTCAGGATGAGGCTGCGTTATTGCCCGTTGGATTGGCCGAGGTCTGATCGCGAGGAGTGATTCGCTCGAATGGCCCGGCGTAGGCCTCGTAAATGACTAATAAGTTGAGCACACCTGCGAGCATGGTATAAAGTAAGCCGAGGTCCCAGCGTTTGCCCATATCAGGGCGTAACTGGATGCGATTCAGTTCGCGGTGAAACTCCTTAATCTTCATTTCGCGCTCCCAACGCCCTACCGCCGGCCCTGCAGCACCAGGGGAGGGTTGATAGTTAGCGAAGAGCTGGCTTTCAGGATAACAATAGTTCCAGACCGCCGGCCAGGCGCTCACCCCCATCCAAAATTGCAAGGCGTAGGCGGGACGCCAATACACGTTGGCCAGCCAGTCGGGTAACCGAATTCTGAACACACGAAACTCTTCGCCCAGGGATTGCTGATACTGCGGCAGGAAGACGTTTTTCCACTGTCCCAGCGCTTGGCCGTAGAAAAACATCCCGTGCAGCACCACGAAAAAGACGATGCCCTTGAGCAACCGGCTCGGCATGTGCCAGCGCCAGCCTTGCCAGATTTGGCCCAGCCCTGGCACGATCAAGCTGAACAGGCCTGCTATTATGTCCGGATAGCGGCCTCTGCAAGCTGTTGAAGCAGTTGCATTGTCTGCCATGCCAGCTCCGAATACATGTCCTGGATACAGACCGTCAACATATCATAGCAATAGCTGACCTGGGCGGACAACCTCAGGGCTATCCGCGTTAGCAATACCAACTGAGCCAGACCATGCCCCCGTCATCACCTCCTGCACCAATCGGACAAAAGCGCTATGAGCATTAGCAATACCAACTGAGCCAGACGATGCCCCCGTGGTCACCTTCTTCACCAATCGGACAAAAGCGCTATGAGTATTACCAATACCAACTGAGCCAGACCCCTAACCAGATGGCGACAGAGCCTAAGAGTAAGAGAATGCCGATCCATCCCAACCAAGTCAGAACCGATGGCGATTGGTCACACCACAGCCAGAACTGGTGCAGGTACCTTCCTGCGGCGTGAAGCCAGGCGTATCTCAGTGGTGTGGACGGTGTCGGCGTGGGAGCGTCTGACGTCGTCTGATGAACAGGACTCGCGGGATGCTGGTCAGGACCAGTGGCCGCAGCCGTGCCGTCTTCGCGCAATAGCCAGGCTGGACCTTTTTCGGGTGCGGTTGGCTTACTCGAAGAAACGCTGCCAGTGGCAGGCGAAGACGAAGCCACCGGGACGCAGCTTTCGGTGGGCGTTTTCTGAGTCGTCGAACCAGCGAGGTTGGGCCTTGCGGAGACCGATGTCGCAGCCTCGGTTCCGCCATCGCGTCCGGGTATCGAGGGCGCAGCGGAAAGTCGCGAGTCGGTTGTAGTTACACGTGCTGGCTCAGGGGTAGCCCCTGCCGCGCCAGCGGAGGGAACCGCTCGTTCCACAGTGGGCGACCTGGTGTGCGATTGAGGTGACTGCCGCGGTGGGAGTTGGGACGGTTGCGTCTCCGACAGGTGCGGCGCGTTTGTCTTCTCGGGGGTGACAGTTCGCGATTCAGGCCCGAAATCGTGCGAACGGACAGAGGGTGGTGTGGGAAGGGATTCGACACCGGCCACCGCTCGACCTGTGGAAAGAGGAGCCGACAGGGCCGTGGCCGAGGGATCGCCAACGACAGACTGCTGGGGCGCTGGTGAGACCGCCGCAGTGGTCGTAGGCTCCACTGGTGTGTCCAGAGGTGGCAACGCTAACATGCGTTCCAAAAGGGCGTCGAGTTCTTCCAGTTGTCGGCGTGTACGTTCGCCTATGGTGCGCCAATCGGTTGCCGATTCCATCTTGCCCGTGCTCATGATTTTCCTCTCCATGACGGGCCGGCTGGCTACCCTGCCCCGACCGACAACTCAACGTTTCGGATTATCCCGTGAGCCTGCATGGGAAGCGGCTAGTTTGCTCCACCAAAGTTCAAGCTGCCTCTGCTCGGTAATTGGCATGAGCGGGGGCGTGCAGCAGGATTTCCACCGCCTGAACGAAGCGGTCCGTACCTCGTCCGTCCAGGAAACTGCGTCCCAGGCGGGCCATGGTGTGGCGTTCCACTTCATCAGCAAGCAGGCGGTTTACAGCCTCGCGCAGGTGTTTGCTGGAAAATTGCTCGGCCGAACCCAGGTGACAAGCGATTCCTTCCTCGTGCAGCGTTTGCGCCGTGCGGAGTTGTTCCGCCTGATCGGTAATCAACACGGCAGGAACACCCACGTAGGCCAGTTCCAAAGCCCAAGGGCCACTCGCGGCGATGGCCAAATGACTCCGCATCATGGTCAAGCCCCAGCCATGGGGTTCCTCAGCCGTACCGACGCGCTCACCATACTTTTCCTGGAGCCTTTGGGCCAGGAGAGCGGCGGGATGATGTGGCCAAGTAACGATTTCCACTCGTCCAACGTGTTTCAGGCTGAGTAACGAATT
>JANWVZ010000111.1:1829-11376 GCA_025056555.1 Gemmatales bacterium | reverse complement strand
GCTATTCGATAACTCTCCAGTCAATATTCTGGCCGTCCGAACGGTTGCAGATGGCTCCCAGAATGGAGGCATTGACAGTGTAGCGGATCTTCCTGACAGCACGATCGGCCATGACCGCATGGAATGTACCAATGTGTGCGGAACCGAAAGCTTGGGCATTAAAGCCGGCAGGAACGGCATCCTGAGACGGCGGCGCAGTGCCCCAACGAACGGCACTTGGATGGAACCCGGCGAAATAACCGCTATCCCATGGTTGGTTGCCCTGATATAAGAACTGTCTGTGAATGGCTTTCTCTCCGCAGAGCATGGTATTGGACAGCCCATCGCGAATTTCCGCCTGGAGGTTGCTAATGGGACGGAAAGGAGGTACAGGGATGGGTTTGATGAGGCCCGTTGCCTGGGGCTCGCTGGCTGGGGATGAATTCGTGCCGCCGTTACCCGCGTAATCAGTTTGAGCGCGACCGCCGTAAGTAGTAGGAAATCTGCGACTGGGACAATAATAGAGTTCGATCACGAAGCTCGGATTAAGACTGCGATACAGGTTAGCCTGGTCAATGTAGGGTAGGATTTGGTAGGCCCAGCCAAGGCGTTGTGAGCGGCCGGCATTAGGCATGCCCCCGATCAGGTTGGGACTGGTGTGAACCCAAACCCCCGAAGTTTGGATTTCCCCGCCCATGGGCAGATAGCTGTGGTCGCTATGAAAGCTGGTAAAGGCCTCCGCGATTTTTGTTAGATTGCTGGCACAGCGCATGCGATTAGCCGATTCGCGAGCGCGCTGCACCGCTGGAATCAGCAGCGAGACGAGCAGGCCAATGATCGCGATTACCACCAATAACTCGACAACAGTTACTCCTCTGAGTCGTTTTGCCGAAGCGTTCGCCGCCATAAGTTTCTCCTTACCTGAATCAGACGATAACTATCTGAGCGAGTCGCGACGGATTGACCCCACTCTTCCCCAGACGAGCTTTACCCCTCCCCATAGTTGCGCGACCCCTGAGCCGAAACGGGAACCAGCACTATGTACCTCGTGGGCGACTCATTTCCAATAGTATCAAAGACGCCATGCTTTGTCAACCAACTGGCTAGAGTCTCCAACTGGGCCAGCGCTTTCATTAGACGGAATTTTATCGCACTCTTGACACAAGGTTAAAACGCAAACCAACTTCCCCAACACTTCACGCTCGCTTGTGGCGTGGCTTAGTCGCTAGAGCCACTGAACCAGCGTGTTGGCGTCGGGTGGTTACGGGGTGGCAGACGTGAGTTGGGGAATGCGGATGTGTTTGCTGAGAAATGCCAACACGGCTTGAAAAGTGGGGTCATCGTCGCGGCCCATAAAGAAAATAATCGTGTTATGATCGCGTTCCGGGAGCTTGCACACCTCGACGACGTTGCCGAGGTCACGTAACTTGTTGGCCAGTGCTTCGCTCATCTTATCGCAGCCTGGCAGGTCGCGCTCGGCATACACGAGCAAGCACGGGGGAGCGTTCTTACGAACGTGATGAATCGGCGAGGCGTTTTGCCGGACTTGCGGGTCCTCGTCGAAAACGCGGTTGAGTCCTTTCGGCGGAATCTGGTAAATGCCGCTCATCGGCACGATGGCACGAAGGGCCTTGAGCGGGACTTTTTCCGCTTGCAGATACGAAGTATCCAAACCCACCAACGCAACCAGATGACCACCTGCCGAATGACCGCAGAGCGCTAGCTGCCAAGGATCGCCCCCATACTGAGCAATGTGGTTATGCACCCAAGCCACGGCGCGCGCGACGTCGCGGGCATGCTCAGGATGCTTAACCGCAGGCGACAAGCGGTAACTGATCACGGCCGCACCGACGCCGTGCCGAGCGAAGGTCCGGCCTAGCCGTTCGTACATCCCGAAGAAAAAGTTCCGGTCGCCGAAAATCCACGCCCCGCCGTGTACGAAGATCAACACGGGATAATCTTTAGCCCCTTTAGGAACGTATAAATCGAGCCGATGTTTGGCGTCGTCTTTGTCCGGCCCGTCATAATAGAGCAAATCCTTGTGCGCTTCGACGGGCCAGCACGGCGACGTTTTCTCGTTGGTGCTGCCCGGTTTCGCGGGACTTACTGGCGCGGCAGGCTTTTCCTGACCCCAGACGCCGACCAGCGCTGCGATTGTTATGGCTACGATCAACCCCAATGCTGCGGAGCAGACTGTTCGCATGGTGCATGATCTCCTGAGCGGTGAAGTCCAAAATTGGCAGCATCGCCCAGCCAGGCTTGTTCATGAAGATGAAGGTAACACGGTCCCCTGATGGGGTAAGGGCCAAGAGCCCAAGTGCCTTGATACACGGGCTGCAAAGAGACCGTGTTCGGCGCCCAGGGCGAAGGGGGTCCCTGCGGCACCGGCTAGTGCCACCCATCTAATTGTTACTTGCGCTCATGGCGCCGGGTTTCACCAAGGTATCCGCCAACTTGGCCCACCGCCTCAGCAGCAAAGAACCTCCAAGGGTTCTGCGTCAGAACCGTTCTAAGGAGCGGTCGCAGCCAGAGAGAATAAATGGAACATAACCGCTAAGTGCTTAGCTCACCTTCAGGCAATACGCAGACATTGGATGCCTGGAGCTGAACAGCGGCTTCCGATGGTGGCAGCGCCCCAAAGTCTGATGAGCCACGGACTGAGGTTTTACGGAATGAAAATCGTCGGTAAGGTCGTCGGCCCGGCATACATGTCGACACCCAAGCCACCGTTCACTAAGGAGGATGCAACTGATAAGATCGTAACTCCCGGAAGAACGCCTATGAAATCATTCCCGGCGCCGCCATCAATAAGGAGTTTCTTGACCACACAGGAGGTACTGTCTTGCACATTGATGCTGTCATCGCCGGCGCCACCTTTGATATTCAGTGTGCCCGAGACGTTGGCCCCGTCAGTGAATAATCCGTCATTTTCAGACCCGCCATCAATCACCAGACTCTTCATGAAATTGTGGTTGCCGACGAACGACATACCGATGAAGTCATTGCCCTGCTCGAGATAGACAGTTACGTTGCCGCTAAACGTTACGCTATTATAGACTCCGAACATTACAGAATCTCCCCCCTGCCCGCCATAGATCACAGTAGAGCCTTGTACGCCGGTCGGAGTGGTTTGGGTGAAGGTCAGGTCATCGTTGCCTGCGCCTAGGTCAATGGTGAGATTACCGCTCAGACCGAACGGTAAGGGTAGACTATGATCCCCGCCAATGGAAACGTAGTCATTGCCCTGATTCATCTTGATCACGACATTAGTAACGCCTGAGTAAGAAAGCGGGCCTGGTTGGCCGTTGAGGGTCGTAGAGCCGCCGATGCCCAAGTGCAGGACGTTGCCCTCTATGGTGTAGTTTCCCCCTGAGCCGTAAATCGTAATGCCGTTTCCCTGGGCGTCGCCGGTGATCGTGAGCGTGCCGGAGGTAGCCGAGAAGGAAATAGCTACATTCCCGCTCACGGTGGGAGCCAGGCGGTCTTCGAGGCTTTCGAGCAGGAGGCGGACGGAGTTCCATGTGTCGCGAGGGCGGTTGGGCCGATGACGTTCTTCGCGTGCGGTCTTCGACTTACTCAGACGCGCCAGCAGGCTGCTCAGCATGGGATGTCCTCCTTTCCTAAGGTTGTGCCAGGGACTTAGGAGCCGCTTCTCAGGTCAGGGTGACACCTATTCGTCGGAGCAACATGAAAAGGCTAAAAAAGTTCCGAGAGTTAGGAGACGCTTCTGAGGTGCGGTGGACACTGCAGGCTTGCCCCAGTAGCGCCGCTTGGCATTTCCGTCAGCCCGATAGCTTCCATTACACCCGCGGCACAAGGTTTTGTCAAGCAAAAAAACGTAAGGACTGCTCAGGCGAGGCAAAAAGTTTCGCGCCGGAAAAATAGCAACAGTGCTTTGATGAAAAGAGGAATGCGTAGATAACCGACTGGCGGCGGAAGTTGGTTAGTGACGGCGTAGCGTTGAGTTCCAGATGGACGCTAGCTGAGCCACTGTTAGGAGAATGCGTTGCAGGATGTCCAGAGTAATCCCGTGCGGCAGCGATGCGGGGCCAAGAGTTAGCTCTCGTGCGAAGTAGTGGGAGAGTGCAATGACAATAAAACACGAACGGTGCCTCAGGGGGAAAGGTCCCTGCGGCACCGGCTAGTACCACCCATCTGATTGTTACTCGCGCTCATGGCGCGGGGTTTCACCGAGGTTTCCGCAAACTTGGCCCACCGCTTCAGCAGCAAAGAGTATCCGAGGGTTCTGCATTAGAACCGTTCCAAGACGCGGTCGCAGCCAAAGCGAATACATGGAACCTGACCGCTAAGTACTAAGCTCACCTTCACCAGTGAGCAGCCATTGGTTGAGCAGCCATTAGATGTCTGAAGCCTGCCAACGGCTTGGGACAGTGCCAGCGCTCCAAAATCTGAAGAGGTCACGACGCGAGTTCTTACGGAAAGCTAGTCGTTGTCAAAGTGGTGGGTCCGGTATACGTGTCGGTGCCAGGGCCGCCATCGGCCAATGAGGTGCTCGGGTTGAAATTCACGTTCCCGAAGCCGGGAGCAGTTCCGACCTTGACCGTATCATTGCCGGCTCCTCCGAATATCTTCAGAGTAAACAGAGTAAACCCAGAACCCAACACTTGGCTCGTGCTCTCAGCGCCGACGTTGATAGTGTCGTCACCTGAGTCGCCCTGGATCGTGAGTGTAGTAAAGATGTAAACAAAAGAGGTATCTTCATCTACAGTGCCCACTCCAACAAAATCCCCACCTGTGCCGGCGCTGATCTGCAATTTCTTAATAGAACTGTCGTTGATGCGTATAAAATCATCGCCCGCGCTGCCCTTGATGTGCAGGGTACCGAGCAAGATGTTGGCAGTGCGTATGGAGATAGAGTCATTCCCACTGCCGCCGTCAATGATGAAGTTCTTATTGAAGGCCTGTGTGGCTTCAAAAGAGGTATGTAGTATATCGTCCCCCTGTTCGAGCAGCACGGTAACGTTGCCGTTGAATGTGGTATAAGAGTTGACAATCTGGCCGGAATTAATCTGGTCGTTGCCTTGGCGGCCGCGAATGACGGTATTACCATCTACGTTGGAGTTGTGGAATGTGAGTACATCGTTGCCCCCTCCGAGATCAATGTTTAAGTTGACCGTCGCTGGGGAACTTTGGGTGGTAAATTCCAAGTTGTCGTCTCCCTGATTCAACCGCACGACGATGTTATGAACGTCACTGTCGCTGAAAATTAAGGGCATCACGTCGCCATTCAATAACGTGTCAATTCCAGTAATAGTGTATTGCTGGCTGTTGCCATCGTAGCTGATTTGCACCTCATTGCCGAGGGCGTCCCCCGTGAGGGTGAGAGTCTTGGCGGTAAGGTTGAGAGTAACAGAGACGTTGCCGTCGGGAGCCAGGCGGTTTTCGAGAGTTTCGAGCAGGAGGCGGACGGACTTCCATTGGTCGCGATGGCGGTTGGACCGATGACGTTCTTCGCGTGCGGTCTTCGACTTACCCAGACGCGCCAGCAGGCTGCTCAGCATGGGATGCCCTCTAAGAGTGGACTTAGGCCCAGCACTGTATGAAGTGGTGATACCGTGGGCCGATTCAGTACCACTCACTCGCCCCGGCGCCCGCATTAACCCCATGCTTCACTATAAGAAGAAGTTTTGTCAAGGGGGTAATTTAAAAATTTTCGCAGTATTACAAGATTTTGCCTGAGGGAAAGTTAAGCTTTAGTCGGTATTCGAAGTAGCGAGCGAACTCACGAAATCGGCGATGTGAATGCCTTGGTCAGCCATCTTCCGCAGCTTTGGCTGTCGCAATTCCCTGCGAGTTTCCTGGCTCGAACCAGTTGATTCAGCGTCCCTCGCGAGAGAAGGGTATTTCTTGCGCGTGGTCTTGACGACAGGAATCGAGGCGGCTATAGGACGGGTTCTCTCCCGAGGCCAGCTCCATGAAGGAGCGGGAGCTGATCGTGCCGTGGCGAGCGCCAGGCCTGACACCGGTCGTAGCAAAACTTTCGAGGGAACGGAATCAGCCAAAGGCTGCGGGCACTTGGGAACATTGGCCCGACGCCAGGTCGGAGCCTGCGCGACAATGTCGGCGCCCAGCATGGCCCAGGGACACCTCGCAGAAGCATTGGCTGACCTGCGGCGTGATCGTGTTTGTGGTGTCCGTGGGTTGTCATTGGACAGCTTGGCTCGATCCCCAGCGCTGGCCGAGGGTCGGTTCATTGCCGGGAGCGGACCATGGCGGTGTTAGCCAGGATGAAAGACTGAACCTGTCTGAAAACGGCATGCACGTGCCCCAGGGCCGGACAGCGTCGACGGGCCAATCGGCAGCGGCGTCAAGTCGCGGTATGGGGACGGAATACCAGCCCGCGGCCCAAGCGGAGGTGAGTAAATGCGAAGCGTCAGAGTCAGCTTCACCGCAGGCGCCTGCGACCGAGGTGTCTCGGTGGATTAGCCCGAACGACGGCGGGACTGCGCTCTGGTCCCATATCGTCGGAAACCCGAAGACAGCTGCTCTCTCTGAGCCGACTCAGGGTTCAGGTCACGCGCCCCCGTGCACCCCTGACGAGCACGTGGCCATTAGTCGAATGGCCACCGACGAAGACGCCGCAGAAGCCAACCAGTGGGCCAAGGTGCAGCAGCTGGTCCTCGCGGCGCAGCAGCGTTACGCCCAGGTGCACGATTACGTTTGCCGATTTCGGCGGCGGGAAGTCTTGGCCGAGGGCACGGTGTCACAGGATATGGTGCTTTTGCGTATTCGGAAGGAACCGTGGAGCGTACATTTTGTTTGGCCTAAGGGGAATGCCGACGAAGGTCGTGAGGTAGTGTATGTGCAGGGGCGTTTCAATAACCAGTTAGTCGTGCGCACGGGCAAGGGCGACTTGCTGAGCGGACTGCGGGTGCAACTGGCGCTCGATTCGCCACGGGCCACGGCGAAGACACGTCGGCAGTTTCTCGAGGTGGGCGTCGGGTATCTGGTGGATTCGCTGACGCAGATAGTCCAGGAGCAACGTCAGGGGACGAACCGATTCGGGCGTTTGAGGTACCATGGTCGGCAAGCGCGTCCCGAGTCGGCCACGCCCATGGAGTGTCTGATGCAGGAAATTCCGCCCCATCTTGAAAAATACTTACCCCGCGGCGGTAAGCGATACTTTTACCTGGCCACGGACCCACGGGTGCAAGAGCACCAGCTTCCCGTGTTGGTGATTACTCACGATGACGCTGGTCGGGAGGTCGAATACTACTGCTACGACCGTTTCAACATCAACATCGGCCTGCGCGACGAAGATTTCGACCCCGACCGGCTGTGGGGTAAGAGATGACCCTGGATGTGTGCGCTGCGGCCAAGCGGATTCCCCTCGCAGCGACCGACGACGGCTGTGTGGGAAGCATGGGCGCTACGGGTGGTTGGGATGTTCATGGTGAACGTTGACCACGATGGCGCGCCTGCCGAGTGGCTTTCCGGTAGCGTATGCGGTGTGAGTCGGGGAACACGGACGATCAGCCCGCGGCCAGGATCGCACTGGACAAGTTGTGCGCCGGCGTTATGGTGCTCAGGCTTCAATGGGACTCGGCCCAAGATACGATCGCTTGTGGACTGGTTGGTGAGGGTCAGGAACATGGAGCGTAGAGCTTTCCTCCTGGTGAGCCTGGGGAGCTTGTGCACGGTGCCTCGGCTCGTGGCCCAAGGTCAAGGTTTAGCACCTGCGGCGGTGCCGTGGTTGCATCCGCAGAGTGGGCCGTTTCTGATTTGTGTCGGGAGTTTTCGCGGGGAACAATCGCGGGAACTGGCCCAGCAATTGGCCTTGTACGTGCAGCAGCATTATCGCTTGCGGGTTTACTTGTTCAGCCGATCCGAAGAAGAACGGCGCCAGCAGCAGGAAGAACTGAAACGGTTGCGCGAACTTTATGGGCCGAATCAGCGGTTTCGTCGCGTGCGGATTGAGGATGAGTATGCAGTGCTGGTGGGCGATTTTCGCACCTGGGAGGAAGCGCGGCGCGAGCTCGACCGCATCAAACAACTGCCCCCGCCGAAGGAAATCCCGTTACCCGTGATGTTCATAGTGCGGCAGGGGGGTAAGCCAGGGGATGCGGGTGCCAAACCGACGGGCGAGTACGCGACTTATAATCCATTCCGCTATGCCTTCGTGGTGCCGAATCCTCTAGCGCCTAAGCCCGCCGAGAAGGTGCAAAACAAAAACTGGGATCCCGCCTGGGCCGAACTGAACCGCAATAATCCGTATAGTTTGTTACGCTGTCCGCGACGCTTGACGCTGCTGGTCAAGTCGTTCCAGGCGCCGATGCTGGTAACGGGCATCCGCGGCGCACCCCCCGTACTCAATACGAATCCGGCACCAAGGCCCGCCGCTCTCGATGCCCAAGTCGAGAAGGAGATGCGGCGCTTGGAGCAAATCCTGGGTTGGAAGCCCGACGCGGCCGCGCTGCAGGCGCACAATCTCTGCGAAGTGCTGCGCCATCCAAGCCTGAATTATGAGGCTTACGTGCTGCACACCAAGGAGGCTTCGCTGGTTACCGTGGGGAGCTTTGACCGCACGGATGATCCCAGCGTCGAACAGCTGCGACAACTCTTGGCAGGCAAAACCATCGGCGTGGTGCAACTCTCACCCAACCCCGCCCTCCTCCCCATCCCCCGCCCGGAGTAGATGCCGCGCGCATGCCCATCTGGATGTCAGGAACGGCAGACGGCTTACAAACGTTGCGGCTGCGAGTCAGGCACCTAGAGAAACGGTTGCCGAAAGGCGGAGGTTTTGGCGGGCGAGTTGGCGGATGGTGTGAATGAGGCCAGTTGTATCGAGGCCGAGGTCGGCTAGCAGTTCGCCACGTTCCCCAGGTTCGATGAAACGGTCGGGAATACCAAGGCGGTGGATGTTTCTGGTATCGAGTCCGTCCGCGTTGGCTGCTTCCAACACGGCGCTGCCGAAACCGCCCTCCAGCGTACCTTCCTCGACAGTGATCACGAAGGGGAGTTCCTGGACGGCACGGAGGATGGTGGCGCGGTCAAGCGGTTTGGCGAAGCGGGCGTTGATCACAGCTAGGTCGAGACCTTCCTGACTGCGAAGTGTTTCGGCGGCGTGCCAGCATGAGGCGAGTGTCGTCCCGTAAGCTACCAAAGCGCCATCGCGACCCCAGCGGAGCACTTCCGCTTGACCCAAACATACAGGGGCCACCTCACGCGGGATGCGGTCGAGGTTGGCCTTCGGATAACGCAGCGCCGTCGGATGCTTCTGTTGCAGGGCGAAACGCAGCATCGGTTCGATGTCGAGTTCGTCTCCCGGGGCCATGACGATAAAGTTCGGGAAGAGCCGCAGGTACACAATGTCGAAGACCCCGTGGTGCGTGGGCCCATCAGGCCCTGTCAAACCCGCGCGATCCAGGCAGAAGACCACGGGCAAGTCCTGTAATGCCACTTCCTGGAACAACTGGTCGAAAGCCCGCTGGAGGAAGGTGGAGTAAATCGCGGCAACAGGTCGCAAGCCCGCTTTTGCCAGCCCCGCAGAGAACGCGACGGCGTGCGCTTCGCAGATGCCAACATCGAAAAAGCGGTCGGGGAAGTC
>JANWVZ010000111.1:0-1811 GCA_025056555.1 Gemmatales bacterium | reverse complement strand
TATTCCCCTGACACATCGCTGCGGTGATGGTTACCACCCGCGGATTTTCCGCCATCAGTTGGTAAATAGCGCGGCTGACAGCGTCCGTATAGGACAGTTGCGAGCTACGCTTGAGTTTCAGAATGTTGCGCTGCTCATCCACCTCTTCGACGACAGGCGGGGCGTGGAAAGTAACCGGGTCTTTTTCGGCTTGGGGTACGCCGTGGCCTTTTTGCGTAAACACGTGCAGCAGGGTCGGGCCTTTCTGCTCTTTGAGATCGCGGAGCCAACGGCGCAGGCCATGCAGGTCGTGACCATCAACGGGGCCAAAATAACGCAGTCCCAATTCCTCGAATAACATGCCGCCCGTGAAGAAGGCTTTGAGCGCATCGCGGGCATGTTCAAAATAGTGCGTGGCCATCGAGCCGATCAGGGGCAATCGAGCCAGCAGATTTTGCACGGCCGCCTTACTATCCTGATACAAATGGGTCAGGCGAGCACGGTCGAGCATCTGGGCCAGGCCGCCTACCCGCGGACAGATCGACATTTTGTTATCGTTGAGGATGATGAGGAGGTTCTTCTTGAGACCGCCTGCGTTGTTCATCGCTTCATAAGCGATGCCGCTGGGCAGTGCCCCGTCGCCGATCACCACGACGGTGTGTCGATCCGTTTCGCCCAGCAAATCATCGCCCACCTTCAGGCCCAGGCCACACGAAATACTGCAGCCTGCATGCCCCGTGAGGAAAAGATCGTAAGGACTCTCCGCGGGGTTGGGGTAACCCATCAGGCCGCCTTTCGTGCGGATCGTGTGAAACAGGGGATATCGGCCTGTGATCAACTTGTGGGGGTAAATCTGATGACCTGTGTCCCAAATCAGACGGTCGCGACGAAAGTCAAACGTCAGATGCAACGCCAGGCACAGTTCAACGACGCCGAGGTTACTGGCAAAGTGCGCCGAGCGCAGGCGTACTACTCGCACCAACTCGTCGCGAATTTCCTGAGCCAATTGCTCCAGTTCGGCATCCGACAGCTGGTGCAAGTCAGCGGGGCTGCGGATCTGTGGCAGAATCTTCGGCGTCGTCATGGTGCCTCAGGCGGGACGATTCCATGTCCCGTGGTTGTAGCGCGGATAGTGCAGTTTTTTCGCAACACAGGAAGGTCTTCGAAGCTGTTCGTTCCATTATATGAATATGGTTTGCTACGCTTTGCGCCGGACAACGAACTCGGCCAGTTGCCGCAACGGATCGGCGGCAGGTCCGAAAAACTGGAGAGCGGCCAGGGCTTGTTCCTGCGCTGCGAACATCTTTTCCCGTGCGGCTGCAACACCGAGCAATCCAGGAAATGTCAGTTTACCGCGCTGCGCATCCTTACCCACGCGCTTGCCCACGTGTCGTTCCTGACCCTCGACGTCCAGCAAGTCATCGGCGATCTGAAAGGCCAGGCCTAGTGAGACGGCATATGAATCCAAGACTTGCAACGCAGCTTCGCGAAACTCGGCGTCCCGGTGCCACGTCGCGATCAACCCGCCGAGACGTGCTGCGGCGCGGAATAACGCCGCGGTCTTACGCAGATGAATCCGCCGGAGCAACTGACTATCCGCAGGAAGTTCGTGCCGCTCAGCCAGGAGGTCGTCCATCTGCCCGCCTACCATTCCCGCCATGCCCGCGGCACGAGCTAATGTGCGACAGCAATCCTGGGCCAAGGCCCCCGGTTCCAGCTCAGACAAAACCTCGAACGCCAGGGTCAACAACGCGTCGCCCGCCAGGATCGCCGTCGCCTCGTCGAACTGACGATGGCATGTCGGCCGACCGCGTCGCAGATCGTCGTCATCC
>JANWVZ010000110.1 GCA_025056555.1 Gemmatales bacterium | reverse complement strand
GCTCACCTTGTTATTTCTCTTCCCGGAAAGCCGTAGACTTTCCTGGGATGAGAAGTGTAACGCATCAGCGCATGGAGCATGCACATGAGCGCACCGAGAACTGAAGCCGACCCTTGGTTTCAATCCTTATTTGCGGAACGGATTGGCGGGGCGAATTATGGAAAAGGCACGGCTATTTACAAGTTCGAGAAGATCAAGCGAGCGAAACGGGCAGCGTTAGCAGCGCATCCGGAGCGGAAGTTGCTCGATTTTGGCATCGGCGAAAATGATGAGATGGCAGATAGTATCGTTCGGGAAGCGCTGAAACGGGAAGTGGATCGGCCGGAAAATCGCGGTTATGCGGATAACGGCATCCAGGAATTTAAGGATGCGGCGGCGGCATTTATGAAGCGAGTGTTTGGTGTGCAGCTCGACGCGGTCCGTGAGCTGAATCACTGCATCGGCTCCAAGCCCGCACTGGCGATGTTGCCGGCCTGTTTCATCAATCCCGGAGACATAACCATCATGACCGTGCCTGGTTATCCAGTAGCAGGAACGCATACGCGTTATTACGGCGGACAGGTTTATAATTTGCCGTTGCTGGAAGAGAATGGCTTTCTGCCCGACCTGAAGAGTATTCCTGCGGCCGTACGGAAGCGAGCCAAGCTGCTCGTCCTCAATTATCCCAACAGTCCCACGGGAGCGGTAGCACATCGCGACTTCTATCGTGAAGTTATCGAGTTTGCCCTACAGAATCAGATTGTGGTTATACAGGATGCGGCTCACATTCTGTTGACGTACCATGGAGAGCCGTTCAGTTTTCTGCAAGTCGAGGGAGCAAAGGAAGTCGGTGTCGAAGTTCATTCGTTATCGAAGGGACATAACATGATCGGTTGGCGTATCGGTTTTGTTGCCGGGCACCCGAAGATCGTTCAGGCGTTTGCCGACGTCAAAGACAATTGTGACTCAGGACAGTTCATGGCGATTCAGCATGCGGCGTGCATCGCCTTGAATCACGACGAAATCTGGAGGCGGACACGGGAAAAATACCGTCGGCGGCTACAAAAGCTGGTGGACGCGTTGAACCGGGTCGGTTTTCGCGCTCGGATGCCCGGTGGCACCTACTTCCTCTATGTGCGCGCACCGCGTCGGGCGGCAGGACGCACGTTTGAGACTGCCGAGGAGTTCGCTCACTTCCTGATCACAGAGCAATCGGTCTGTTGCGTTCCCTGGGACGACGCGGGGCCTTATTTGCGTTTCAGCGTCACGTATCAGGCTCAGGACGAACGCGAGGAGGATGCGCTCATGGCCGAGACCGTGGAGCGGCTTCGCCGATTGGAGATGCAGTTTTGAGGTAGTGGCCCACTATTCAGGTTGACGCGAGCGAGAACGATTGCTGACGGAAACGAGAGCATCTTAGGGAAAACTTCTCCGCCACCAGCGTGTGGCGCGGGTTAGTGTAACACAGGGAGCAGAGTGGAGTCATTTGAAGACGTCAACCTGAAGCGTATGAACTGAGCGCAGGGGTGACTTTGTCGCCCACGGCAGTTCAGGCGTGGCTGATTGAACAGCACCAGAAAATATTCGGAGCGGTGCGAATGGCAGAAAAACGGATAGATGTGGGCGTGATTACTCACGAGGCAGGTGCCCACGTGGAAACCTATTTGTCTGCATTGGCCGCTACCCAGGAAGTGGAGCGGGTCTGGCTTGCCGATCCCGATGCACGATGGACTGCGGCGGCTGAGAAGCGGTTAGGTAACAAGTGGGCCGGGCACTTTCGCCAGGCGCCTGACTTCTTACAAAAAACCCGGCCGCATTTGGCTCTGGTAACGATGGAAGCGGCGCTGGCTCCCCCGGTGATAGACATGGCTCTGGAGGCGGGTTGTCATGTGTTGGCCGAAAAGCCTGCTTGTGTGCGGGTAGAGCAATTCCAGGAGTTGGCCAAGAAGGCGGAGGCGAAACATCGCCACCTCATGTTGGCGCTGGCCAATCGTGTGTTTCCTCCCGTCCAGGAGGCACGGCGTCTGATTCGGGCAGGGGAACTGGGGCGGCTTTTTGCCGTTGAGGTTTTTTTCGTCGCGGACCAGACCCGACTGAAGAATAAGAGCTACCAACAGTCGTGGTTGGCCTCACGACAGCGGGCAGGCGGGGGTCATCTGATTTGGCTCGGAATCCACTGGCTCGATATGGCCATGTATATCACGGGATTGAAGCCGCAACGGGTGGCCGGCTTTGCTGTTAATGTGGGCGGGCAGCCTGTGCAAATCGAGGACTCAGCGGCGATGGCCTTCCAGTTGAGCGGTCAAGTGTGTGGCGTAATGCTCTCCGGATACTACCTGGACCGAGGTTATCAATCGCACCTGCAGGTGTGGGGTGAGCAGGGCTGGCTCCGATTGGCCGCGGCGGAGGAAATGCCCCTGGAATGGTATCAGGTTCGCACCGGCAAGGTGCAGCGCTATGAGTATGCAAAAGGTCAGCGGGGATATTTGCCTTTCATCCGCGCTGCGGTGCGGGCATGTCTGGGTCAGGAAGCAGCGCCGATCACTGCCGATGAATCCTTGCAGGTGTTGCAGACCATCTTCGCGTTCTACCGCGCAGCAGAAACTGGCCAAGCTGTGTCCATGGCCACTTGAGTAACGTCGGCAACGCTTACCTCGATGGATATGCTCTTTGCAGTTGTTGCAGAAAGTCTTATGATAGATAGCAGGCGCACGAACCGCCCCACACGGTTGTCGGAGAACCTAACATGTCAGCAGCCTCAGAAATCCGTCAAGAGTGTCCTCACTGCGGCGGCACCGTGGTCGTGAAAAACCGCGACCTAGTTGGCAAGAAAGTCACCTGTCCCAAGTGCAAGAAGGCAGTGCTGGTTCAAGATACTTCTCCTGCCAAGACTAAGCCGACTAAGAAGAAAAAAGAGGTTGCCGGTCCCAACGAGGAAGAACCGAAAAAGAAAAAATCGAAAGACAAGAAGGGGGACCAGCAAACCCAGGTGAAACTGTTGCTGTTTGTTGGCGGAGGTGTGTTGGCCGTGGCGGCCATAGTGTTCGTGGTTCTTTTCCTGATGGGTGGTTCAGGAGGCGAGGGAGGTCAGCAGGCCAACAACAATCCTCCGCCCAACAATCCTCTGCCGAATAATCCCCCGCCGGGGCAGAATAAGCCGCCCGATGGTGGTCCTGTGGGCAAACCAGGCCAACCGGGAGGCGGTGCGTTAGGCAACCTGGAGGAACTTCTGAACGTATTGCAGGCTGGAGATCCCCAGAAGGTCCAGGGTGCACGGCAAGAGTTAGTGCGCAGGCTGTTACAGCCAAATCCTCAAGTGCGTCAGGAATTGATTCAGAAACTCCAGGAATTGGCGATCAAGCTGGCCGACCGCGATTACAACCCGGCTTTGCACGTCCTGGAACTGGCCAGTCGCAGCTTGCGAAGCACCAACCAGGAAGTGCGACGCGAATTATCAGAAGCGGTCTCAGCAGTACGCCGCAAGTTGCACAGCCGCTTGGGCAACTGGCAGACGCATGCGACTAATCTGCTGCCTAACGACACTCAGACGTTCGTGCACATTCCGGTAGCGCGGATTCTCCGCGGTTTTACTCACCAAATGCTCTTTGAACAAGCTGGCTTCCTCCCCCAGGACTTTGAACGACAGCTGGGCATCGAGTTGAGCCAGCTGGAAGACATTGTCGTGGCCAGTTTGCCAACGCGGCAACAGTGCATGATTATCGTGACCACCAAGGCCCCATTTTCACGAGAGCGGGTGGAAGCAGCGCTGCGTGTCCAGAAGGAGAATCGGCAAACGCGCGCCGGCAAGGAGTATTACTTCGGCCAGGTCCGTTTCCTGCAGGAATTCCTGGGCACCAGATTTCCCCTGGCTTCGCTCGCCGAGAAAGCTGCAGTTTATTTCGACGCCAATCGAAAAACGCTGGTGATGGCCCACGAAGAACTGTTAGCGTCCTGGCTCGAAAAACCCCCCAGTTTGCGATGGCGTCTGGAGGGCACGAGTTCCAGCGGCGCAAATGCCAACCTGCCCCCTGCCGATTTCAGCACCTTCTTGACCTTGGATACGGAATTCCGGTTGCTGGTGGACCGGATAGACCGGGAAGGTCCTTATGCGTTGCTTTATGCAGAATGGCGGAGCCAGAAACAATCCAAAGAGATGCTGGAGGGCCTGAAAGCCTGGCTGCAATGGTTGCCGAGCCAGTTCCGTGTTATCGCCCAGGACCTGGCCTTGGCGGACGGAATGGCCTTCGCATTAGTGCAATTACCAGAGGCGCCGACCGCCATCAACCTGGCACTGCGCGCTCCGGACTTGGCCGCGGCGGAACGTATCAAGAATCTCGCTTTGCGCGTGAGGTTACCTGCCATCGGCCAAGCCCTGGGACAGGCTCTGGATAGCAATGTGGTTGTTCGTGACCTGGACGCGGAGAACCAACCCGTAACCTCGGGTCACCCGGGCGACGCAGGGACCGGTGCTCCTGGTGGGGTTCCGGGTATCGGCCCTCCCGGCGGTATGGGATCGGGTCCGGCCATCGGCGGTATGCCGCCAGCGGAGGGAGGTAGCG
Source organism: Gemmatales bacterium (assembly GCA_025056555.1). GTDB lineage: Bacteria > Planctomycetota > Planctomycetia > Gemmatales > HRBIN36 > HRBIN36. Next base: position 7,025 of record JANWVZ010000110.1, on the reverse strand, counting down.
CGCCGGGCGGAGGCGCGGAGGCGATCCCTGGTGGTGGTACCGGAGCCGCTGGACCTGGCGGTGTGAAGCCCATCCAGCCTCCTAATCCGGGCCCAGGAATCGGAGGTTCCGCGCCGGCAGGTAGTGCGCCAGCGGTGAACCCTGGCGGTGGTGCGGGCACCGTAACGCCCAATAATCCCCCGCCGCGCGACAATCTGCCCCGCGACCCCAATAAGCCTGATCTGGTCATCGTCGTTCAACAAGATAATGAGTTCGTCCAAGTGATCTTTGGAATGACTAAACCCACCGAACCTCTGGCGGCCTATTTGGAAGAGGAGTTGGTTCATATCCGGGGCGAGATACAGCTCAGGAACCATCCGTTCCGCATTCATGACTTAGCTCGGGCCAGCCAGAATTATCCCGCTAACCACAGCCGCAATTTCCCACCTGGAGCTTTGCTGGCCCAGGATGAGAGTTATGGCATGCGCGGCAACTTGCTGTTGGAAGAACATGTGTCGTTCTTCCGCGAACTCCTCCCCTATCTGGACGATGATCGTTACCGCCAACTGCATTCACAGATTGACCCGAGCAAGCCTTGGTACGAGGCGAAGAATTTGAAAGCCGCCCGCGTACTGATACCACATTTCCTGCATCCTGACGCGCCACCGTTCTACGGTACCCGGCGTGTAGATAACCGTGAAGTCCGTTTAGCCCTGACGCATTTTGTAGGTATGGCCGGGGTAGGCCCGGAGGCGCCTTTCTATCGCAAAGACCATCCGCTGGCGGGTATTTTCGGCGACCCCGCATATCGCGGTCCGACCTCCTTGGACGATGTTCGCGACGGCACCAGCAATACCATCCTCCTGATTCAAACCGACTGGCGTCTGGCAGGACCGTGGATTCAGGGAGGCGGGGCCACCATGCGCGGGACCAGCTGGCAAGGCAATGACGTTGGTCGTCCTTACGGTTTCCTGGCACCGCCTCACGGAGGGAAGCAGGGAACGTTTGTAGTCATGGCGGACGGCAGTGTCCGCTACGTCACTCGCGATATTGCTCCGGAAGTCTTCAAGGCGCTCTGTACGATGGCGGGTGGCGAAAACCTCCCGCCCCTCGATAATATTGCGTCTCCCGTACCTGCCGGCGGCGTCGCGGCACCTGCTAAACCAGACGATAAATCCAAGCCTGCCGGCAAACCTGCTGTACCGATCTCCCGTCGGGATCCGTGGTCGCCCGATAACAACCTGCTGGCTCAGTTGGCGCAAGAAACTTCCGTCGGGGTTTTTGTCTTTCGACCTCCTGCCGGTTTCCAAAAGGAAGAGGGCAAACCCAGCTCCCAAGGGGAAATCGCAGCCCAGTGGATTGGCCCACTCCACTCAGACGTGGGCGGAGCTCCTGTTCTGATCGTCAGCCTCACCCCGCTTGACCTGCGGCTGGCCGGCTACCCCCTGGACATGGTAGTTCGGGAAATCATCTCTCGCTTTCCCGCGGATGGAGGTAAATGGGAGTTTGACAATCACATAGAACGTGGGCTGATTGCCGGTCGGCTGTTTGCTCGCGTCGGCTGTCGCTTTGTCGGTCGAGATAATCAGCGGCTTGAAGGATACTACTATCAACATACAGATGGTCTGATGGGCTTGGGTATCCTCATCCTGGACCATCCCATCCATGCGGCCAACACCTTGCCCCTCTTGGAGGCCTCCGTAGCCACTTTCCGCAGACCCTGAACGCGGCGCGTCCAAATCGCGTGGGAATCATTCCTTTTAGCCTTCACCACAGGAGATGATTTGAAGAGGAGCGTGCGGGTATGGCCTTGACCCGACGGCCGAAGCGTGGTATTCCTGCAGGGCTCTGGATTCGCTGTCCTTCCTGCAAAGCCACGCTTTTTCGCAAGGAAGTTGAAGAACGCCTCCATGTCTGTCCCGAATGTGCCTGGCATTTCACCATGCCGGCTCGTGAGCGTATTCAGTCGCTGCTCGACCCGGACAGTTTTGAAGAATGGTTCACCGATTTGCGTTCCTGCGACCCCATCGGCTTTGTTGACCGTGTGCCCTATCCGGAGCGGTTGCAGAAGGAGCAGAAAAAAACCGGGCTGAGCGAAGCAGCGGTAGTAGGTCGGGGTTACATCCGAGGCCGACCGGTAGTGCTTGGGGTTACGGACTTTGGGTTCATGGCCGGCAGCATGGGTTCGGTGGTGGGCGAAAAACTGACCCGCGCCGTCGAAGAGGCCACCCGCTTACGCTTGCCGCTGATTATTGTTTCCGGCTCTGGCGGCGGGGCCCGCATGCAGGAGGGCATTCTCTCGCTGATGCAGATGGCCAAGGTTTCCGCGGCACTGGCCCGGTACGACCAGGCGAACGGCTTGTATATTTCCGTCCTGACCAATCCCACCATGGGTGGAGCGGCGGCCAGTTTCGCTACCTTGGGCGACATTATCCTCGCCGAACCTAAGGCCTTGATTGGCTTTGCCGGACAACGTACGATTTGGGCCACGGTTCGCCTCGAATTGCCGGAAGGATTTCAGACCAGCGAATTTCTCCTGCAGCACGGTTTCGTGGACCGGGTCGTCCATCGCAAGGACCTGCGGACAGAACTGGCTCGGCTCATTGACTATTGCGGTAAGTGATCGGGCACGCCGTAAGGCCTTTCGCCTTTCTATCTGCCGACCTCGACCTGAGAACAGCGAACATGCCTGACACAATGTCGAAAGTGAACCAAGATCGGCATGGAACCAGTCGTTGCTTTTCAACGTACCGTAAAATGGAGCAAGCACTATTGTCCGGCCTTACCGCTGACCAATTCCTGCGTCCCCGCGAAGGTATTTCCGCATAAGTGACTGCCGTGAGCTTTCTCGACAAGATTTTCGGACTCTTTGCCTCTAACAAAACCAAGTCTTCGTTGAAGCCAACGAAGCTCAAAGAGCGCTTCGTCCTGGAAAGTCGCCTCGGTCAAGGAAGCATGTCGCGGGTTTTCCGCGCTTACGATCGGCAGTTAGGCCGACGGATTTGCCTGAAAATCCTGGACAAGGAAAAAACCAAACGTTTTGAAGAGCGATTTGTTGGTCTCAAGAAACCCAGCGAAGGCGAAATTTGCCTGAGTTTACGTCATCGCAACGTGGTGACTACTTATGAGTATGGCATCACCACCGAAGGAGAACAGTTCCTGGTCATGGAGCTGATCGAAGGACTGGGGCTGAATTATCTGATCGAAACCAACAGTCCTCAGATTCGCGGCAAACGAGTCGCTTTTCTGGTTCAGGCGGCCGAAGGCTTGGCCTACGTTCATTCACAGGGCTACCTGCATCGGGATATTTGTCCACGCAACATGATGGTGAATCAGGAGGGTGTCATCAAGTTGATAGATTTTGGCTTGGCTATTCCTAACCGTCCGGAGTTCCTACGGCCCGGCAATCGCACAGGCACGGCCAACTACATGGCCCCCGAACTGATCAAACGCCAAGCCACCGACCACCGCGTGGACCTGTTTGCCCTGGGGGTGACCGCCTACGAAACTATGACCGGAAAGCTCCCCTGGGAAGCCACCCAAAGCCTGCAAGTCATGCTCAGCCACCTCAATGAACCGCCTAAACACCCTCTGGAGGTTCGGCCCGACCTTGACCCCGAAATGGTCGCCTTCCTGCTCAAGGCGATAGACCGCGACCGCGACCGCAGGTTTCAAACTGCCCTGGAGTTCCGCGACGCACTGTTATCCCTGCCCCGTAAAGATTACTGAAATCGCGCTTTCTTCGGATGCTGCAGTTTGTCATCTTCGGCCCCGTTGCAATGTTGCCTCCCTCGACAATCATCAGCACGGTTGGTCATCTCGAAATCGCCTCACATTGGCGCGCCCCGCTTCTCTAACAGCAATACTAACGACCAGTAAATACCATGTTTGCAGCTCTCTCACGGTGGTTCTGCGCCCCAGTAAGCATGGTGGACTAATCGGCGAGCAAGCTGCATACCGCGGGCATTGCTGCCGGCCCCGCGGCGGGACTAACGTTGCCCTGTCTGTAAACCGGTTCGACCCATACGGTCTGTAGGTGGTACGCACGCCAACTGCTAAAAAGAGTGTGGCACGAACAGATAAAAACTATCCTGGAGAATCGAGGGATATTCATGTCCAAGACAACTAATCGCCTGGCCGAGGCGGCCAGTCCATATTTGCGTCAGCATGCGGAAAACCCCGTGGATTGGTATCCCTGGTGTCCCGAAGCCTTAGAACGGGCGCGCCGCGAAGATAAACCGATCTTTCTCAGCGTCGGTTATGCGGCCTGCCACTGGTGCCACGTCATGGAACGCGAAAGTTTCGAGGACCCCGACATCGCCCGTATTCTCAACGAGCATTTCATCAACATCAAGGTCGATCGCGAAGAGCGACCCGATATTGACCAACTCTATATGCAAGCAGTGGTGGCCATGACAGGACACGGTGGCTGGCCCATGTCGGTGTTCCTCACCCCCGACTTGCAACCGTTCTATGCTGGTACCTACTTTCCGCCGCAGCGTCGCTGGGGCCGACCGGGATTCCGAGAAATTATCACCGCCCTGGCCCAAGCTTGGCAACAACGCCGCGCTGACATCCTCAACTCCGCGCAGGAAATTACCGAGCACCTGCGCCGCAGTTTGCGTTGGCAACTGCCTCCGGGGGAACCGTCGGAAGCGCTGCTGCGTCGGCTTGTGGAAGTTTGGCAAGATCACCTCGACCGTTCCTACGGCGGCTTAGCGGGTGCGCCGAAGTTTCCCCATGCTATGGAACTGCGGGCATTGCTACGGGCCTATCACCGCTGGCACGAAACATCCATCCTCGACATGGTGCGCCTGACTCTCGACGGCATGATGCGCGGCGGCATCTACGACCATGTTGGCGGCGGTTTCCATCGTTATAGCACCGACGAACGTTGGCTCGTGCCCCACTTCGAAAAAATGCTGTACGACAACGCCCTGCTCGCCCTCACTTATGCCGAAGCCTGGTTGGTGACGGGCGAATCGGCCTATCGGCGCGTAGTCGAGGAAACACTGGCTTGGTTGGCTCGTGAGATGACCGCCCCGGGCGGCGCGTTCTACAGCAGCCTCGACGCCGATAGCGAAGGCGAGGAAGGAAAGTATTACGTCTGGACTGCGGCGGAACTGAGGCACATTCTCGGTTCGGAATTATTCGACCTGGTGGCTTATGTGTACGACGTTAGCGAACACGGCAATTGGGAAGGCAAAACTATTCTGGCTCAAGCGAAACCACTGCCTGTGTGTGCTCGGCTGCTGCGTATGTCGGAAGATGATTTGCTCGCTCGCTTGGCCCAGGCGCGTCGGTTACTGCTAGAGGCCCGGCAACGACGCGTGCCTCCAGGACGAGATGACAAAATCCTCACCGCGTGGAACGCCCTGACCCTGCAGGCCCTGGCTCTGGCAGGCGTGCTTTGGAACCCGCGCCACCTCGAACAGGCTTGCCAGGCGGCCGACTGGATTCTGACCCATCTGCGCTCGCAAAAGGGGGAATTATATCACGCGTGCCTTCCCGACAGGCCACCCGAAATCCCCGCCTTTCTCGACGATTACGCCCTCTTCGCCGACGCCCTGATCACGCTTCACGAATGTACTGCCGAGCTCCGCTGGCTGGAAAGTGCACTGGCATTGGCCGATGATATGCTCCGACGGTTTCATGATGACGACACCGAAGCCTTTTACTACGCCCAATCCGCCCATGAACCCTTACTCTTCCGTCAGAAAGACGCCCAGGACAACGCCACCCCCTCAGGAAACAGCGCTGCCGCCTGGATGCTGATGCGTCTGTGGCATTACACCGCGCGGCAGGATTTCCTCCGCTATGCCGAGGAGATCTTCCGCTGGCTCACACCCCTGGCCGAACGCATGCCCACGGCCTTCGGACACTTCCTGGGAGCGGTGGATTTCGCACTCGGACCGGTGCAAGAGATGGTCTGGGCCGGGCCGCTCAACGAAACGCAGCGCGCCGAATTGCGTCCCAGGATTTGGCAACGCCTTGCGCCGCGACGTGTGCTCGCTTGGATTCAGCCGCAAGTCCCAGCAGCCCGCTATCAGCCCTTTTCCTTACTCGCCGACAAAACTGCCGTGCAGCAACCTACGCTTTATTTGTGCGAAAATGGCGTTTGTCAACGCCCCATCGTCGGCCTGGAAGCGATCCGCAATTATTTCGACCAAACCTCAGCGAACGCAGCCGAAGCGTGAACCATGTGGGACTGGCTCGTAGATGAACCGACTTGGGCCTATTGGATCCCCGCATGCGTCGGCATTTTGTTGCTGCTACTGACGGCATACACGCAACGAGCAGTGTATTTACTCGGCGTGTTGGCCCTGGCCGCAGTGATGGGCCTGGTGGCGCTGGCGGATTACCTCGTGGTTACCGACCGCGAACATGTCGTGCACCTGGTGCAGGATATCGTCGCCGCCGCCCAACAGCAACACGCCGACGGCATCCTAAACCATGTCGCCGATGATTTCCGCTCCGGGCCTATAGACCGCGCCCTGTTAGCCCGTGAGCTCCACCAACATTTGCCCCGAGTGACCCGCGTCCGACCGGGTAAGCTCGTCGTCGAGAAAGCAAGCGACAGCTCTGGATTCCTCGCTCAACTCAACATTGCGTTCACGGGAACCTACGACGGCCAGGTCGGCGAATCCGCCCCGCTGCTTATCGAGATGCGTTTCCGCCGCTCGCCGAATGGCCAATATCAGATGTACACCGCCGAAGTGTTCGACGCCCTGGGCAAAATCCGCTACTGGCCCCGCTGAATTCATTAAAAAGCCATCTGGCAAGTAGTGCCCTTGTATTGATGGCGACTTATTTCTTTAGCTCAGAAGCAGTAAAAACCATCAGGGAAATGTACAGGCAAGCGCTCATAACTAAGTGAACCTGTGCGCCAGTCTTCAATTCGTAGCACTATGGAAAATCGACAACCTCCGCTGCAGCCAGACCAGGGTTAGCGCCCGTGAGGATAAGGCTATCGTTACCCGGGCCGCCATGGAACAAGTCCAGGTTCCCCGGGCCGGAGTTGAAGGTGTTGCTATTCAATGTGAGTG
>JANWVZ010000010.1 GCA_025056555.1 Gemmatales bacterium | reverse complement strand
TTTCGTCGCACAGCATCTTCCTGTTTGGTGCGTCCCAGCTGATTTTCGTGTTCAACCTGTTCTACAGCATGTTCTACGGAGAGAAAGTGGATAAGAATCCGTGGCGCTCGAACACGCTGGAATGGGAGGCACCGTCGCCGCCGCCACACGGCAATTTCGAGCGCACTCCCGTGGTCTACCGTGGCCCCTATGAATACAGCCATCCGGCCGCTAGTGAGGATTATCTGCCGCAAACTCATCCGCCACTTCCAGGCGAAGAGCAGTATGCCGCTCACTGACAGCCTGGTCCATGAGAACATTCTCCCCTAGAGCGGGTCGTGCATCCTTGGACGGTCTGAGAAGCGGGTAGCCCGATGAGCGCAGGCGTTCTCCCTTCGAGAGTAGAAATCTTTGGCCCATCAAATCGGCCCAGGGCCGAGCCGGCGTTAACTTTTCCCCAGTTAGACACTGACGAACAACTACTTGAGTGGGAATACGGTCATCCTGCTGAGGTGCCTATGAGCATCTTGAGCGGGGTAATTTCTAACGAGTTGAATCATCAGCTGACGTTACATGTGCGAGCCCATCGTCTGGGTTGGGTGACACATGAAGCGTTGCTCGTGCTCGATCGAGAAAGGTATCTGGCGCGGCGGCCCGACGTGGCTTTCGTTTCCCACCAGCGCTGGCCTTTAGACCGACCGCTCCCCGCCGTGGACGATTGGGCGGTGGTTCCCGACCTGGTGGTCGAAGTGCTCAGCCTCACCGAATCTATGGAGAAGGTGCTCGAAAAGGTGAACGAGTATTTTCATTACGGCGTGCGTTTGGTTTGGGTCCTAGCGCCACGTTTGCGGTTGGCTTACGTATATTCCAGCCCACTATCTGTCTTGGTGCGGACCGAAGCCGACGCTCTTGAAGGAGGCGAAGTGTTGCCGGGTTTTCGCTTGCCGCTTCGGGAGCTCTTCGCCGCGGTCCCCGCAGAGACAGCGACGGCGAGATAAAGTCAACGAGCCATCCGCACCAGCCAATGAGCATAGTGCACAATGGTGAGAAAAGCACACGGACTTAGCTGCTTAGCAGGCGCACCGAGCAAAATTAGACCATGACACCAACGGGAAATCGCTATTGCTTGGGTTTGCACCTTTGGAGTGTGCTGACCACAGCTTCGGTGTTTCCGTTGCTGCTGGTCGGTGGGACTGTGACCACGATGCGCTGGGGTATGGTAGATGACGCATGGCCGACTTCTCCGTGGTACCTCCTGGCCCATTGGTCGGAGGCCGTCGCACGGGGTCTGGCCTTCGTTGCCGAACACGGTCATCGCCAACTCGGTTGGCTGGTCGGCGGCATGACGATCGTGCTCGCCCTCTGGACCTGGCTCACGGCCAAGCAACGAGCCAGTCGCTGGCCAAGCATGTTGGCTTTCGCCTGCTTGCTCGGTGTCGGTCTGCAAGGTCTGCTGGGTGGTCTACGGGTGCTTTATGAGGTTCCTGTAGGCCGCGAACTAGCGATGGTGCACGGCATAGCGGGCCAGGTGGTCTTCGCACTTTTGGCCGCGCTGGCAGTCTCGTTGTCGCCCACTTGGCTGGAAGAAACTCGCGTCGGCGTAATGGGCCGAAATAAACTGGTACGCTTGGCTTGCCTCACTCTCGGCCTGCTCATCGGTCAGCTAGTTATAGGGGTCTGGTTACGCCAAGTCGGCGGACGTCTGAGTTGGCCGATCGTGCTCCACCTGATCCTCGCGGCGGGAATCTTGTTCCATGCTGTGCTACTTTACGTCAAAGCACAAATGCTGGATCCCCGTGCTTACGTGTTCCTGCGGTGGTCCACCTTGAGCTTAGCCGTACTGGCAGGACTACAGGTGTTGCTCGGCCTGGGCGCCTGGATGTTAGGCGCAGGCGATGGTGGCGTAGCGCGAGAAATTACTCCTGAACGGGCGCTGATAGCTACTGCGCACATGCTCTGTGGAGCATTGTTACTTGTTAGCAGCAGCGTCGCGGTCATGCGCATCACCCACCATTTGGCGGAAGCTGTGGCTGAGCGTCCACCTGCTTCGGCCTCGCCTGTCGGAGCATTTTCATGAAACTCCTATTAGCGCCTAACCCCGCTCGATCGCGTCAGCCGGCGAAAACAGAAGTCGCTCCGGCCGAAGGCGCTCAGGCTACGCGGCTTAGCCGCTGGGCCGACTGGTGTGAGCTTGCTAAAGTGCGGCTCAACGCCATGGTGTTGTGCAGCGCAGCGCTGGGCTACATGTGCGGCTCGGCCTGGCAGGGAAATGTTGATTGGTCGGGATTGGTTGGCGCCTTGCTGGGCACAGCGCTGTTAGCAGCTGGGTCGGCGGTCATGAATCAATATCAGGAACGCGAGCTCGACGCTCTCATGGAGCGCACGGGCCGTCGTCCCTTACCAACGGGCCGAGTGCGCCCTGAGACGGCGCTCCGCATGGGGGTCATATTCATCTTGGGCGGGTTAGCCGTCTTGATCTCGGCCACCACGCCGCTGGCTGCCCTGCTCGGGGCCATCACCGTGGCTCTGTACCTCGGCGTGTACACGCCCCTGAAAACCCGCACCACGCTGAACACGCTAGTTGGCGCCGTGGCGGGAGCATTACCCCCGCTCATCGGTTGGAGCGCTGCTACAGGTCAGTTAGACTCGCCCGCGTGGTCGCTGTTTCTGATTCAGTTCCTCTGGCAGTTTCCCCATTTCTGGTCTATCGCCTGGCTCTATCGCGACGATTACGACCGTGCGGGGATGAAAATGGTGCCAGTGCTCGATGCCACGGGACACATGACGGGCAGGTTATTGGTGAACCATAGCTTGGTGCTGACGTGCGCCAGCTTCAGTCCCGTGTTGGTGGGCTTGACCGGCACGCGGTATCTGATAGCTGCGGTTGGGTTAGGCGCCATGTTTGTCGTCATTTCGTGGTGGTTCCTGTTACGGCCGGAGAAAAAACGAGCCCGCTATGTCTTATGGATGTCGCTGATTTATTTGCCTATGCTGTACCTCTTCCTTATCGCGGACGGAGCTTGGGCGGTGCTTACGACGCCATCAGCTACGTCACTCGAGCCCGCGATGACATTCCCCCTAACGAACTCGGAAAATCCATAATTCGCAGGAGCAAATGAACTATGGCAGTGGCAGAACATGCTTGGCACGCTGCTGAGGAAGAACCGCGAGCCATGGGCCTGCCCTTACCGAACTCAAAGCTGGCCATGTGGCTCTTTTTAGCTACGGAAATCATGTTTTTCTCGGGGCTGATTGGGGCCTACATCGTGCAACGTTTCGGTGCGCCGCATTGGCCTCGCCCTGAAGAAATGCATCTGGTCGTCGCGTTGGGCGCGTTCAACACCTTCGTGCTGATTTGTAGCTCGGTGACGGTCGTGCTCGCCCTGAAGGCTCTGCATGAGCAGGACTCTCGGCGTTCGGCGCTGTATTTGTTGGCTACCTTTCTACTGGGCGGCGTGTTTATGGTCGTGAAAGTGATCGAATACACGGACAAATGGCGTCATCATTTGCTGCCCGGACAGATCATCGAAACGGTGCCTTCGCTGGTGCAGGAGGCTTTAACACAACGTCGGCATCTGGCAGCGGAACAAGGAAAGAAGGCGGAAGAGGATGCTGTGTTTGTAGCGCTGGACCGTTTCTACCGCTATAACATCGGAAACGCCCCGTTGACCGATGCTGCGGCTTTGGCCTGGTATCAGGAACTTCGGGCCAGTTTCCCTAAAGAGAATTGGCCCGAAATTACGAATGCTCAGGAATTAAGGAACCGCTTGACTGAGCTGGTGCGACAGCGCCGGGTCGAGCTCAAAGACAAGAAGCTGGCCCACGATGCGGCACTGGAGGAACTGGAAGCTTTGCAACTGGCGGCCCATGGTATCCCGATGAGCAAACGGCAGCAGGCTGTCCATTACCATTATCTCAGCGAGCAAAAATATCCCCAAGCTCATCTGCCGCACTTGCACCTCTATGGCAACGCCTGGTCGTCGTTTTATTTCACGCTTACAGGCATCCACGCTTTACACGTTCTCGGCGGCATGGTGATTTTTGCGGTGCTGCTCGTCTTCTATGTGCTTGGTCGGTTCGGCCCGGACAAGGCCATTTGGGTTGAAAACGCAGGGCTTTACTGGCATTTCGTAGACATCGTCTGGATTTTCCTCTTCCCGCTCCTATACCTGATTGGATAGTACGCTGGGCAGTCGACGGAGAAGAAACATGACGACGACTCACGAAACCCACGCCCATCCGAATTATCTGGCGGTTTTCGGTGCGCTAGTCGTGCTGACCGCGATTTCCGTGACCTCAGAATATCTCATCGGGCAAGCAGCGGGGCACGTGGTCAACGTGCTCGTGGCCGTATGCAAAGCTGTGCTCGTGGCCATGTTCTTCATGCACCTCAAATACGACTGGTTCAAAGTGTATTTCATGGTAGTGCCGACTTTGATTGTCGGCATCGTATTAGTCCTGACGCTGATGCCGGACGCCACCTTTTCGCAATATCGCAATGTGCTGGACGTGCCGCCGCCCATACTTGCCGATTAGCCGGCCTGTGCCGGTTTCCTGATCATGTCTGCGCACGAGAAAATCTGGTGGGTTGTACTCGTTGCAGGGTTGCTCGCTGTCGTTGGTTACGGAGCATATCGTTCGTTTCCACAGGAAGCGACATCCCCGTTGCCCGAATTTCAATTCGTGGCAAGCTCTGGCCAGCTGGTTAGCATAAGAGACCTTCACGGTCGCGTAACGGTTGTCGGGTTTTTCTTCACGTGCTGCCAAGCTTCTTGTCCAAAAATTTGCCAAGCGATGCAGGAGTTGCAGCGGCAACTCCGAGATACCGACGTGCGCTTGGTGCTCATATCGGTTGACCCTGAGACAGATCGACCCGAACGACTGCACGAGGTAGCGAAATCCTTAGGAGCTGACCCCAGGCGGTGGTGGTTCCTGACCACAACCGATACAGACAGCGAACGGCTTTTTGCATGGATTGAAGAAGCGTTTGGCCCCGCGACGCGTCCGAAGCGACTCAGTTGGTACTACGCTGCTCCCAGGGGTTGGGACATTGCCCACAGCAACCGCTTATTCCTGGTAGATCGCCGGGGACGCCTCCACGACAGCGAACTGGTGGTACGCCTCGAAGGGGAAGGCTCACCGTGGTTCGAGGTAGACGAGGAAGCCGTGGCGCGGCTGGCACAAAAGGCACGTCGGCTCGACTCGGCAGGCGGGATACCCGTTCGCTGGTTACCCACGCTCAACGTGGGACTCAATGCAACGAGCCTTGCGTTATTGCTGGCGGGGTTCGTTGCCATCAAAATGCGGCGGGTCTCCTGGCACCGTTGCTTCATGTTGGCCGCGGCTGCAGTTTCTGCGTTATTCCTGCTCTCCTACCTTTACTACCACTGGCAGGTCGGGCATACGCGCTACCCTGGCAGCGGTTGGGATCGCACGCTGTATTTGGTCGTACTTGTCTCGCACATAGTCCTGGCGGCGGCGCTAGCCATCCTCGTCCCGCTTGTGCTTTGGTTTGCGCTGCGTCAACGATGGGACGTTCACCGCCGCCTGGCCCGCGTGACCTGGCCCATATGGATTTACGTGTGCGTCAGCGGCATTGCAGTATACGTTATGCTCTATGTACTTAGTCCGCAACTATTCCCACATTAGAAAGGTGATACATGCTAAAGCAGGTTAGGAGAACGCAGGTAGCTGTGATTTTACTTTCGGTGGTCAGTGTGACGTTTCTCGCAAGCCCTGGGCCGGGCCAACTCCCTCCAGAAGCGCCGATTTACGAAGACCGCGACAATCTGTTGGTGTATCGCGATGCGACGAGTCAGCTTCGGCCCGTGCAGACACCACAGGATTGGCAAACGCGGCGGGCCCACATCCTGGCCAACATGCAAAAAGTCATGGGACACCTGCCGCAGCACGATCCCCGTTTGCCATTAGAAATTCAGGTTACGGAGGTGACCCGCACGGGACGTTATGTCCGCCGCAAGATTAGTTATCTGGCCGAGAAGGGAGACCGCGTGCCTGCCTATGTGTTTGTGCCCCTGGGGATTAAGGGGAAAGTGCCTGGTGTGGTGTGTCTGCATCCGACGAATCGGGAACTAGGAAAGGGAGTAGTCAGCGGTTTGGGTGGGCTACCCAATCGTGCTTATGCCGTGGAATTGGCAGAGCGCGGCTTCGTAACGATTGCCCCCGACTATGTCAACATGGGCGAATACCAATGCGACCCATACGCGCTAGGTTACGTCAGTGCCACGATGAAAGGGATCGTGAACCATCGTCGGGCGGTGGACGTATTACAGAGCCTGCCCGAAGTGGATGGCGCACGGATTGGGGCCATCGGCCATTCGCTCGGCGGACACAACAGCATCTTTCTGGCCGTGTTTGACGAGCGGGTCAAGTGTGTGGTTTCCAGTTGTGGCTATTGCAGCTTCCGCACCTACATGAAAGGGGACCTGCGCGGTTGGAGCCACGCGGGTTATATGCCGCTCATCATTAAACAATACGGCGCTGACCCGAAGAAGATGCCATTCGAGTTCACGGAAGTGATCGCGGCGTTGGCACCGCGGGCGTTTCTCACCGTGGCACCGACGAACGACCACAATTTTGACGTGAACGGCGTACGCGAGTGTATTCGCGCCGCCGAACCAGTGTATCGTCTCTTGGGCGCAACCGACAAGTTGCGGGCGATTTACCCCCAAGCAGGCCACGATTTTCCCGAGCAAGCCCGCCAGGAAGCCTACCAATGGCTCACGCATAACCTAGCTGAGGCCCCGTAAGCGCCCACCTATGCTCATTCACATAAAACTTTGGCTCAATCCTATCCTGTTACATATGTTTATCCTGGCATATCGGAACCGACTTGGTGTTATGCAACGATTTCCAAAATCTTTTACACCATTAACGGAAAAATGAAGGCACCCACATCGGAACTTAGTTAGCGTACTAGATACGCTGCTCACTCTCGCCAAGTGTTAGCTGAATAAAGGCGACATATATCAGAACTGACTTAGCTTTCGTCGCCTCCGCGCTAATCCATGCAATCTGCGGTTTAGAGGATTTGATTGTCGAAGGTAAGGGCAAATGAATCCTCCTGAGCTTCGTTGCTTGGAGACGCTATATCCATTTGCACTATCGCGGCATAGGAGATTGCCTAAGAAAAGTAAACGCGGATTACGCAGATGGTGGGAGAGGAATATAGAGGAACGCTGGATAAGGATTATCGGTTAGACGTTACCAGCCAATATAAACCATCAAGGTGAAGACCTGGTTGGAGCGCCCAGAAATTAACATACTAACTAACAAGTACGGACGCCGATTCGGAACTCTATAATCCATCGTTAACCCTGCGCCAATCTGCGTAATCCGTGGTCTTGATGATTCGCTGGCCGAAGATAATGACAACCAATCCTCATGAGCTTAGTATTTTGGACCTCACGGCAGTCCTACTATAGCGGCATTAGACATATCCAACGAAACTAGACCGCAGATTATGCAGATGAGCGCAGGAGGATAATCTAGCCTTATTCTGGGTTGACCTTCGAGGGATCGGAAGGTTGGTCCGGAACGGTGGGAGTTCCCCCAGAAGCGGACGGCACCGAGGGGGGCTGCAAGAAAACCAAATCCTCGGTTTGGGGATCCTTCAAGCGCTGCACATGCGCTTCAATTTCGCGCACCAAGGGATGGGCCTCATTGGAAGGCGCAGCAAGGTCGCGCTGAGCCAGGCGGAGAAGCTGGTTATAACGCTCTAACAGTTCCGACCATCGTTGCTTGCGGGTTTGTGATTCGAGTCGGCCAGCTTCGAGCCAATAACGCGTCTCGGCGATTTGTGCCAGACCGAGATGGGCTCGCAGGCGCATCTCAACAGCCAGACCACCGGCCGCCAAGACCTGTTTGTAGAAACGCTCGGCCTGTTCCAGATGCTGCCAAGCTAGTTCGAGATTGTCCACATGGCGCAAGGCCAAAGCCTGCTTGGCCCGAGCTTGGAGAAACAGGGCCGGGACGTAAACGGGAGTACCTTTATTGCGGTCGGCGAGTTCCTGCAAACTACTGGCAGAGAATTCTGGTGTTTCCAAGATTACGGGAAAAGACCGATTTTCCGAATCCCAGAGTTCCCGCCAGCTGTAAGTCATGCGTTCTCGAGCCTGGCGGGGCACGGCCCAGTAGGCCAAAAGGACCAAAACGCCGACGAGCAGTGCCGCCAGCCACACGACCAAGTGGGGGTTCTGCCAGTTCGCCAGTTTACCGAACTGGTCAGCTAGATAATTCGTCGCTGGTTCTTTCCGTTGGGCGATTTTCATAATGGCATCCTACGGTGTCTCGGCTTCCATTTGCATCTTAGCGGAAATGGACCAGGACTACAAGCCAAGCACCATTATCCTCGGTCCGGTGTGATCGGGCACACCTAGAGTAGTAGCTGAACTTTTCTATTAGCACAGCTGAGTAGTATGGCTGAGTTTCTGCCGCATGTTCATTCCAGTTCAGGTGCGACCAGAGGGAATCTTGCTTGACGTTGCCTGTGTCAGTTATGAGAATAATCCAGAGGTGTGACGGTATTTCGTCTGCACAACACTTGGTTACCTATCATCGCTCATTGCTCACATTCTTGATATCGGGGAGGTCAAGGTATGTCCTGGTCAAAAAGGAGTCGTCGCGCTTTTACGCTCATCGAACTGTTAGTGGTCATAGCCATTATTGGCTTGCTCTTGGCGCTATTACTACCAGCGATCCAGCGAGTGCGTGAGGCAGCTAACCGAGTGCGATGTGGCAGCAACCTGTCGCAAATAGCGCTGGCTTTTCACAATTTCCACAACGACTTCAAACACCTCCCCACGGGTGGCGGTCCCTGCTGGTCGCTCCGCCACAAGAATAACAACGAACCGGCACATGGCCCGGAGCAGCACTGGGGTTGGGGCTATCAAATCATCTCCTACATGGAGAGAGATGACTTGTTCCGCCATCCCAACGACAACACCATTATCAGTTCCGTGGTGCCGTTCTACATCTGTCCTGCTCGTCGTGGGGCCCAACGATTGGCCGGTACGCAGCGCGCCCCGATGGATTACCACGGCAATGCCGGAATCCGTTCAGGTTTGTTACCGGGTTATACGAGTCCACCCTGGGGGGATTGGGCAGCTACAGGAATGGTGATTGCCAGCGACGCTGCCTGCGATCCAAGCCACAAATATCGAGTAGTTAACTTGGAAAGTGGCGTGCCCGATGGAACCTCTCAGGTAATCCTGGTGACAGAGAAACGGCTGGACACGCGAGGATTAGGGGCGCAACAGTGGAACGACGACTCCGGCTGGACAGACGGCTTTGACGGAGACACCATTGGCGGAGCGGAACATCAACCCAGTCAGGACAACCCTAGTGGTGCCCCGCAGATTGTCTTTGGTTCGTGGTCCTGTCCGACGAATGATCCCGATATCACCTGGGTAGGTTGCCCGAAGAATGGAAGTCAGTTCGGCTCGGCGCATACCTTCTCGTTTCAGGCCATTATGACGGACCGGTCGCTCCGCCGGATTCGTTACGGCGTGGACATCGTGGTACTACGCCAGGCCTGTGTCCGTGACGATGGTCAGATGTTCATGGTTCAGAGTCTCGAATAGACTTTTCACCTTGCTGGAACTCAGCGCTTGAACCGATGGCTGGGAAACTTGGCCTAACGTGGCGAGACTGTCTAATGCTATGGCTGGCCGGCCTGATATTAGCGGGATGCAGTGGGCAACAGGCGAGGCCGGTAGCCAATCCGAATTTGGAGGTTCAAGGCCGAGTTGCCTTAGCGCAGGGTTTGAATGCGGTGGTTGTTATTCAGTTCTACGGCAGCAGCGGTGGCATGGAGGCATATACTTCGGCCAATCCGCCCGACGGTCAGTTTCACATTCCCGGTCCTCCTCGCGGACCGGGTGTAGCACCCGGGGAATATAAAGTAGTTGTGATTGACCCTGACAGAAAGGCTGGTGTGCCTGACGCTTGGCAAGACTTGGCCCGAACGCCACTCAAAGTTACCATCAACGAACAAACGGCCCAAAAGCTGGTTATTGGCGAATAGCCAAGCTGATTTCTGATTTCGGTCAAGGGTTCAGGGGGACGACCCGCGGTTGGACGCACGGACTACCAGAACTAGACCCGGTGCTTCGCGTAAGACCTTTTCAGCTACACTACCCAGGAACATGCGCGTCAGTACCCCATAGCCGTGGGTTCCCAAGACAATGCAATCGGCATTCTCCTGTGCGGCGACCCGCAAGATGGTCTCAGCAGGCTCCCCTTCCGCGAAACGCTTTTCCACGGGCAAGTCGGCACAAGAGTACCTGGCCATAGCGCGTTCCGCTTGTTCTCGATACTGACTCACGGGTAAACCTCGGAGCACCGCCTCGTAACCTGCTACCTGGGGTGGGATAACGTGCAATACGATCAGATGTGCTCCCGCTGCACGTGCCAAGTGACAGGCCGCTTGCCAAGCCTGATTTGCGCCAGGAGAAAAATCAGTAGCAAAGAGAATCCGCCGCGGGAGCGACATGGTTCCTTATTCGCACGGTTCGAGAAGCTTGCCACATTGTATGGTATCAGCGGGTGCCGACCAACTGATAGCGGCGCAGCTTATTGAACAAAGTGCGCAGGGAGATACCCAAGAGCTGGGCAGCGCGGCGACGATGGCCGCGGGTTTGGCGAAGCGCTTCCTGGATGGCCCAGCGTTCGAGTGCCTCCAGACGAAGGTTTGGCCCGGTGGCCTGCGCCATCGGCTCGCGATCCCCTGGGTCTGTCGGTAGTGCACTCCCAGTAAGCTCGTGGGTCATAAGTGCATTCGCTGCCGAGCCTAGCTCGCTGCCATGCGGTCGTTCCTTATCTGCTTCGCTGGAACTATCACGCATGGCTAGGGTTGCCGGTAAACATTGGGGTGAGATGATCGTTACCCCTCGGTAATAGGCCTTCAGGGCGGCTTGCCAAGTGACGTTGCGTAACTGCCGGACGTTGCCGGGCCAGGAATAGTTACCCAGTGCCACCAACGATGACGGGTGCCATTGCAAAGCAGGTTGCTGGAAATGAAGCCGTGCCAGTTGAAGAAAGTGCTCGGCCAGCAAAGGTATGTCCTCGGGGCGTTGGCGCAAGGAGGGGAGGTGCAATTCCTGGACACTGAGGCGATGGAGCAGGTCAACGCGAAACAGCCCTTGCCGGGCCAAGACATCCAAAGGGCGGTTACTCAATGCCAAAATCCGCACGGAAACTGCGCGAGGCCGGCTCGCTCCCAGCCGATGGATGCGCTGCTCCTCCAGAACCCGCAGCAACTTGGCCTGCACGGGCTGCGGTAATTCGCTAATCTCGTCCAGCACCAGTGTACCACCGTCGGCCAATTCAAAGTAGCCCGGCCGTGAGATACTGGCGCCTGTATAGGAACCGCGCTCACAGCCAAAGAGTTCACTTTCGACAAGGGTCTCCGGTAGAGCGGCGCAATTGACTGCAATAAAGGGGTGATGACCGCGCGGGCTCCAATGATGAAGGAGGCGTGCGAGCAATTCCTTACCGGTGCCCGTCTCCCCATGAATGAGCACGGGCCAGTCTGTGCGGGCTGTGACGGCAGCCAAGCGCAGCAACTCGTGCACCCGTGGCGAAGCGGTGAGAAAGTGGGAAGCACTAGGGTCGCCACCGGGCACCTGAAGGCATAACGGCAGTACCCTAGCCGATGCCGGATCACCGACAAACTGCGCGGTTTCCAGGACCTGTTGCCAGAGGGACGCCCCTTTCCCGGAAGGGTCGGCGCCGCGCTCAGCAGTTGTCCGGCTTACGCTCGCTTCCGGCAGAAGTGGCGGGTTCGGACTGCGGGGGAAGCTCATTGGGGAGAGTCTCAGGGAAGCAGAATTCCAGGGATGCCGTTCGAGCTTCTTGACAAGTTGCCAGAGCCAGTTGATAGGCCTGGCGCATGGAGCACGCCTGGACCAGCGCTGCGCTGTGGGGCGTGAGCGCTGCCGCAAATGTCTGGACCTGTGCCTCAGTCTGAGCCAGGCATTGCAGAACTCGGCCCAGAATCTCCAAAACTTGCTGCTTTTTCTCGGCTCGGTGGGAGAATGTCTGCGAGTCCCGTTCGGAAGATGTCGAGCTTAACTTTTGCAGGGTCGTAAGCAATTCCGCCGAGTGCATGACCTGGTCGTGTAATGCCGTCAATAGTTCATTCGCTAGCCAGCCCTCCGATAACTGAGCGAGGTACTGCTGGAGTAAACTCTCCATTCCGCGATACGTTTGAGCCAGTTGCTCCAGCACAAGGTATACCTCATCCGCAGGAGCATGGTCAGGAACGGACATGAGGCCGGTCTCCGAAGTGTGGCAGTGTTCTAACGGCCCGCTGGCCGTTGCTCACGCCAGGTACGAATCTGCTGCAGACGACGCTGGGTTTCCTGTTGCCAGCGGAGATGACTCAATTGCCATTGGGCACATTCGACAGCAAAGGCCTCGCTGCGGCTGTTTGCAATGTCGCGGTAAAGCTTGACCGCCTCCTCGGTGCGCCCCAATTTCCGCAGACAGGTGGCTTGCAGATATTGCAGCAATAAGCGATCCTCGCGCGACAAGGTAATCGGTTCCACCAATCGAAAGGCGGCAAAGGCCGCTTCGTAGTTGCCCGCTTGAAACAAAGTTTGCCCCAACTCCATCGGCGCCAGCGGTTTTTCCTCATTTTCCTGGCTTGGAGCCTGCGGGGGACCAGAGCGAGCGAGAGGCGGATCCTTCTGGCCAGATTCGGTGCCGGACGCGCGATGAGTTTTGTCGCCCGAGGTGGTCGGCCCCGTCTGCCGCGTTTCGACAGGCTTGCCGAGGTTCTCCCCGGTGAACAAATCTGGAGCTGCCGAAGACTCCGGTAGAGTAGTTGGCTTACTTTGAGGCGGGGTAAGGGGATTCTCTGGCACCTTACCCTCCACGACCCACTGCATCAGCAGGCGCTGGACCTGCCGTTGTAACACTTCCGCATCCGAGACATCATCGGGACGCACCGGGAGCACAGGTTGAGTGCGGATTTGCCGCAACCGCTCCCGCTCGAGTCGCAGTCGTTCTAACTCCTGCCTTAACTGGCTAGCCGTCGGGGTGTCGGCCGTGTCTGTCCGTTCAGGAATTCGACACCGCCGGTCAGGATGACAAGTGGGGCCTGTCTGGTCGGTTTGCAGAGGCAAGGGACGAGGCGCCGGCAACGGCATGTCCGACTGAGCAAGACTCGCCGTAGCCACGCACCAACTCAGCGAACTGAACCAGAGGATTCGATACTTGTCCGGCATGAGTCACTCCTCGGCGGGGGATTTAAGATTCCGGAAATCGGCCGGCGAAACAGTCTGCCGCACGCTGCACATCTCCGAGCGCGACATAAGCCTGACCCATCAGATGCAGGACTTCGGTTCGAGGAATTTGCCCCGGCTGAAGCAAGACTTGGCGGGCATGTTCGACCGCGCGCGAATAGTCGGCCTGATGAAAGGCAGAACGAGCCAGGAGCCAGTGCGCCGCTGCTGATCGCGTTGTGTCTGGGGATTGCAGCAGTTCGCTGGTACTGCGGCGAAGCTCGGCATGGAGTCCTAAAGCCAGGCAACTCTCCCCATAAGCCAGTAATAGTTCCCTGCGATAGACGGATCGGGCTCGCGGCAAAACCAAGCGGTAAATGCGCAGGGCTTGTTCGGGCAAGTGCAGCTGCATCCACGCTTGCCCCGCCAGCAACGGTCCCAGCGGCTCCAAAAGACGCCAATCCGGAACGTGCAACAATGCGGTTAACAGGTCTTCCGCTTCCTGCCGTGCCGCAGCGCGGTGGCTCCGCAGCCGCGACCGCGCTAACGCATCCAGGAATGCGGCACAACTTCGCATCGGCTCCGCCACGAAAGAGCGCCGATGCTCTACCAGCACCTGGTGGGCTGCCGCAGGGTTGTCCGAGTACAAATAACACGCGGCCAGCAACAGCAAAGCAGTAGTCCGTGGCTCCGGAGTGGCCGAGCTTGAAGCTGCACGGCGCAACGGTGTAACCGCCGCCTCCACGTGTAATTGCTCTAGCTCTGCGCGTCCGATGTAAAGATAGGCCCACGGGGTGAACTGATGTTCGGGAGCCTGGTCAGCGGCACGCATCCACATCCGCTTAGCTGTCTCCGTGTCCCCTTCCTGCCAAGAGAGCACCCCCAGATTGAAGCTGGCGTAAAAGGCTTCTGATTGCTGTGGCCAACGAAGCAACAGGCGTTCCCACCAAGTGCTTGCTTCGCCCCGCTGTCCTAGTTCGTAATGACACCACCCCTTCAGCCAAAAGAGCCGATGGCTATCGGGTATAGCGCCATCCTGCCCCTGCAACAACAACCGGTTCAGTGTGGCTAATGTCGCGCGGTTGGCGCTTTCGCGGATCAGCTCCGCGATCGGTACCTTCTGAGTGGAATGCTCGGCTAACGCACGTTCTCCGTTGCTCAATATGTAAAGCCGATTCTCCTGCCGATACCAGACACAGTCAGCCGCTTCCGTCAATAGGCTAACTACCTCCCCTAACGGGTAATTCTCAATACGGACGTCCTGGAGTAGCCGTTGTCCAAGCGCTGCCTGTGCCGTGTTCGAACAGTGGAGTTCCAGACGTGCTTCCTGAGCTAAACGCTGGATTGTATCGGCGAAAGTGCGTCGCGAGATATGGCAGTTGACCAGCATCTCTTCCGCCAGCGGGCCACTCTGAATCTGCCAAGTCTCATCCGGCACTGGCCACGAACGCAACGCTTGTTCGCCCAGTTTACTCATCCACAGCCATTGAACTTCAGGCGGTTCCAGGCTCCAAGGTGCCGATACCAAGGCGGGCTCGAGGACACTCGGTGTCCGTCCCTGTGCGCGGCCCATCAGCGACCAGGCAAAGTACTGCAACCGCAAGGCTCCGAGCACGCCGGGCTGACGCATCATGTGGTCGGGAGCATGCAACAAGGCCTGAGCCAGGCGCTGCCGAGCCGCCCGGTGCCTCCCTTGCCGATATTCCAATCTTGCAAGCGCTACTTGACAGGCAAATGCCAATGCGGTTTGCGGAAAGCGCTGCGCCAAAGCCGCGTAGATCTGCTGCGCCTCCCCCCATTGTCCCAGGCCATCCAGGCACATGGCCACGCGCAACTGCACCAGCGGCGGCGGCTCCGGCCCCAGATAACTCCGATACAGGCTCAAAGCCGCTCCATATTCCCGTTCCAACAGTTTTTCATCCCCTCGGTCCACCAGGTTTTGATTTTCGTCCCGCGACCCGGAATCATAACTGTTCTGGGACTTGTGAAGCTCAGACTCGGGCCGTAACAGAAGTGTGACCGTACCTAGAGCCGCCCCTATGGCCAGCCCGCTGACGCCTATGCCCAGCATCAGCCAGGCATACCATCCCCGGGTTCGCGTCACGGTCTCGCTCACCCCTTCAGCAGGGCTGTGCGATTTCGTTGTCGTGGTCATTTCCTGCCGCCGTTTCTGCCCAACGCACTAGCCGCCCTGAATCGTCAAGCTCCGGTTCCCCCGTCCTCGTGAAATTTTCTTCCCTGCCAGAATCGGCATGTTTGGCATTTCCCATCCCAGGCGCATTATCGGATTTGTCGGGCTGCCCCTTGAGCATGATGTTTTCGCCTCGACTGAAGTATGCTGGTTTCTTGTCTATCCAGTTCATTCTGCCCTCTGTCGGCGCTGGCCAACCCTTGACCGGGAAACGACAATAAAGCCTACTATACGCCACGCTCACGAGTCGTCGTCAGGAGCAAGACCCAATGCCGCAGATTGATTGGCTGTATCATCGGCCTGGGTGAAAAACATGTGGCCGATTGCAGGAGTTTCTTGCGAAACACAGCATCGTCGCCCGACATACTCATGACGCCCGCAAACGCCCCTTATCCCCGGACCAAGCCCTGGATTTGCTGCGGGATGTGGCGGCGCTTCATGTTGCCAAGGGCAAGCAGGTGCGAAGATTCGACCTGAATCAGCTCAAACAGGATGACGTTAAGAAACTCCTCGCTGGCCCCACGGGCTACCTGCGAGCTCCTACTTTTCGCGTCGGCCAAACGCTGGTCGTCGGATTTGACGAAGCGACTTGCCGACAACTTTTCGGTCTGTAAAACCGCTATTCCACGGCGAAGTGCCACCAAGCCCCACAGGCAGAACTGCTAACGCCGCGCCGGGTCTTTGCGCCCCGGATCCTTCAAGCGGATTGACGAATTTTCACGCAAAGGAGCAGCACATGGTATATGCGACGGCCACGCCGGGAAAAACGCGAATTGGCTGGATCGGTACAGGCGTCATGGGGCGCTGGATGTGCCAGCATGTCATGCAAAAAGGTTACACCGCCACCGTGTACAATCGAAGCCGCGAGAAGGCCCAACCTCTAGTGGAACTGGGCGCCACTTTCGCCGACACTCCCAAGGCAGTAGCTGAACGATCCGACGTGGTGTTTGCTATCGTTGGCTTCCCCCAGGATGTACGCGAAGTCTTTCTGGGCAGCAATGGCGTTCTGGCCGGCAGCCGACCCGGCATGATCGTGGTGGACATGACGACCAGCGAACCCACTCTCGCGCAAGAGATTTACCAGGCGGCCCGCGTGAAGGGGGTCGGGGCGCTCGATGCGCCCGTATCCGGAGGCGACGTTGGCGCACGGGAAGCGCGGTTATCCATCATGGTAGGCGGTGACCGCGAGGTGTTCGAAGCGGTCAAGCCGATCTTCGAGTGCATGGGTAAGACCATTGTGCTTCAGGGGCCCGCCGGCGCTGGGCAGCACACGAAAATGGTCAATCAAATCCTCATCGCCACTACCATGATCGGCGTTTGTGAAGCCATGCTCTACGCCTATAAGGCAGGATTGGATCCAACCCGTGTCCTGGAATCGGTGGGTGGTGGGGCTGCCTCGAGCTGGTCGCTGCTGAACTATGGCCCACGCATCATTCAGCGCAATTTCGAGCCGGGATTTTTTGTGGAACATTTTATCAAGGACATGGGGATCGCCCTCGCTGAAGCGCGTCGTATGAATCTCCCCTTACCGGGCTTGGCTCTGGCGGAGCAACTGTACGTGGCGCTCAAAGCACAAGGCTATGGCCGTAAGGGCACCCATGCCCTCATGCTCGCTCTGGAGCGTATCGCTAACTATTGCCCACCCGGTGCTACCACTCCTCCCCCGAGCCCACAATAACTCCCATCCGCGTTCCCGCCGACCATTAAGACAGACCCATCCGGAAGACCAATTCTCCCCGTAGCATTAGCGGCAAGGCTGCTCATCAATCGGCCTCAGCCAGTTTGGCGCACGGGGTAATTTTGCGCCCTCGTCACTAGTCATTGTCCTTCATCTGGCTGGCTCGCAGTTTCCGTGTTTACGAACTCATGTTCAGCCCTCTCGATCAACTGCTGGCGAAAACATACGCTTGTTAGGTTGCAAAGTCGTGGCCGACGGATAAGCCTTCAGTCGTCACTATTCTGGCCAGGGCTTTCGACACCTGTATCCCACTGACCGATTGGCTCCCCCAGCCAAACACGACTGGTCCGCTTCCCCAGTGTACACATATCTCCAAACGCATTTCCTCGACCACTAGATTGGAGACCGCGCGACGGCCAATCGGTCACACTCGTAAACGCCCCTTCTCACTGATACGATTCACCTTAACCCTAGCCGCGGTTGAACTCGCCAGACACGTTAACACCTCCACGCGCATTTCCTCGCCGATTGGCCCAAAGGATAAGAAAAACCGAGAACGCGGTTCGTTTTCGCTTTGTAAGAATGCCAAGCCTCTGACCAGCAGCCCACGAGGCCCAAGCAATTGATCCTTACGGGAGCGTCAGTTCTTGAACGAAGGCCAACCTCCGCTCATGGCAGTTCTGTGTACTTGACTGCCTGGAGCAGATATTAGGAAACGCTTTTCCCATGAGTCTATCACCGCCAAGCCGAGCCGGGTACTGGCTAACCAAGGCAGCCCGGCAATGGGGGTTGCTAACGGGGCGAACTGTTCCTGGCGGGGTATTCGATGTGGGCTTTGGCGCGGAGCTCGCGAAGGATGCGATCGCGTTCCGTTAGGAATATTTCGTTCTGGAGCAGACGGCGAATTTCCAGGCAAGCCTCCTCGAAGGGAATGGTGCGTGCGGGATCATGTTTATGGACACGAAAGATATGGTAACCGCGACCATCCGACGCAGGGACCAGTGGCCCGACCTGGCCGGGGGGTGTCTTCCACACGAGTTCGGCTAACTCCACCGGACGAATTGATTGCAAGTCATGTCCCTCACCCTCCCCGGAGCGGCTGGGACCGTCCGAATAGTGCTCCGCAAGGCGCGAGAATTCTTCGGGCGTCTTTGCTTGCCGCGCCAAGGCATACACAAACTCGGCATGGGCTCGCGCTTTCGCCGGATCTGCCGATTCCCCCGGACGCAGGTGGCGTGCTCCCTCCCGCGCAGAAATAAAAATGTATTGCCATTCCACCCGCTCGGGTTGCTCGAATTTCTTGAGGTGGCGTTGATAATAATCCCAGAGTTGTCGGCGATCGATTTGCTCGAATTTGGGGCGAATCAAGGTACGCAGATACTCTTCCGCGATCAGATTCCGTTCCACCTGTCGGCGCAGAGTAGGCAGCGAGATGCGCTGTTGCGCCAGATACTCGCGTAATTCATCTTCGGTACGAAAACCCATTTGCTGGCGTCGACGCTGTAGTTGTCGCTCGATTTCCTGTTGAGCGGCCTTGCGCACCAGTTCCATGCCCCGCGGCGGAACGCGTTTTTCCGCTTCCTGGTACAGCAATTCACGGTCAATGAGCTGTTCGAGGACTTCACCCAGTCGGCGCGAGACTTCCACCTCGATGGCGCGCCGCTCCGCCTCGTCATTGAGCGAAGCAGGGCGCACGCGCTGAACATATTCCTCAATCAGCCATCGGGCCAGGGCACGAACCTCTTCCTCGAGGATCGGTTCGCCGTTGACTCGCACTAGCACTCCACCCAGGGCTTGGGTGGACAAAACCGTTTTCCCTTCCGCAGGTGTTCCTAAGGTGGGGCTTGGAGTGGCAGGCAACGACGGTGGCGAAGCTTGAGCCAAGGGTAACGCCGACGAATCCCTCGACGGATTCGGATCGCCTCCAGAGTCGGGGTCATTCCGCCCTCTGCTCACTTCGGAAATCCCTGGGCCGCGTCTTGTTGCAGGTTCCGACCATGGTCGCTCAGAGCAGAAGAGCGCTGCGGATCGCCCCGTGAAGCGCACGCTGTGGTGAAGTAAAGTCCATTCACTACCACTCGCACAACTCGCCACGGACAGACTGGCCAGGACACCCAAGAGTTCTTGCCGCAGCATGAGTACTCCGCTTGCACGAAAATTTCGCTATCTCCAGGCCAGCGCCTTATAACCGCTAGCGCGGAAATTGCAACAGCTTCTTAAGTTGGCCGTAAATCGCTGCGGGACTGGTGTCGTCAGGTTGGAGGCGGAAATAAGCGGTGCTTTCGTCCACCAGACGCAGCCGCTTCGGAAACCGCCGCAGTAATTTTTGCAGGCGTTGGGCATCTCGATAGCCGAGCACTACGTCGGGGCCGTCCAGGTGCAGCGAAGTGATCCGCCAACGTTGAGCTAACAGACGTATTTCCTGCTGGCGAATGAGCCATTGTACAGGTTCGGGCAACGGTCCAAAGCGATCGCGCAATTCGTCGCGAAATGCCCTCAACTGGTGAAGATCTTGTGTGCGGCTGAGCCGACGATACAGCTCCATTTTCAGGCGCAACTGACCTACATAATCGGGCGGAATCCAGGCTCGCCAGGGCAAGTCAATCCGCACGTCCAAGCGGGTGCGCACAGGCTCGTTGCGCAGCCGACGCACCGCTTCTTCCAGCATTTCACAATAGAGTTCGTAGCCGATAGCAGCGATGTGGCCACTTTGTTCGGCACCGAGAATGTTGCCGGCCCCTCGGATCTCCAAGTCGCGGAGGGCGATCTTAAACCCGGCTCCAAGCTCGGAATATTCCTCCAGTGCCTTGATACGGCGGTAAGCCTGTGGTGCCACAGAAGAACTGCTCTCCAGTACCAGATAGCAATAAGCACGCACCTCCGAACGACCAACGCGGCCGCGCAATTGGTGCAGATCCGCTAGCCCGAACCATTCAGGGCAATGGATAAAGATCGTGTTGGCCGACGGTATGTCCAGACCATTTTCAATAATTGTCGTGGTAACGAGCACGTCGTAGCGGCGTTCGAGAAAATCGAGCATGGTTTGCTCGAGTTCGTGTTCGGGCATCTGACCGTGTGCGACGCCGATGCGTGCTTCGGGCACCATGCTCGCCAATTGTCCTGCCACCTGATAAATGCTGCGCACGCGATTGTGAACGAAGAATACCTGACCTTCCCGAAGCAACTCTCGCAGGATGGCCTGGCGAATCCGTTGAGGCTCAAAGGGAATGATGTGGGTTTCGATAGCTTGGCGGTCCAGCGGCGGCGTCTCCAGGCAGCTGATGTCGCGGAGGCCTAACAGAGCCATGTGCAACGTGCGGGGGATAGGCGTGGCGGTCATGGTAAGCACATCCACAGTCGCCCGCAACTTCTTGAGCCGTTCCTTATGTTCCACTCCGAAACGCTGTTCTTCGTCAATAATCACCAATCCCAAGTCTTTAAAGCGCACGTCGGCACTGAGCAAGCGATGGGTCCCGATAACCAGATCAATCTTGCCCTCAGCCAGCCGTTGCACAATGTCGCGCTGTTCCGCTGGGGGACGGAAGCGGCTCAGGCAGGCAATGACAAACGGATAAGGCGCGAAGCGGCTGGAAAAGGTGCGGAAATGCTGCTCGGCAAGAACCGTGGTGGGTACCAGCACAGCTACCTGCTTGCCGAACTCCATAGCCTTGAACGCCGCACGCATCGCCAATTCGGTCTTACCGAAACCGACATCGCCACATAACAGGCGATCCATGGGTCGGGGTTTCTCCATGTCCTGTTTAATTGCGGCTAAAGCTGCCAACTGGTCGGGTGTCTCCTCATAGGGAAAAGCTGCCTCGAATTCTGCTTGCCAGGCGCTGTCGGGAGGATAAGCAATGCCTGGTTCAGTCTGACGCTGTGCCTGGAGTTGCAGCAGGTCGAGTGCCAGTTCCCAGACGGCAGCCTGCGCGCGGGCCTTACGCTTCTGCCAGGCGGTTCCAGTCAGTTCCGATAACGCTGGGGCACGCTCGCCTGTCCCGATGTACTTTTGCACCAAGTGAATCTGCGATACCGGTACGTACAAGAGCACGCGGTCGGCGAATTCGAGGGTGAGATGTTCTTCCTCGCGTCCTTTCTTCTCGATTCGGCGTAAACCGCGGTAACGAGCAATGCCATATTCACGGTGAACCACATAATCGCCCAGATTCAGATCGAGGAAACTGTCAATAGCCCGCGCTTCGTAGCGGCGAAGCCAAACCGAGCGCGACCGGGGTGCCAACTTCTCACGCCCGAGCAGTTCGCTGCCCGTCAGCACGACTACTTCGCTCGGTCCGTCTGGGGGGAGGAGTTCCGCAGCCAGCCGAAAACCTTGCCGCAGTTGGCCCACACACCAATGAACCGTTGGCTTTGCCGCAGCGGACGGGCCTGTCAGCTCTACCGAGAACGATTGCGGACCAGTCGCAACTACTGAGGGGGCTTGAGCCTTGTCGGCAGAGGCGGTTATCTCCAAGACTCCAAGTAATTGTGCCAGTCGCTTCTGCTCCGCCTCGCTGGAACACACGATCCAGAGGTCGGCCCGCGCGGCGGTCTGGCATACCTCCTCGCGTATGCAGCCTAATTCTCCGCTGAAGCGCTCCACGGATTTGATTGGCACACTGATGGTCCGAGCGTCGTGGCCGCTCGGCCAGGCCGTCAGGTGCATGGGACGCAGTTTCTGTAACCGCTTCATCAATTCTGCGGGGGGCATCAGGCCGCGAAACTCTGTTGCACGTTCCCAGTAGTGCCGCGCCTGCTCATCAATCTCCGCTGTTTCCACCAGCACAACGCGCGTGGTTGTCGGCAACCAGGCCAATAAAGTACTCTCGAGCGGCTGCGTCGGGTTGGTGGGAGCTGGTTCACGGGTCAAGGCGCTAAGAATTTCCACAGAATGAAGAGACTCGCGGCTTCGCTGGGTCTCCACATCAAACTGTCGCAGGCTTTCTACTTCATCGCCCCACCACTCGAGGCGAACCGGGGCTGGCGCCGTCAGGGGAAACACATCTACAATGCCGCCGCGGCGAGTAAACTCCCCGGGCAGCTCGACAACCTGACGCCGTGAGTAACCATGCTCCACTAACCACTGGCAGACCGCCTCCGGCGTATAACTCTGGCCTGGTTTCAAAACCAGCCGATACTGGCTCCAACTTTCCACACCGGGCACCGCCTGCATCAGAGCCGCAGGTGTTGTTAACACTAGAGGAGGAATCTCCCCGGCATTCAAGGCCCGCAGTACCTGAAGGCGTTGGATTTCAGCAACCTCGGGCACCTCTTCCTGACGGCGCAGCGCCGTCACAGCGGGAAAAATCGCTGGCGCCTGTCCCAGAAATGTAGTCAGTTCATCCGACCAACTTTCCAGGTCTTTCTGGTGAGCGATCACTACTACCCAGGGCTTCGCGCGTCCCTCCTGTACCAACGCGGCTATAAGCATCGCGGCGCTAGAACCCCAGGCGCCCGCTAGCAGGATTTCCTCATCAAATTGTGCCCGATGGCGCTGCCACCAACTTCCTGCGCGTAGTTGCTCCGCGAGGAAGGCCAGCTTCCCCCCGGAAAATTCTGTCCGAGCACTTGTCATTTTCGCCATGCGCTTCGGTATAATTGTAACGGATTCGGTCGCCCGCCTGCTACGCGGGAGTGAGGGTAGCTTTTTCTTTGTGTGTGATTTATGCAGTGCAAGCTGGGCCTGACTGCTCTTTACAATTATCGCCTTTCTGGTTACACGCTCGGCTGGCATAGCGTTGCGAAGCATCCGGCTCCTTACTTTATCAGGGGACATTGCCATGCCTCGTGATTGTCCATGCCTACCCCAGGTGTTGGCCATGATCATTTGCGACATGGTTTTGGACGACCGCATCTCCAACAAGAAGAGTCTCATCGGCATCTTCGACGCCATCGGGGCCACGAATCTGCCCTGTGTGATTAATGAGTTGCACGTTTACGTTACCATGACAGATGGTTACGGTCGCAAGCAGGTAACGGTGCGTTGCGTCAAAGCTGCTGATAATGAAGTACTCTTTGGTACAACACAACGCATCGAGTTTCCAGACCCGTTAGCGGTTGTTGAACTCAATGTCGGTTTCTGCGGCTGTGAGTTCCCCGAAGCAGGAGAATACCGTTTTCAACTGCTGGTGAATGATCACGTCTTGGCCGAACGCAAGTTCCAGGTCACGCTCCTCGAAGAAGCTCTGGTGGAAGAAGAAGTGGACTAGCCCTTCCTGCTTATAAGGTAGCACCAGCTCTCCATACCGTTCACCACTCCCTCAGCCTTTCTACGCAGACAATCTACCGACTGGTTTCCGCAAAGAATGTTGCGATGGGTGAAAGGCTGACGAGCCAGCATCGTCAAGCCATTTCTGATCACCATCGGGTGTTTCTGAGATCCACGGGAATTGGTAAGGCGGCGCTGACTTTGCCCGTCGGCCCCTGGGGGATTTCGATTTAGCAAGGCCATTGCTGAGCTTACGAGGAAGTGGCGAGACGAACGAATCGAGTTGCGCCAGCACTTTCGTATCGTATGTTATTGCCTTGTCGCAAGTGTTTCTGAGGCAGGCGGCATTAAACCATCAGGACTGAATCTTTTGCATCTCATGCCTGGCCAATCTTCCGCCCAGTTCTCTTGCCCCCAGGCATTAAGCCGGTTAAACGGACTTACCCAACATCGCCATTGTAAACATGCCCGCCCTCACTCTGTAGATAACTAGGGCTAAACCTCAACGTACGCGGGCTAAACCTGCCCTGCCGTAGTGCAGGTCAGATTTACTCACGTCATTCCAGTCATACATTGAAGTCAACGATCGAAGCGTGGTTTCAGTATCCAACAGCCAGTCCACACGAGAGCGAGGTGCCGAGCGTGTACAGCGTCAGCAGAACCTGGTGGGCAAGATGGCTGCTGGGGGCTTGGAGTGTACTTTTGTTTGGCAAGTTGACCGGGGCTGAAGCTGCGCAGCACCGGCCTTGCATACTCTGGCTCACCTGTGAGGACATGGGACCCCACTTGGGTTGTTTTGGCGATCCCCTGGCCATGACTCCGAATCTCGACCGCCTTGCTCGGGAAGGTGTGCGTTTTACGAATGTCTTCACGGTCACCGGCGTATGTGCACCGAGCCGCTCCTGCTTGATTACTGGTGTGTACCCCGCCTCCTTAGGGACCCATCACATGCGGTGCCAGGCAACGCTACCCGAAGGAGTGACCGGTTTTCCCGCTTATCTGCGCCGCGCGGGTTATTACTGCAGTAACAATGTCAAGGAAGATTACAACTTCCGCACGCCTCACGGGGTGTGGGACGAATCAAGTTCGGCAGCCCATTGGCGTAAACGGCCACCCGATAAACCATTTTTCAGTGTCTTTAACATAACCGTCACACACGAAAGTCAGATTCGCCTGCCGGAGGCCAGTTTTCAACGGTTGTTGCAGCCACTGGGCGGCCCGAAAATAGATCCCGCCAAAATCGTCGTCCCAACCTATCACGCCGACACTCCCGTAGTCCGCCGGGATTGGGCTCGTTACTACGAACTCATCCGCGTCCTGGATCACCAGGTGGGCGAGAGGCTGCAACAACTTGAGCAGGACGGCTTAGCCGACAATACCATTGTCTTCTTTTTTTCGGATCATGGTCCGGGCCTGTGGCGCTGCAAACGCTGGATTTATGACTCCAGTGTACGCGTGCCCCTGATCATCCGCTTTCCGAAGCGCTGGAGTCATCTCGCACCGGCTGGCCCCGGCGAGGTGTGCGACCGACTGATCAGCTTTGTAGATTTGGCGCCGACGGTACTGAGCCTCTGCGACGTTCCCCTGCCGCCGACGATCCAAGGGCAAGCGTTTCTCGG
This sequence comes from Gemmatales bacterium, assembly GCA_025056555.1. Taxonomy (GTDB): domain Bacteria; phylum Planctomycetota; class Planctomycetia; order Gemmatales; family HRBIN36; genus HRBIN36. Next base: position 14,831 of record JANWVZ010000010.1, on the reverse strand, counting down.
CAAGCAGGGCGCTCCGCCACGCCGTTTCGTTTACGGGGCTCGCGACCGCATGGATGAACGCTACGACCTGGTGCGCGGGGTTCGCGATCGCCGCTTTCACTACTTGCGCAACTTCCATGTCACGCGCCCTTACGCTCAATTCATCGAATACATGGAGCTGATGCCCAGTATGCAGGAGATGAGACGACTGGCCGCCTCAGGAAAGTTGCCGCCGTGGCCTGCTCAGTTCTTTGCTCCCCGCAAACCAGTGGAAGAACTTTACGATACCCTGGCTGACCCTGACGAAGTGCACAATCTGGCCCTGGATCCACGTTATCGCGGCGAGCTCGAACGCTTGCGCCAGGAGATGAAGCGTTGGATGCTGGAGATCGGCGACCTCGGGTTGTTACCCGAAGCCGAAATCCACCTGCGCCTTGGTTCACGCCCTCCCTGGGACTATGCTCACAGTGCAGAATATCGTCAGCTCCTGCCACGCTTATACGAGGCAGCCACAACCCCAGACCTGGAACGGTTGTTGACCCTGGCCCAGGATAACGATGCGGCAGTGCGTTACTGGGCGGCCTTGCGAGTGGGAGAACGCTCAAACGACGAACCGCGCTGTCAGGCCCTGCTTGCTCGGCTGGCCACCGACGCCGCACCCGTCACGCGCTTAGCCGCCGCAGAAGCCCTGGCCTTGCGTGGTGATCTGTCTGGTGCGGCGAAAATCCTGGTTCCGCTGCTGCAACACGAAAACGCCTGGTTGCGTCTTCATGCTGCCTATGTGGCCGACAGTTTTCCCATGCTGCGTGAACGCCTCGGTGCGCAACTTCGCCAGCTGGCCAAAGACCCCAATGAACAAATCGCGCGAATCGCACGCCGATCCCTCTCTCCCCCGGAGTAAAAAACTGCAAGCGGAAATCCCTGGCACCTTTACCGGCCGCGACCGAGGCAACACTGAGGCACGGGAGATGCTGATTCCCAAGTAGCAGGGCAGAGGCCACCTTCCGCTCACCTTGGACGGTCCCGATAAGAATGTATGTCCCGCCAGCGACCGGCCGCCGTCCCGCCTTAGTGCCAGCATTGCTATATGTCTGGTTGCTTCCAAGCAGTTACGCGCCATACCCTTTCTCACCCACTCATCGTAATCCGCGGTTAAGCACAGCTTCATAAATCATTCCGACTGCACATGCGGGCTTTTAGAAGATTCCGTCCAGCTGAGGTACCTTCGCGACATCGCGCGACATCCCCACTATCCCAGCGACTGCCTCCATAAGTGTGGTCCTGAGATGACGGCAGCCATCGTGATTCACGCGTGGAGATATTCGGCAAGGCGCCACATATCCCCCCACCCCAGGCTGAAGCACCCTCGCAACGAGCCATGGGCCGTGTAGCCTCCCGCTCGGAAGCCGTTAGCGTAACAGGCATGTTCCCCGGCGGGGTAACGGTTTGACGGCATGGAATAAGTATGCAGATCGGTCAAGTTCCGAGAACCGATTCGCGATGTTTTCCCCGCTGCGATACGACCAAGGCGCCCCCAGTTCTCTGAGGGTCTTGAGAGGGAGTTCGCCCCTGGCGGACGCCTCGTTCAGCGGGCGCTGGCCTTGAACGGATATGTCTTAGCGATTCTGGCCGCCTGTTCCTCGTAATCCGCAGGTGCGTCCTGAAAACCCTCAATACGCCACAAAACCAGTGTCTGCCGACCTTCAGGGGTCTCCTTAGCGGTCAACAGAGCCTTGCGAAAGTTTTCCACAAGGTCCTCCAACCCCTTTTGAGGTTTATAAGCCACTACGGGCAAGGGAAAATCGGGGGAGATTTCCAGCTCGCGCAGACGCTTAAATCGGCCAGGGCGTTGCTGCCGATAAACCTCTGCCTGAATATTGCTCACCAACGTCAGGTCTGCCTTGTCTTCGATAACGGCTTCGAGTGCATCCTCGGCAGTCTTGACCTCCAGGATGCGAAAGATTTTATCCACGGGCTGAGGAAACCGGCGTTCGAGATAGAGTCGGAGATGCTGAGGCAAACGGCTGGCCAGGACCAAGGTTTTGTCCTTTAGGTCCTCAGGAGTTTTCGCCTCACTCTTCTGGTTCACGAGGAGGACGGCCTGGAGCTTAGGCACACTCGCTGTCGCCAGGAGAAGTGGGCGGATCTCCTTGTCCAATTGTTTGAGCCAGCCGTATTCGGGACCATGCAGCACGATGACCTGAATCCTTCGCTCATCGAAAAGCTGGGCAGCATGTTCTACGTCTCGCACGACCACAAATTCCCCGCGCACACCTAGCCGTTTACCGATCACGTCTGCAAAGGGTTGCATTTGTGCCAGGATGGTTTTTTCATCTGTCTGGTCGAACAGGCTGGCAATCATGCCAACACCGATCGGCTCCTGGAGGATGAACGCGTCGCCGCCGGCAGCCAGGCAAAAGGATAACATGAGCACGGCAAGGCAATACTGCAGATTTGGAGCGTTCCTGAAGCTGATAACTTCGGGCGGTTTCCTATTCATGGCAGTCTCTCCCCAAGCTCGCCGCTACCGAATACCCAATTTGGTGGCTAGTTGCGGATCCACAGCCTTGATGGCTTCCGCGAGTTTGTTACGGACACTCTCGAATTGGCTGCTATCCTCATAACAACGAATAAGGCTTGCCAGGACTTTCTTCTGCTCTTTGATCTGGGGGGCCAAGTGTACCAGGGCACGAGCAGCCCCGATGCGCACGATGTATTCGGAATCGTTCAGCGCTTCCACCAGAGCTGCCGCCGCGCCTTGTGCTTGCGGGCCAACTCCTGCCAATCCTTCCGTGGCCGCCCATCGTAACCACGGATCGCTATCCTGCAGGGCCTTGAGCAAAGTGGGCGTCGCCGTAACTGCGGCCGGGCCGATATTCCCCAGGGCTACGGCTGCGGCCCAGCGCACTTTCTCCGCGGCACGTTGATCGAGAATGATTTTCTCCAAATCGGCGATGGCTACTTTAGCAGGCTCGCCGATGCGGCCCAGCGCTGCGCAAGCCCATTCCTGCACATCTGCATCAGCGTCCCGCAGGAGCTTGCGTACCTGAGGAATCGCATCCCTGGCCGACGGTCCAATGGCACTTATCGCCCGCAACGCTTCTTTCCGTTCTTCCACATTAGCGGACTCCAGCAACTTCTGGAGAGTCGGCACCGCCTTGGAAGCCGCGGGCCCAAGGTTGCTGATGGCCTGCAATGCGGCCAAGCGCTGTGGTTCGTCCTCGGATTGCAATAACTCCAACCACTTGCTCAGAGGAATGCCCTGATATTGGGGGTCGCCATCAATTCTCTTAGCAGCCTGGCCGTCGTTCGCTTGATTACCCGAGGGTTTTGCCGCACCGTCTCCCGGCACGCCGTCGGCCGGATTTTTCGCTTTTCCGTCCGAACGAGCGTCGTTGGTCTGGGCGGGATTCTGCTGTGCCAAGTGTTGCTGGCTCGCGTCGCTGCTGGTACCACGGCTGCCACACCCCAGGAGGGCCATGAGCGCCACCAGCACTACCCTGCTGCCGCACACCACAGGTTGCTTGTTCCGCGACATGGAAAGAGCTCCACTAAGTTTCTTGCCACTAGAAAATTACGTTTCAGTCTGCAATAATCTGTCCGCTTGCCATCAGCCTAGCAAAAGCTCGTGAACGAAGCAACCGTCCAGGGGCCTCCAAGCCCGATTGATAACTGTGCTCTGCCAATCCATCGGCAGTCGTTTCTACCTGGCCCACGGGCGTAATTCCCTGACGCCCGGAATCATCGTTTTCGGCCACGGGTTTACGTATTCTAAAATAGCCACAGACTCACCGTAGCACCGTGGGAGTAAACTCATGCGTGTCCGCTTGGATTACGGTCGAACGGGACTGGAAGTAGAATTGCCAGATCATACCTGGGGGCCTTTAGACATTCGTCCCGCGGAGCCGCTGGCCGACCCTGTTTCGGCGGTTGAACACGCGTTACGGCATCCCCAGGGCACACCACCACTGGCGGAGTTGGCACGAGGTCGGCGCAATGCCTGTGTGGTGGTGTGTGACATCACTCGGCCAGTGCCGAATCCCATAATTCTGCCCCCAGTATTGCGCACGCTGCAAGAGCAGGGCATTCCTCGCGACCGCATACTCATCCTGGTGGCAACGGGCCTGCATCGTCCCAATCAGGGAGTGGAATTGGAGGAAATGCTGGGCCCCGAAATCGCCCGACAATACCACATCGAGAATCACCACGGTAAGCGTCTGCATGAACACGCTTTTTTGGGTTACTCTGGCCGCGGCGTGCCCGTGTATGTGGATCGCCGCTACGTCGAAGCTGATTTGAAGATCACTATCGGCCTGATCGAACCGCACCTGATGGCCGGCTATTCGGGCGGACGCAAGGTGATATGCCCGGGCCTGGTCGCCTTGGAAACCCTTAAGTACTGGCATGGACCGGATTTCCTGGAGCATCCCCGCGCCGATTGTGGCATTGTCGAAGGCAACCCCGTGCATGAAGAAGCGACTGCCATAGCGCAGCTCGCCGGCTGCGATCTCATCGTAAACGTCTGCATCGACGGAAAACGACGCATCACCTGGGTCGGGGCCGGCGACCTGGAATTGGCGTGGCGCCAAGGTGTGCGTTTTTGCGAAAACATTGTGCGTGCTCCGGTTCCGGAACCGGTGGATATCGTGGTCACTACCGCCGCCGGCTACCCCCTGGATACGACCTGGTACCAGGCTATCAAGGGCTTGACCGGCGCCTTACCAATAGTCAAGCCCGGCGGTACGATTATTCTCGCTGCCAGCTTGAGCGAAGGTGTAGGCAGTCCGGAATTCCATCGGCTCATCCTGGACAACCCGGATCTGCGAACCTTCAAGCGTCGTATTCTCGGCCGGGATTATTTTGTGATGGACCAGTGGCAATTGGAGGAGTTGGCTAAAGTCCTGGAACGTTGTCGCGTCAAGGTGGTCAGTGATGGTCTGCCTCCCGAAGTGTTACGCCAATGTTATGTGGAACCGGCTCCTTCCGTGGAGGCGGCAGTGGCAGAATCGCTGCGGGAATATGGCCCGCAGGCGAAATTAGCCGTCATTCCGAAAGGGCCTTACGTCCTGCCCGTGCTGGCCAGCACTTGATTACCTCCCGCCAGGAGCCTGCAACGCCCCGCATCTCTGTGGGCAATCCCCAGACACCCTGATGGTTCCGTGCCTCACGCCCTGACGCAGCCGCGAGTGGAACCTGAAACTTTACCGCGGGCGGATAAAATCCGTTTGACGAGCATCCTTGCGGACCTACTCAGTACAAGCCACTTGCGACTACCACTCAACGACCCTGGTTCCTGCAAAATATCATGGACACGGTCGCCCATCGGGGCTCAATCATGCGTGCGGAAATCATCGCCGTCGGCACGGAACTGACCAGTGGCCAGAAACTCGATACCAACAGCGCCTGGCTTAGTCGGCGCCTGCTGGAATTAGGCGTGATGCCCTGTTGGCACACGACACTGCCGGACGACTTGGAAATCATCGTGACCGCTCTGGATCTCTCCCGACAACGTGCCGACCTGGTGGTAATCACTGGCGGGCTGGGGCCAACGTTGGACGATTTAACCCGCGAAGCGCTGGCACGCCTGGCCGGAGTCGAACTGGTACTCCATGAACCATCCCTGCGCCACATTGAGGACATCTTTGCGCGACGGGGAAGGCCGATGCCGGAACGCAATCGGCTGCAAGCGATGTTGCCGCGCGGCGCTGAGGCCCTTCCTAATCCCTTGGGCACCGCGCCGGGCATCTGGATGACCGTGCCACGCACACCGTGCGCTTGCCCCCGCGAAGAACATCCGTTGAACCTTGGTCTGGCAAAACCACGAACTACGCTCATTGCCCTGCCGGGAGTGCCCAGTGAATTGCGCACCATGTGGCAAACAATAGTGGCGCCCCGCTTGCAGCAACAACTCCACTCTCCCCTCGTTTTTCGGGAACGGGTATTGCATTGCTTTGGTCTGGGGGAATCGGCCATCGAGGCCAAGTTAGGCGATTTGACTAAACGCGGTCGCAACCCGGAAGTCGGAATCACAGCCTCCGATGCTACGATCAGTCTGCGGCTGGTGGCGCAAGCCCCCACCGATGCTGAAGCCCAGGCTTTGCTCGATGCTGATGAAGCCTTCATTCGCCAGCAGTTGGGTGAGGTGGTCTTTGGTAGCGGCGACGACGAGTTACAACACGCCGTCGCCCGGTTGCTCGAGCGCACGCAGCTGACCCTGGCCACCGCCGAAAGTGTTACCGGTGGACTGGTGGCCAGTCGTCTCACCCAGGTACCCGGCATCAGCCGATTTTTCAGGGGCGGCATTGTGGCTTATCAGACCACGAGCAAGGCAAGCGTCTTAGGCATCCCCGCGCATCTTCTCGAACAGTATGGGGCAGTATCCGCTCCAGTAGCGGAAGCCATGGCCCAACGGGTGCGGCAACTGTTCCAAGCCGATCTGGCGATTTCCACCACCGGCGTAGCTGGGCCTGACCCTGATGAGCGCGGCCAGCCTGTAGGCCTAGTTTATGTGGGCTTAGCCTGGACCAACGGTGTACGCTGCTGCGAAGTGCGCTGGTTCGGCGAACGCCTGGAAATCCAAAGCCGTGCTGCGAAGACCGCTCTTAACGAATTGCGCCTGCATCTACTCCGCATGCTCCCGGCAACACGCTGACCGCCCGTCACCCTTTCCGCAAACCAACTGGGCACCAACCCCGGCATTTGGAAGTCGCCTCAAAGCGTGTCCCACACCGGCGGCAAATGGAACACGTTTCCTTTGCACCCCAATCTGCCAAGGTCTCAGCGCGAGCAAGCTCCGCCAACCTAAGATTGGCCAACAGGGCCACTTGCAAGCTCGACTCTTAGTCCGACTCGTGTTTTCCGCGATTATCAGACAGTTTGAGCGACGGGATGCCTGGCATTCACCCCTGTCTCAAACCCCGCGATCTGAACACCCCCACTGCCTCCATTGTTTCTAATGGTTAGCCAATTATAACAAGCGACAAAAACCCCTTAGCTCGATGTGATCCGCCAAAAGATTGAATCACGTCTCGTAGCAAAAACTTCCCATAAGGTAAGACCGAAGCGAATGAAGTGAGCTCTGCGCTATAATGGAAAAAAGCTCGTCGCCTACCCCATAGGAACCCTCAGGGCAGGCGTTAGCCTTCATCGAGTATGAGCGAGCAACAACAACACCTAATCTCAGCCCTTATCAGCACTTTCAAGCACAGACCGGAGAAGCTTACTCGCCGAAGATGTCTTTGTCCTTATAACCTTCGCGCTGGAGGTGTTGCACCTTGATGCAGTGTAGCGCAACGACGAATGCGGTGGTTTTGTTCACGTCGGCACGACCCAGAACAGCTAAGCCCGCCAATGCCAATACTGCGGCCGCCGCCCAACCGATTGGCCCGGCGAGCAAGGCCACCGCGGAGCTGGCGGTCGTGTACACGGCAAACGGCAGGGTTACTCCAAGGAAGCCGGCAACGGTACAGATCACGGTGGACATCGTCGTGTAGAACGCGAAACCACTGAAAAATACCGTCGCAGAGAGCGTCGCCAATGCAGCCGCGCCACTAAGGGCGGCAACCGCAGCTTTATCTTTGATACATTCAGTCTTGTCAATCCGGCATAATAACTCTTTGCGTTGTTCAGGCTCTAATTCGTCCCACACCTTGATGAAGAGCCGCTCCATGATCTTTCGTTCTAAAGCAAAGGTGGAGAGATTATTGATCTCGCTGGAAGTAGCTGCCCCTAATTTAGAGGCGCACCACTGAACTAACCCGTGATAATCGATTTTCCGAACGCTGCGCCACCAATACGGCAGCCAATGGCTGGAACTCCAGAGTAATCCCTTGAGGATGTCGTATACGTCCTGAGATCGACCGCGAAGCTGAGTTACTCGAGCCTCAGGGTGTAACAGGCCCAATGCCTTTTTCAGATTGAGTCGGTCTTCATCGGTTATCAATTCAAGGAAGCTATTGAGGTGCCAAGCGCCCCAAGTCTGATTCAAATAATCATAAGTGAACTTCCCGGGCGTGGCGGTTTCCTGACCCCAAAGACGGGCTGATTTAAAGCACGGATACGCCAGCAGCCCCAGCGCTATCGAACTGGCTCGTACCAGGAATTCCCGCCGAGTGGTCAGACTCATCGCAGCGTCTCCAATACAGAGCGATTTTGGTTCGTTGTGTTTCATGGCCTTTTCTCCTTGCGTTTGCAGCATCGCAACGGGGAAGTTTCTTAGTCCCCCCATCAAAAACAACGGGACAAGGCCAACCGAGGTGACAGATTTTTTTGACGGCAAGTCAAACTGGCTTTTTCATGCTCCCGAATGATTTCAATGTTTCGTGGGAGTGGCATACTGGAATATGAAAGAACTTACCGTTGAATCGTATGTGAAACTAGCTTTACCTTTTTCCGCTAAATATCGTGCGTGAGATGTATCAGAAACTGAATCCAAACATCATGAGATGGTAAGACCAGGCCAGCAAATCCTTCCGTTTGCAGTGATCATCAAAAAAAATCGAGCCGAGCCGCACAAGGCGACTCGGCTCAAGATTCGAGTTCCCGGCGATGACCTACTTTCGCGGCAGTAGCCACTATCATCGGCCCTGAGGGCTTAACGACCGTGTTCGGAATGGGAACGGGTGTTGCCCCTCAGGTATGGTCACCGGGAAGACTTCTTAGACGATGCTACGGCAGAAGCCGCACATCGTTTGGTTATCAAAGCCGACAATCTGGAGAAGCGTCCAGCTGTCGCTCCCCGGAGGAGTTTCTGAGAGTTGCACGGCTGAGCAAGGATCCAGAATCGCTACTGCGAACCGTCTTGGAGCAGGTGCACTATGCCCGCGACAAGGCGCCCTGGCGTTGAGCGCACACTGCCAGCAGAGAGCAAGACGGACGCGGCCAAGCGGTTGGCCATTAGTACCGGTTAGCTGAGCGCATTGCTGCGCGTACACACCCGGCCTATCCACCTCGTAGTCTACGAGGGGCCTTCAGGGCTTGCGCCCAGGGAGACCTCATCTTGGGGTGGGCTTCACGCTTATATGCTTTCAGCGTTTATCCCTGCCGCACATGGCTACCCTGCGGTGCCGCTAGCGCGACAACAGGCACACCAGAGGTGCGTCCCTCCCAATCCTCTCGTACTAGGGAGAGCTCCCCTCAAGTCTCCTACGCCCGCAGCAGATAGGGACCGACCTGTCTCACGACGGTCTAAACCCAGCTCACGTACCGCTTTAATCGGCGAACAGCCGAACCCTTGGGAGCTTCTCCACCCCCAGGATGCGATGAGCCGACATCGAGGTGCCAAACCTCCCCGCCGCTATGGACGCTCAGGGGAGATAAGCCTGTTATCCCCGGAGTACCTTTTATCCGTTGAGCGACGGCCCTTCCATCCGGGACCGCCGGATCACTAGGCCCGACTTTCGTCTCTGCTCGACTGGTAGGTCTCGCAGTCAAGCCCGCTTCTACCCTTGCGCTCACCACCCGATTGCCAACCGGGTTGAGCGGACCTTTGGACTCCTCCGTTACCCTTTAGGAGGAGACCGCCCCAGTCAAACTGCCCACCTAGCACTGTCCTCCGCCTGGCTGCACAGCACGGAGTTAGAACTCAAGCACAGCAAGGGTGGTGTTTCAACGACGGCTCCCCGGCTACCGGAGTAGCCGGTTCAACGCCTCCCACCTACTCTCCGCATGCTGGGCCTAAGCCCAATACTAGGCTGCAGTAAAGGTTCACGGGGTCTTTCCGTCTAGCTGCGGGTACGAAGCATCTTCACTTCGACTACAGTTTCACCGAGTCGCTCGTGGAGACAGTGCTCCCGTCGTTACGCCATTCATGCAGGTCGGAACTTACCCGACAAGGAACTTCGCTACCTTAGGACCGTCATAGTTACGGCCGCCGTTTACCGGAGCTTCGGTCGCGAGCTTCGCCCCTTGCGGAGCTAACCCGCTTCCTTGACTGACCGGCACCGGGCAGGCGTCAGTCGCTATACGTCCTCTTACGAGTTCGCAGCGACCTGTGTTTTTAGTAAACAGTCGCGAGAGCCTATTCACTGCGGCCCCCTCGGCCTTCGGCACGAAGCCTACAACCTAGCGGGGCACCCCTTCTCCCGAAGTTACGGGGTCAACTTGCAGAGTTCCTTCACGAGCGTTTCCTCGAGCGCCTGAGAATCCTCATCCCGCCTACCTGTGTCAGTTTTAGTACGGTCACTCCAGTTTCGACCGCCCCCAGGTTTTTCTTGGCTGCGGTTCCGGGGAGTTCGGGTCTAAGCCTCCGCCGCCGAAGCGGCCCGCGCACTCTAGCTGCGCGTACCCCTTCCCCACAGCGTCACTGGGTTTGTCCCCTGGAGTGGCGCAGGAATATTAACCTGCTGTCCATCGGCTACGCCTTTCGGCCTCGCCTTAGGGGCCGGCTAACCCTGGGCGGATTTACCTTCCCCAGGAAACCTTAGGCTTTCGGCGAACGGGATTCTCACCCGTTTTATCGTTACTCGTTCCGGCATACTCACTCGCACTACCTCCAGGAGTCGTTGTCCGTCTCCCTTCACAGGCCTGTGCGACGCTCCCCTACCGCTCCCAAGTAGTGGCAAGTGGATAGTGGCAAGTGGCAAGTTTCAACCACGAAAGACGTGCGTGTCGGCATGGCACTGCATGGCCAACTCCGTGGCTTATTGCCACACCGTCAGCTCACGGCAATGCTGCAAAGCCATATCGTGATAACAACTCCTCACGAGCCCCTCGACACTAGCCACTAGCCACTACTCAGAAGCCCGCTGCTTCGGCGCCATGCTTAGTCCCGTTCATTATCGGCGCAGGACTCCTCGACCAGTAAGCTGTTACGCACTTTTTAAATGGTGGCTGCTTCTAAGCCAACATCCTGGCTGTCATCGGAGTCCCACTTCCTTTCGCACTGAGCATGGACTTGGGGGCCTTAGCAGGCGGTCTGGGTTCTTCCCCTTTTGACCGTGAAGCTTATCCCCCACGGACTCACTGCCGTTGCTGGCACACGGTATTCGGAGTTTGGTTTCGAAGGGTAGCCTGGTGGGCCCCCTGTCGAATTCAGTGCTCTACCCCCGTGTACCACTTGGCGACGCTGCCCCTAAAGGCATTTCGGGGAGAACGAGCTATCTCCGGGTTCGATGAGTTTTTTGCTCCTCCGCACAGCTCATCCCCCAGGTTTTCAACCCTGGTGGGTTCGGCCCTCCATGAGGTGTTACCCCCACTTCAGCCTGGCCGTGCGTAGCTCACCCGGTTTCGCGTCTGCCGCCGCCGACTCAACGCCCTGTTCAGACTCGCTTTCGCTTCGGCTCCGCCGCTGAGCGGCTTAGCCTCGCCGACGACGGCAACTCGCCGGACCATTATGCAAAAGGTACGCCGTCAGGCCTTCCTCCGGTTGCCCGGAGGCATAGCCCTCCGACCGCTTGTAGGCCACGTGGTTTCAGGTTCAATGCCTCCCCTCATCGGGGTTCTTTCCACCGTTCGCTCGCGCTACTGGTTCACTATCGGTCGCCAGGGAGTATTTAGCCTTACGGGATGGGCCCCGCAGATTCACGCCCGCTTTCACGTGACGGGCGCTACTCAGGTACCGGACGGGAGACTGGCCCCTTTCGCATACGGGACTATCACCCTCTCTGGTCCGACTTTCCAGACGTGTTCTGCTAGGGGTCAGTTTGGTAACTCCCTGCCATTGAAGGCAGCCCGGCCCTACAACCCCACCGGGAGGTTACCCCGATGGTTTGGGCTGTTCCCGGTTCGCTCGCCGCTACTAGGGGAATCGCTTTTGCTTTCTTTTCCTCCAGGTACTGAGATGTTTCAGTTCCCTGGGTTTGCTCGGGGATCCCGGGATCACAGCCTGCTTGGCGGCTCCCCCGGGCTTATCGCAGCCTGCCACGCCCTTTATCGCCTCCTGGCGCCTAGGCATCCCCCACGGGCCCTTAGTAGCTTGGCCGCGTCCGTCTCACCCTCGGCTCCCTCGCATTGATTCCAGCGCAAGGTTCCGAATCAAGACGGGCATCCGTTTTTGGATGCTTCGCCAGCTACCTTCGTTGCCTGCACGGGTGCCACAGGCAACTTGGTGAGTAACGACCCAGACCCGCTCGAGTTACTCAGCTGCCACTTCACTTCGACGCCTCTGCCAGCTCTCGCTGTGCAGCGCAGTCTCCGTGAAGATGCAACCCTCATTTCCGCTGTCGCTTCCCAGATTGTCAAAGAGCCTCCCATGCACACCGAGCCTCGACCTGCTTATCAGTCGTGCTTGCTCTATGGTCAAGGCGTCAGCGGCTTGCTGCCCTGTGGGCAGGAGTCGAGACACTAATAGGATGTCACGACTCGCGCTCACTGGTCACCGCAACTTCATTATACGTTCATTCGACTGTTTTGTTTACGGTTCCTTCAGACAATCGGAGATGACCTATTCACCTCCTTGCTGTCCTGATTCCTCGTCACCCTCACCAAGCATCCCTATTATACAGCCCCCCGCTTCAGCGGCAAGGGGTATATTGGCTATTTCTAATTTCTTCGGTTTCCGTCCTTCTTGTCCAAGGCAGAAGGCATCTTATGCAGAAAAGCCCCAAAGTGTCAAGAGGTCGCCAATCAATTTTTCCCGTCAGGCAATATCCTTGTATCGGCACGCCTAACGAAAAATTTGAACCGGCCGAAACTTCGTCTCTGGGGTCGGAAACTACTGCACGTCTGCGAACCGCACGGTAAATACCTGGTTCGCGAATCGCTTGCAAAATCAGGCAACTCCTATAGTTTAATACGCTAGGCACGGGCACGGGGTTCAGCGAACTGAGGGGGCTTCGCTGGCGGGAGAATAATGTCGTGGCACACGCGAGCGCGGCTACACTGGTTCTCGTGTGTCGAAGTTTACGCCACCTGCTCGAAGCTGGCTTAGCCTTGCCCCAAGCCTGGCAGCAGCTGGCCCAGAAAGGCCCCAAGCCGTTTCGCCAACTCGCCCGTACCGTTGCCGCTAGCCTCAAGCAGGGTGAGTCGCTGGAATCCGCCCTACAACCGTGGACTTCCCGCCTGCCGGCTTTTTTCACCGCCGCCATTACCGTCGGCGAACGCACAGGCCGACTGCCGGAAGTCTTGCACGAACTCGAGCAAGCCTTTGAATTCCAGATGGAACTGCGGCGCCAATTCTGGTCGCGAATCAGTTGGCCTTTGCTTCAGCTCCTTGCTGCCGTGCTCGTGTTAGCCTTGTTCATCTGGCTCTTAGGCGTCATTGAGTCCGTCGCTGGGCGAAGCCCCATCTCGTTGTTCGGACTCAAAGGCGAAAGCGGGGCCCTGATCTTCCTCATCGCGACAGCTGCACTCACCTTAGGCCCGTACCTGGTCCTTCGCTATTTCTTCGCACGAGGTCAGCATAGCGTCGCGGTGCATCGCGCCTTACTACAGCTGCCTGTTATCGGCGGCGCTCTGCAAGCTCTGGCTGAAGCACGCTTCGCTCAAGCGCTTGCCGTCGCCCTTGACGCAGGATTGGTGGTTCACGAAGCCGCGGAGCTAGCGCTCTTGGCCACCGGGAACCCTGCGTTTGCCGATTGGGCCGCGCGCGTCCGTAAACAGACACGCCGTGGTCAACCGCTTTCCGAAGCCCTGACGGCGACGGGCCTGCTGACCCACGACTTTCTAACTGTGTTAAGCGTCGCGGAAGCCGCTGGCTCGGAACCCGATGCACTGCGCCGCCATGCTCAACAGCGTTACCAGCAAGCCGCCGACCAACTCCGCCTGTGTACCAATATCGCGGCAGGCGCCGTCTGGCTTCTGGTCGCGATATTTATTGCTACGCTGATTGTCCGCCTCTTCACTCAGTATGTCGAAACTATCAATCTCTTTCTCGATTCACCACTCTAAGCTCGGCCTCTGGAAATCATTTTCTGACAACTGGGAGAAATTAGCTATGCACAGCGTACGGCCGTGCCGCTGGACGCTTCTTGGGCTGCTAGCGGCTCTCGGACTAATAACTCCCGCCTGGTCGCAGCGGGAATATGGCTTCGATAATCGGAAACCCACGGGCCAGCCATATCTAAGTCCGCAAGAAACCGTGAAACGTTTCCGCGTGGCCGACGGCTGGGAGGTGACTTTATTTGCCGCCGAACCAGACGTCGTTAACCCAATTGCTTTCACTATAGACGAACGTGGTCGTGTCTGGGTCTTAGAGTGTTATGAGTATCCCAAGCGCACACCACCCGGCCAAATGCCACGTGACCGCATTAAGATCCTGGAAGATACTGATGGCGATGGTCGCGCAGATAAGGTCTCGCTCTGGGCCGAAGGAAAGAATTTTCCGACGCGCTTCGATCTGGCCAGCGGTTTAGAGGTAGGTTACGGCGGCGTGTTCTTAGGGGCGCCCCCATACTTATTTTTCCTTCAAGACCGTAATCAAGATGGTCAATGCGACCATTATGAGATCTTGCTACGCGGCTTCGGCAGCCAGGATACGCATGAGACGCTCAACACATTTCAATGGGGCCCTGACGGCCGACTTTATGGGCTTCATGGCGTCTTTACCACATCCGAGGTGCAAGGGGTTCGCTTAGACGCGGCCGTCTGGCGTTACGACGTGGTCACGAAACGCTTTGAAGTATTCGCTGAGGGAACTAGTAATCCCTGGGGCATGGATTTCGACCATGAGGGGAATTGCTTTATCGTTTGTTGCGTCATTCCTCATTTGTTTCATATCGTGCCCGGCGGTATCTATATCAAGCAAAGTTATAAGCCGAGCTATCATCCTTATGCGTATGGCCAATTACGCGAGATTAGTGATCACCTACACCATCAGGAAAGCGGTTGGGCGCACGCTGGCCTCCTTTACTTAGATGGGCCGACAGTTCCCCAAGCGTTGCGGGGCAGTTTGCTTATGGGGAGCATTCACGGCT
>JANWVZ010000109.1 GCA_025056555.1 Gemmatales bacterium | reverse complement strand
TAGCCATTGTGTAATAGGGGCGGATGGCAACGGGACCAGAGTTGATTTCATAGAGCCAGCGCTGGAATTCCTCTTGTGTGATGCGGCCATCGCGATCGTAGTCAACAGGCAACGCACCACCAGCAGGGTTGGGAAAGATAACCATATTCAAGCGCGACCCTTCTTCCCGACTCAGCGTGCCATCGCGATTGGCGTCCAGGAATTGGAAAAGTTTTACGCTACGTTCCCGCCAATGTTCGCTGATCGGGCGACCGTTGAGAAACACGTTGAGCCGCAATAAGAGAGGGCGTTCATCCGTGAGAACGAGCAGATCATGATGGGTAGCGGGCACCGTGGGGGGAGTAATCGTTGGCTTTTCCTGGCTGTAGACAAGGCAAGCGAGTTGGAACGCAGTGATGAAGACAGCGAAGAGGTGGAAAATAACTCGGCTCACGGTAAGACCTCCCGAATCGGCTGAGCGTTGCGTTCGACCAGGGGAATCGGTCGCCCGATGTTGGAAAGATTCTGCTTAGCGGGATCTACACCCAGAGCCAGACAGACAGTGGCTAAGAAGTCGGCCACCGAGACGGGCCGCTCTTTGATCTCCATGCCATCGCGGCTGGTGCTGCCGACGACTTGGCCGGCCCGTAAGCCTGCTCCTGCTAAAACAGCGGTCCAGCCGTTGGCCCAGTGATCGCGCCCCGCGGAGTTATTGATGCGGGGTGTGCGACCGAATTCGCCCATCCAGAGGACCAACGTGTTCTCCAGCAGGCCGCGGGCGCGCAAATCCTGCAACAAAGTGCTCCAAGCCGCGTCGAGCACCTGGCACAGGGTACGCACTTGCGGGAAATTGTTGACATGGGTGTCCCAGCCTAGCCCTGCGATGACTCCGGGAACCTGGCTGAGGGTAACTTCGACAAACGCCACGCCGCGCTCGATGAGCCGACGGGCTAACAGACATCCCTGACCGAAGAGATTGCGGCCATAGGCATCGCGGAGTTCAGGTTTTTCCTCCTCGAGATTGAACGCGCCGCTGGCCCGCGTCCGCATCAGCCTGACCGCGCGCAGATACGCCTCCTGTTGCTGCAGCACCACGGGATCAGGGCGGTCGCGCGTGAATTCTTCGCCTTGCTCGCTCAGCAGGCGAAGACGACTCTCGGAGCGCTCTGGGGAAACGTCGCGGGCTTCTAAATCCGGCAAGCGCAGGGCGTTTTCGTAGTCGTCGGGGTTGGGCTTAGCGGCCACGACGGCAAAATTGGTTTCCCCCACCAGGAGCGGCGCGTAGCGGGGCCCCAGATAGCCAGGACTCAGCGCGGTGGGACTGAAGACTCGATACGGAGCGATGGCCACGTAGCTCGGCAAATCCTTCGGTTCCTCCGCCAGTTCTTTCGACAGGAACGAGCCGAGCGACGGATATTGCACGGGGCCACTCGGTAGCCGACCCGTGTGCATCAGCAGCGTGCCTCGGCCGTGATCTGCTTCACGAGTCTGCATGGAACGCACCAGCACCAGGTCGCGCAGGTGCGTGGCGATTTTCGGCAATGTTTCGCTGATCTGGATACCGGGTACAGCCGTGGCGATGGGTTTGAATTGTCCGCCGTTGGGATGATCGGGTTTGGGATCGAAAGTGTCAATCTGGCTCGGCCCTCCCGCCATCCAGAGCAGGATACACGCTTTCTTGCGATTCGGCTCACGACTCAGCGCTTGTGCCAAGGCACCGAACCAGCCTGACACACTGGCGGATACCAACCCTGCCGTGCTCCACTGCAACCATTGCCGCCGCGATAACTGAAAGGCTGTTTCACTGCTTCGCCGTGTCCCGCTCGTGGTGGGGGCATAGGGGCACGACCCTGGGCGTTCTGATTGGCGCATGGGCAGACCCTCGTTTTAGTGGTGGGAAATGAATTCGGGGCTATTGAGCAATACCCACAGGACATCGGCCCAGGCAGCTTCGCGCTGGGCACTTTGCTCCAGGTGGCGTAGGAACCGTGTTTGTTCGTGCGGTTTGGGCCGACGGGACAGTGTCGCCAGGAAGAGAGTCTCCAAGCGTTGCCGATCATCCCATAGGGGATAATTGAGCACCATCTGTAGCATGGGGCTGCTTTCCAGGCGCACGACGCTGTTAGCCGCTTCGCCGTTCATCAGCGCGAGCACCTGCAAGACCGACGTTTCCGCTTCTACCGGTCGCGACGCCGCGTCGCGGAATCGTTCCAGAAATGCCTGCCGACGTTGGGCATAGAAATTGTTGGGCCTCATACCCGCGACAAAAACGTTGGCATCAAAAAATTGCGGCACTCGTGCTTCACTGGGATTCCAATAAGCTGCTTCGACTAAACTGTCCCAGAGTTGTGTTGCGGTCATGCGTCGCACCACACGTCGCGCCAACAGGCGGGCGTTGTCCTGACTGGGATCGGTGCGACGACTGCTGAGCTGATAAGTCCGCGACAGGCAAACCGCTTCGATCAGGTACCGCAAATCAAACCGCGCTTCAACAAACGCTCGTGCCAAAGCCTCCAAGAGTTCGGGATGACTGGGCGGATTTTCTTCGTGCATGTCATCGGGCGGATCGGTCAGTCCGTAACCCATCAGCTGATACCAGACGCGGTTCACTGTAGCTTTGGCAAAGTAAGGATTCGTCGGCGAAGTGATCCAGCGCGCCAGAAGTTCCCGCGTGCGTTCCGCCGACTCCCAGTTCGGTTCGCTCCCATCCAGGAAACGCGCGGTAACTGTGATATTCGTGTCGGGAATCTGAATCGTGCGTTCTTTGGGGTTTTCCAGATTGGTGTAAAACACCTGTCCGTCGGCTCGCTGCTGACGGAAACCCGCAAAAAACGCCGCCAACTGCCAGAACTGCTCCCGCTTCCAATTGGCAAAGGGGTGATTGTGGCACTCCGCACAATCGAGCTGGATACCGAGAAACTGCCGACTAACACTGGCCGCCAAGTTTCGCGGATTAAACCCGTTCCCCTGCAGAAAGGCCACCGGACTTCCGGGACTTCGATAAGAACCTTCCGGCCGGCGGACGAAGTTCTGTTGACTGGTCGAGGCACTCAACAGCTCGGCGACTATCTTGTCGTAGCCCGAACCCAGGCGCATATGCTCCCGAATCCAGGTTTGCAGTAACGCCCGTTGCGAATTAAGCAGGGCTACGTTGTCTCCGTTGGACAGCCAAGTTTCAGCCAGGAGGCCACTCCAACGGTTCAGGAAACCTGGACTGCGTAACAGTTGTCGAATTAAGTCGGCCCGCTTGTTGGGACTGGTGTTATCCAAAAAAGAACGGGCCTCGGCTACCGACGGAATCCGCCCCACCACCTCAAGATAGAGCCGCCGTACAAACTCAGCGTCGTCGGCCAGCTCCGTGGGCTTCACCTGCTCCTCCTGCCATTTCTTTTCTATCCACTTGTCAATGACACCAGCCAACTCGGCCGCCGACAAGGGGCCACACGCTTCGTCATGCGGTTTCGCTGTTGCAATCGTCTTAGACTGATTTGCCCCGGTGCTGATTTGCTGTGCGGGTATCCAGACGCCCCAACCGTAACCTAAGAACCATGCCCCGAAGCCGACCATTACGGCAACCGTTGACCGCATCGGCAGACTCCTTATCTTCAGGATTCCTTAGCTTGACCTGACCCCCTGCATGATATGACGAACAATCTGGAAGCGACTCACTTCCTTTTGGTTGAAGTGGTTGGCTGGTCGAGCCCAAAACGGAGGCTCTGTGGAAACCGAGAAAAGGTTTAGCCCCATGGCCTGATCGGCCATACCGCGAAGCGACACGAACCGAAGCCGGGCGGAAACTTCAAATCACCGCGCCCGCGCATACAATCAGGCGAGAATGGTCGGCTTACGTAAGGAAGTAATGGAGGAGCGAACCTTGCGGTGGTCGCAGACATTCATCCCGACGCTGAAGGAAGACCCTGCCGAGGCCCAAGTGCCCAGCCATCGTCTGATGGTGCGCGCCGGTCTGGTACGACAACTGGTGGCTGGTGCGTACACCTATCTGCCGCTCGGCTTTCGCGCCCTGCAAAAAGCTATCCGCATTGTCCGCGAAGAGATGGATCGCGCAGGCGCCTTGGAAATCCTGATGCCCGCTATCCACCCGGCAGAGTTGTGGCAGCAGACCGGCCGGTTTGCCGATTACGGCGACACCCTCATGAAGGTGCGCGACCGCAAAGGTGCCTTACTGGTGCTGGGACCTACTCATGAGGAAGTCATTACTGACCTGGTGCGCCACCACATCAATTCCTATCGCCAGCTGCCCGTCATTTTCTATCAGATTCAGACCAAGTTTCGCGATGAACCAAGACCTCGTTTCGGCGTGCTGCGCACGCGGGAGTTCCTGATGAAGGATGCCTACAGTTTCGACGTGGATGTAACGCATCTCAATCAAAGCTACGACAGAATGTACCAGGCCTACTGTCGTATTTTCGACCGTTGCGGTCTGAAATACGTGGTCGTGGAAGCCGAAAGCGGACCAATCGGCGGCGAGGCCTCCCATGAATTCATGGTCTTAGCCGATACCGGCGAAGATGCCCTGGTGGAGTGTGAGCGCTGCCGTTATGCCGCCAACCTGGAACGTGCCGAAATCGGTGCTCGGTCGGCCTCAGTTCCCGGGCCGTCCGATTCTCCGCTTCGTAAAGTCCACACTCCGGGCCGCACTACCATCGAGCAGGTGAGCGCCTTCCTCCAATGTTTGCCCCAGCAGATGATCAAGACACTGATTTACCTGGCCGACGGTGCGCCGGTAGCAGTGCTGGTGCGGGGGGATCACGAAGTCAATGAACACAAACTCCGCCGCGCCCTGGGCGCAGCGCGTCTCGAATTGGCGGATGCCGACACTATCGCCCGAGTCACCGCCGCGCCGGTCGGTTTCGCCGGGCCGATAGGTTTGCCGGTCAAGCTGTACGCTGATCGTGCTGTCATGCTGGTGACCGATGGCGTCAGCGGCGCCAATGAGGCCGATTATCATCTGGTCGGCGTGCAACCCGGTCGTGATTTTCAGCCTGATTGGATTGGCGATCTGCGGATTGCCTGCGACGGCGATGCCTGCCCACGCTGCGTTGGCGCACTCCGGCTGCGCCGCGGTATCGAAATCGGACACGTGTTCAAACTCGGCACCAAGTATTCGGCGCGGCTAGGCGCCCATTATCTCGATGAGAAAGGCCAAGAACATCCGATGGTCATGGGCTGCTATGGTATCGGAATCAACCGCATCCTCGCGGCCCTCATCGAAACCAGCCACGATGATCAAGGCATTATCTGGTCTGTGAGCCTGGCGCCCTATCAGGTGCTGGTGCTGCCCCTTAATGTAGCCAACGCGGAACTGATGCAGACGGCGGAACGAATCTATCGGGAACTCGAGCAGCAAGGTATTGAAGTCTTGCTCGATGATCGCGACGCCCGCGCCGGATTCAAATTCCACGATGCCGATTTGCTCGGTCTGCCCCTGCGGGTGGTCGTCGGGGAGAAAGCCTTGCAGCGGGGAGAGGTAGAACTGAAGTGGCGGCATCACCGCGCCAGTTTCACGGTGCCCGTCGAACAAGCGGCCCGTCGCGCGGCCGAGGAAATTCGCCGTGCTCTGGAACACCTGATGTAACTGCTACTACCTTCTCCGACCTGTCGGCTGTTTACCCTCCATGATCCTTACGGTCGGCAGGTATCTGCCGCACCGAGTCGCATATGCTGGCCGTGGTGTCAGCCCCTTGGCCTCAAGTCGGCGGGGCTCATGAAAAGTCAGCCTGCTGAGCACTGCGTATATCATTATGACGGCTTCCACCCGTCCAAGGCACGCACAGCACCCTTGGGGTAGTCCTATGAGCACACGTCCAGTCCGATGCGGCATTGCCCTGGTCCTGAGTGCGGTGTTGATGTCCGTTGCGCAGGCACAAGTGTTCGACGAAGCGAAGATGTTCCGTCGCGAAACTCTGGTTCAGGCGGATAAACAGCTCAGACAACTGGGCCAACAATATCGGCTGACACTGGTGGTCGAAACCTTTGCGCAACCCCCTGCAGACGTTGCTCAACTGGCAAAAATCCCTGAGAAACGAGCAATAGCCTTTCGGCATTGGGCCGAGCAACGCCGCGCGGTACACCAGGCCCACCTGTACATTCTCCTCTGCCGGCAACCTGGCCGCTTTGAAATCGTCTGGCATGAGAGCCTGGCTCCACGGCTGTCGCGCGAGCAAGCGCAGGTCCTGCGGCAAACTTTGCTGCAACACCTCCAGGCCAAGGAATTCGACCAGGCCCTACGGGAAGCCCTACAGCTCATCGAGAAAATCTTGGCAGGTCAGCCAGCAGTCCTGAGCGCTTCCAAACCTAGCGAAGCGCAGGACGCGGCGAATGACGGCCAAACTCTCCCGACGGATGAAACTGCCTCCAGACGATGGTCCTGGGTCTTCTGGGCGCTGCTGGCAGGTGCGGGCGTACTGGTCCTCGGGGCAATTCTTCGCGGACTGGTGCACGCCTTCGGTCAACGGCCCGGCTATGACGCTTCGGTAAAAACCCCCTCGGAGACCGCACCAGGAACCACGCCGGCGCCCCCGCCAGACTTGGGAGGAGCAGGCAGCTTCCTGGGTCCTTTCCTGGCCGGCATGTTCGGCGCAGCAGTAGGCAGCTGGCTGTATCATCGTTTCTTCCGAAGCGGGGAATCTGATACCGGCCAGGAGTTTTCCCGTTCGCATCCTTCAACTACCATCCCCCACGAATCCCCGGCTAACTCTGCAGACGCTCCCCAATCTCGTTATGCCCCGGAAAGCGGGAAAACCTGGACGATAGGGGATGATTTCGACAATGAGGTAACCTCCAACGACACTGACAGCCGCCCATTTGATGATGCCCACGAGGACTTTGATTCTTTGGATGCTGCCGCCGAGGACTATGACGCCTACGAGCCCGATTACGACGGCGGAGACTTGGGAGGTGATCTTAGCGGTTTCGACTATGGTGGCACTGATTGCGGAGGCGACTTTTGATTATCGGGTCCCGAATAATACTGCAAATCTTTGCCCGCGCCCGGCTGGCGCGGTGTCAGCGGGCAGTGACTCTTGACCCTCGGGCTCCGAGTAATGCTGCAAAGGCGATCCCAAGGGATGCACTTTCATCCGCTATGTCTGGGTCTGTATGCCCGCTTTGACCGGCGCAGCATCTCCGAGAATCATGTAACCAGTTGCTCAACCTGGCACCAAGCCGGAGCCAGCGCAAGGAAGGCGTGGCTGGCTCGTCGTGATGACTTGGCCTGACGTGGGGTGCGCTAAGGGCAATTACGGCAGGGTAATGTCAACCTTTACTTCTTCGCCGGGTTTGAGGGTCAGGTCTTGCACTTTTTTCGATTTACCCAGCATTTCGTGCCAGACCCACAATTCCAACTTGCCCTCTTTCGGTACCAGCACGTGCGGGATGCGATATTGCCCGTCTTTATCGGTGATGGCGGCATATGGATGCGAGAACTTCCAAATATAGGCCCGCATAAAGCCGGAGTGAATGCCGCAGGTCACGGTTCGCGGTTCACGGTCGTCTGGAGGAACGTCCAGTTCGCCATTTTTACCCGGACCCAGACGCATGGGTTGTAATCCTGAAATATTGGCATCATGGTCAATGGGCTTATGGCCTTTGTCGCTATCGTTCCAGACGCGCAGTTTCGAGGTAGGCGGCAACAGCAGCACCCGCGGTTCGAACTGGCAACTAGGCTGACGCAGTTCGACAAACTCGGGGTCTTTTTCAGTACGTTCGAGCTTATCAAGCGGTGGCATACGGTAACCGGTGGCGGCGCGGACATAAACCACTGCGTAACGCACGCCTTTCTTGTCTTGCGATTCGTCCACATACCAACCTTGACCGGGCACTTCCTTTGGACAATCGCCCTTATCTTCCAACTTCGTGGCGACGAAGATGACTTTGGCGTCCGCTTCGGGGCCCGTATAGGTCACCCGCCCTGTGATGGCTTTCGCGTATCCTGCGGGTTCGAGGGTGACGACTTTCGCTTTCGCAGGAGGTTTCTGCTCCTCTTCGACCTTCTTTTCAGGTTTCTGTTCGCCACGACAACCGAGCAAGAGCAAACCCAGAATCGTCAGGCCCGTGATAAGCATCAGCGACGCTATTCGAGAGCGTTCCATCATGATTAGTCAGCTCCTTGAGTTAGAGAGGCGCTCTTATTCAGGGTGGTTGTTCTTATTGAGTCGGTTTGAGTTCGATTTTGCCGAGGTCGGTGGTCTCGTTGGCCTTGATGTCAATCGGTTTACCGTCGCGGCCGGCCGCACCGCCGAGGTAACCGATGGCTTCGTGCCAGACGACGAGATTCCAGGTGCCCGCGGGCGCATTCTTGATGGTAAACCGCCCGGTTTCGTCCGTAACGGCGAAATAGGGATGGTCGAACATCCACAGGTAACCGCTCATCCACGGATGGGCACCGCAGCGTATCGGTAAGGCGCGGTAGGTTTCCGGTTGCAAATCGAAGACGTGTTTGCCTCCCGGAGGAATCTGGATGTTGAAATTGTTGCGGAAGCCCGTGATGACCACATTGTGTGCAATGGACATGGGATTCAACGCCAGGAGCTTCTGGCCGACACGCATGGTGACAATATGCGGATGAAAGGCACAGGTGGGATGGTCAATGGTAACAAATTCATTGAGCGGCTTCTGCAAGCTGGGGTGAATAGGCAGCGTCTGTCCTTTGGCGGGCTTGAGGAACACGACCGCCCACTGAACACCCCGCGTTTTGGGGTCCACCACCCAGACTTCCGTGAGGATGGGGCCTTTCTCCAAACAAGCGGGTTCTTTGACGTCGGCAATCGGCTTACGTTCGGGCAACGGATCGCCTCCGTACACGACTTGCCCGGTGATCGTGCCCCAACCCTCCTGTAACGCCGCATGCAATGTGCGATTCTGTTGACAGGCGCTAGTTAACAACCAGGCTGTGGTTATCGCGGCCAAGCTCATCGCAAGTCGCCGGGTTAAGTAGGGACGCATATGGGTATCTCCTGAGCTATTTGGCGTGGTGGTGAGTTTACTTGGGCTTGGGGGGTGCCGTGGCCATGTCGGGTCCGGCCAGGCCGTTGCGCAGTGTCGTGCGGGGTGGGCCCGCTTCCACGGCGCGCAGGGGTGGATGCTCGAGGAAGCCCCAGCTCATGAGGGCATCGCGCACCACACGAACCCGTTGCAAGGGGCTGAGCGACCATTCTTGAGTAGCATTATATCCCAAGCCCAGGCCCAGCGCATTGAGCGTATGCTGGAAAGACGGTTCGCCCAGCTGTTTTTCTAATACAGCATAGTGGGGATCATTGGGGAAATACACCGTCATGGCCGTGTAAGGTAGGAAACGTCTCGGATTGGCCACCCAACGTTCGACGTATTCGGGACGCAGACGGTAAGCCGCAAGCGCCAGGTCGGGCCCCATGCTTTCGGGGTTAGTGTTGGTAGTGGCGATGCGACCGAGATTATGGCAGTTGAGGCACATGCTGCGGCTCGTCAGATATGACCAGCCTACTGCGAAGTAATCGTACGCCCCGCTGGTAGGCTTAGTCGCAGAGTTGGAGCCTTTTGCATCCGACGAAGCAGATACAGGTCGCTCGAGCATTTGTTGCAACAGCCATACATACTGTTGTCGTAACCGCATTTGTTCGGCGGGGTCGCGCTGCGGCGGTGGTGGATTAGCGTATTCCAAGCCCAATTGCGGGTTGTTCAACCGATCCACCGCAAT
Organism: Gemmatales bacterium; assembly: GCA_025056555.1. GTDB lineage: Bacteria > Planctomycetota > Planctomycetia > Gemmatales > HRBIN36 > HRBIN36. Next base: position 1,921 of record JANWVZ010000109.1, on the reverse strand, counting down.
GAAGTAATTGACCAGGGCTTGACGTTCTTCCAAGCTCAGGTCGAAGACGGGCATGCGGAGGTAAGTGGCCACCGGCGGACGCAGCGGATACGGTTGCCGCAAAAATTCCAGGAGCCAATCGGGCTGCACTTTCTGGCCTTCGCGGAACAACGGCGGCGGTAAGCTGGCCAGGATGCGTCCGCGGTCATTGCGCAAATTCAGCCGTTGCGGCGTGCCGGCCAGCTCGGGACGCGTCAATAGTCGGGCCAAAATCTCGGCGAACTGTCCCCCGTAGCTGGGCGTCCATTCGCTGACGCCGCTGAGGCACAGCACGAGCCGTTCGCCGGCAGGAATGTTCATCGTGCTCCCATCCCCCTGGCGGAAGGCGAACGCTTGATATAGTTCGATTTCCAGTAAGGGTTCGTCGGTGGCCGGGTCGCGCTGCACTTCTTCCGACCAGATGGTCAGGCCATGAGCCACACCGGGTTGGTTTTCCGAATAGACAGGCCCGTGGTTGGTGGCCCAGGCGTTGTGTTCGGGGAAGCGGTAGTCGCTGCGTAGATTGGCATGCTGGGGAGTCCAAACGCTTCGCAGATCTTCTAAGAGCGGCTTGTTATCCAACGTCAGAGCCTCCGGACGCAAACCGAAACGACCAGGCTTGACCACGTGGCAACCGATACAGTTGTGCCGTTCGAGCAGTTCGGTGCCGCGGATTTCGTTGCGGCGATCGAGCGACGGCTGATAGACGAACTTCTGCGGAATGTTCTCGGCCGTCAGCCCGAGAATAAACGTCATCACCGCCTCGATGGCCTCCTCTTCCTCGCGATAGGCCCGTTGCCGATACGCTTCGACGATTTTTTGATTTTCGGGGTCGTCAGGATTCTGCAAGGCTAGCATTTCTTCCCGCGTGGGCCGGGCCAGGCTGAAACGGAATTGTGGCATTCGCAGACGTTCTTCGTAGGGTCGCTCCTTAAGTCGGCCGTAATCGTAACTGCGTGGCTCGCGGAGCTTCTGGTACAAGAAGCCGTCTCTGCGGCCCATGAAGACGGCATCTTCGAAGAACGGGTCATAGCGGAAGAACGGGTCGTCTTTGTGTCGCGCCGAAGACGGTGCTTTCGCGGCATGACCGTGTCCGTTGTTATGACCGCGGGAGAGTTGGAAATGGTCTTGGAGGTAAGAGGCGATTTGCTCGAAGGCAAGCTGTTCGGGATCTTTCTTGCCCCAGTCGTTGAGCGGTGTGCCGATGGGTTTGGCTTGCTCGAAACCGGGGATATCGTGGCAGCCGTAGCAACCGTAGCGAGCGATGCTCTTGCGACCGAGGTACCACAGCAGTCGACTGGAGGTGTCGAGATTCTTCCACGGAGCCTGCGCGGGCATCGCTTCCGGACTGAGCAAGGCCCATTCGTCCGCTTCGGGACGTAGGCCCATCAGGTCGTCCCTGGTAAAGGCGCCTTTCAGGCCCCGCTCGACCGCGGCACGAGCCAATGACTTATTACCTTCCAGATACATGCGGATTAGGCCGAGAATGGCCTTTTCCTCAGCCTGGACTTTGACGTCCTCCCAGGGCAGCACGTAATGGTCCTGCAAAGCCGGGCGCGTATCATCGCTCAGCAACCAGGCGATGATGTCGGCCTTTTCTTTAGCCTCGGCCAGCGGGTCATTTGGATCGCTGCGAAATTGCGGCTTGGGCATGCGAGTGCGCGGCGAATAAGCTTTCGGGTCGGTGAGCCAGTTATAGAGCCATTTCGCCGCGTCGGGATGGGCTTGGAACTTCGCTTTGAGTTGCGTCAGATTCGGGCCATAGTCGCTCTCCGTGAGCAGACGGCCTGTTTCGTTATAGACGCGTAAGCTCGGCTTGTCGTGCATGTGGCAAGCTAAGCAACCACGCAAGGCGAAGAGCCTTTCACCATGAGCGGGGTTCGGTTGATAACCTGCCAATTCG
>JANWVZ010000108.1 GCA_025056555.1 Gemmatales bacterium | reverse complement strand
TCCAGGCCGCCGCATACCAGCCCGCCTGACGCCCGTGACTTACCATGCGCCAACTCAGGCCGCCGTCTTCGGTCATCCACACTCCAGAGGGAAACGCCTCGCAGGTATCTCCGGCCACCACGCCGCGCCGCTCGTCGAGGAAGCGCACTGCAAAAAGCCCAGGCATCTGATTCTCGGACAAAGCACGCCAGGTCGTACCGCCGTCGCGTGTGAAAAGCAGCACCCCCGCGGTGGCAGGAGTTTGCGGCAACGGCTCTTCGCCCGCGGCATAGCCGACAAACGGCGAGAGAAAATGCACGCTCCGCAAGTGAGCGCGCGTGCCGCTCTTCTGACGTTCCCATGTTTGCCCACCATCTATGGTGTGCAGAATCAGGCCATCATCTCCTGCCGCCCATCCTTCGTGTTCGTCCACAAACCATAGGGCGCGAATGGCCGCATCCTCGAGGGGACCTCCTGGTACGATCGGTTGTGGGCGATTTGCCCAGCTTCCCATTACGAGCACCAGGCCGGCCAACATCCCTGCCGACAGTCGTCGCATGCTCCTCCTCCTGTTCCGCATTCTGGCCCATTGTGCTGAGGTAGCAGCAAACTCCGTTCTGGCTCGCCTTCAGGTCCTGGGCGGGTGCGATTATCTCCCAAACCGAGCGATGCCGTCAACGGCACTTTGCTCGCCTGCGGAAGCCACCTGACCGGAGCGCCTAGCTTTCGGCACATCGCATAACTTCCTCGCCCTTCGCGGTGCGAGTTGTCCCAGGGTCGGGTTCTCCGGCATAACTCTGAGCACCCAACATCAAACTCCCTTCAGCTTTGTTGCACGGCAGGACACTTGGGTTCCGTTAGAACGCATTCGGGGCACTTCGCCCCGTTGCTCGAATTGGACTAAAGCCGGGTGCGGTTTCGCGCAGCAAGAGACTAAGAACATTAACGGTAAGAATCTTCTTGTTGTTGCAAAAACCCTGACAATGCGGTTTCGCGCAGCAGGAGACCAAGAACATCAACGGCGGGGAGGCCAGCCTTCGATTCCATAGCGAGCGGCGCTGCCCAGCGCTTCTTCAATGCGCAGTAACTGATTGTATTTGCAGGTGCGGTCAGTGCGACTGGGAGCGCCAGTTTTGATTTGTCCGGCGTTAGTAGCCACGGCTAAGTCGGCTATGGTAGTGTCCTCGGTTTCCCCGCTGCGGTGGCTGATCAGAATGCCAAAGCGGTGCCGCTTCGCCAGTTCGATGGTGGCCAGAGTGTCGCTCAGGGTACCGATTTGGTTGACTTTGACGAGGATGGCATTGGCAGATTGGTGGAGAATCCCCTGACGCAATCGCTTGGGATTGGTAACAAACAGGTCATCGCCGACAATCTGGACACGCTGTCCCAAAGCTTGGGTCAAGGCCTGCCAACCAGACCAATCATCCTCGGCCAGCGGATCCTCCAGGGAGCACAAAGCCGGCCAATTGGCACAGAGTCTTTCCCAATAGCGAATCATGTCGTCGGTGCTCCTGACCTGGTCGGGATTACTCTTGAACAGGCAGTAGGCGTGACTGCGACCATGACGCTGCTGAGCGGCTTCGTACATCTCGGTAGCAGCGGCGTCCAGCGCGAGCCAGACGTGTTCTCCGAGCCGATAACCCGACTTCTCCACCGCGCGGGCCAGAAACTCCAGAGCTTTTTCGTCGTCGGGCAGATCGGGGGCGAAGCCCCCTTCGTCCCCAACGGCGGTGCTCAGCCCGCTTTCCTTGAGCAACCGCTTCAGCGTGTGAAATACCTCCACGCCCATGCGCAACCCCTCGGTGAAGTTCGGCGCCCCGGCCGGAACGAGCATGAATTCCTGAATATCGAGATTGTTATCCGCATGGGCTCCGCCATTGATCACGTTCATGAGCGGCACCGGCAGAGTGTGAGCATACGGGCCACCCAGATAACGCCATAATCCCAGACCCAGGTGGCGAGCTGCCGCGTGCGCCACGGCCAGGGACACGCCCAGGACGGCATTGGCTCCGAGTCGGCTCAGATTCTCGCTGCCATCGAGACGGTGCAGTTGCCCGTCTATCTGAAGTTGGTCGAAAGGGGATTGGCCACACAGGGCGGGAGCGATGATTTCGTTGACGTGGCGCACTGCCTGGCGCACGCCGCGGCCGTGATAGCGTTCCCGTTGCGCAGTATCGCGCAGTTCCAGCACCTCGTGCTTCCCCGTGCTGGCACCACTGGGCACTGCCGCTCGGGCGCGCGTGCCGTCACTCAGGCACACTTCCACTTCTACTGTGGGATTGCCGCGACTATCCAGAATCTCCCGTGCACGAAGTTCGCGAATCGTCACGTTCATTGGCGTTTCCTCGTCAAAATGCACAGACCGATACCCATCTACGCATATGTGCGGACACCCCGCCAGACAAGCAACCCCACCAGGTCTGACAGGTCCCCCATCAAACTGCCTCGGGGCCAAGCCTGCGCTGCAGGCCGAGCCTTTCGCCCATACAAGCCGCTTGAATGGAAACGATATCGGCTCGGCCTTTCGTATGAGCATGCCGAATTCACGAGTCCGGCAGTTTCTTCCTGATTACCATCGGGAGTAACCCTGGAGCCAGTTGTGGTGCGTAGAGGCCAAAACGTTCTGGAGCTGTGGTCAACGCTGGCATGGTCAGGGTCAGGTGAACTCCGTTCGATTCAGGACATTGCTGCTCATTTTGCTGGTTGCCTGGCTGTGCTGGGCGTCGCCACACTCAGGGCAAGTGGATCGGACGCACATTAGGTGGCGGAGCAGGAAGTTGTATTCGGAGGTCGTCGCCCCTGGGCTTATCCTGATCGGTTCGTCCCCCTTCATCTTTACCATTCGGGCCAACGCTGTACAGAAGATAACCTCGATCAGTGCGGCGGTACACCAGCGCTTGCGCCGAAAAAACGTCGTTGGGGACTTCGGGGAGATATTTGGGCACCAGGTCCTGCAAACGCGGCGGAAATTCACCGTTTTCCACGCGATAGATTTGCAAGGCGATCGCCAGCTGTGCCAACTGATGGAGTTGCTCAACGCGATCATAGGCTGTCGCCACCCTTTGTAAAGAAGAGAAAAGAAGGGCTGCTAATGTGGCACTGAAACGCTCGCCGAGGTTGGGATCCGCCTGGGGGATCACGGCACCTAACAGCCTTCCCAGTCCCGTCTCCGCCGTGTCTTCTAAGGTCTTGTGCAACTCATTCTCCACACTGGCCAGTGCGCGCAAGCGTTGAGTACGGTCTGGCTGTCTCAGAGCCTGGGCAAACTGATCATACCAGTAGTTCAGTTCTTTCAGGACCCGTTGCCAGGGAAATCCAGCGCGCTGAATTTGCCAATAAATGGCGGCGAATGTGCTGGAGTCTTGTCCATCCAGTTCGCAGCCTTGGCGATGCAACTCCTGGCAAAAGTCCAAAGCCAAGGATCGCTCGCCGAGGTGCACAATTTCCGCCAGGGAAGTCCGTGGCGGAAGTTTCTGCAAATCGCGAAGTCGGCCCTGCCAGTCTTCGGGGCGCAGCCGGGCCTGTTCCAGATATGCTGGCAAACCATAGAGTGCAGAGCTTTCCAGGGCCAGGCCAGTCAATGCCTCGACGCAATGGCTTCGGCCCAGCCTCCGGGACAGACGGAGCACCGTCAGCAGATCCTTCCAGGCGGAATCATAGTCTGCCTGACCAGTACGCAGCATGGCGCGGGCTAGTAGAGCCTGGGCCAACGCGCGTATCGGTCCGAGTTCGGGCAGGGATTGCTGCATCAAGGGAACATGTTTTTTCTCGTCCCCGCTACGCACCCACGGACGAAAATAGTGCGGGCGTTGGACAGCTTGCGCGACCAGTGCCAATGGTTTCTCGTTAACCTTCAACCACGCCGCCAGGTGCGGAAACTCCTGGGCCTTCCACGGGCGTTGGCGGGCTATCTGCTCCTGCTCCAAAACCTGTATTAGTGCCTCTTTGTTCTTCAAACCCACGGTGTCCCGGAGATAATGCTCCAGGGAGATAAAGTAGTCACCCTGGTCAGGCAACGGCTCCATCCCCAATCGGCGAAACATCGCCTCCGGGAAGCGAACCGTGTCTGAAGGACGCGGACCAAGGGCACGCAACAGCAGGACGAATGCGTTGTTATCGGGCGTTATCCCTTTTCCCAATTCCTCGGTAATAGCGGCGGCATAATCCACGTAGCCTTGCGGGTCGAGGGGTTGAGTGAAGAATGTCGTCCGCCGGCTGAGTGGCACCCAAGGTTTGACCTGAGCAGATTTGGCGGCAGGCTTGGTGTCGCTTACAGGATCAGCAGGCTTGGCGGCTTTGTCTGGGCCGGAAGCATCAGCACGGGACGGCGAAGAGGTGTCCGCTCCTCGACCCGGCTCAGCTCTCGTCCAGTGGAGTTGCACCAGGAACACTGCCGCGATTACGATCCCAGCCAGAACCGCGGATGATAAGCCTGGCCTCGTGGCAGGTTTGCCGTGCCTGACGTGCTCTTGACGCCAGCGCTCAAGATCACGGCTGTTTGCTGGTTGAGGACTGCAACGTAGGCACCCATAGGACATAAGTGGCCCTCCCACGATTCTCGGCACCTAGCAGGTGTCCGTGTTCCGTTATTCCCACCCTGCTGGGATGACTGGAACGGGCGAACAAGACTGGTGAAGGCTCGGATGACCCCTATTAATCTATTCGCCTCCAGCATAAAAGTCTTAGCCAGGCGCAACCCTGGCCTGCCGCTTCACAGGCATGGATAATGGGATCAGCGAGGTACATCCTCGGACAGACCAGCGGAGCTGCTCATGGCTTACGAATCGTTGCGGGAATTCCTGGAAGAACTGGAGGCCGAGGGAGAACTGGTTCGCGTCCGTGTCGAAGTGGACCCGATCCTGGAGATCAGTGAGATCACGGATCGTATCAGCAAAGCGGGCGGGCCGGCACTGTTGTTCGAGCGCGTGCGGGGCTCCGCGTTCCCCGTGGTGATCAATGTCTTCGGCTCGGAGAAGCGCACTGCCCGGGCCCTGGGCGTGCAACGCTTGGATGATCTGGCTGAAAAAGTTGCCGCCCTCATCAGGCCGCAGATTCCGGAGACTTTTCTGGGCAAGATTCACAAGGCCCTGGAGATTTTGCCTCAACTGCGGGCGTTACCGCCCAGGCTCGTTCGCAGTGGACCGTGCCAGGAAATCATCAAGACCGGGAGCCAGGTCAACTTGTATGAACTGCCCGTACTTCAGTGTTGGCCGAAAGACGCAGGGCGGTTTATTACCTTTGGTCAGGTTTACACCCGCAATCCGGAAACAGGCGAGCGTAACGTCGGCCTGTATCGGTTGCAGCTCCTCGGCCCGAACAAAACTGCCATGCACTGGCATCTGCATCATGATGGCTGTCAGCATTACCAATTGTACAAGCGGGCTCACAAACGCATGCCTATTGCCGTGGCGCTGGGAGGCGATCCGGTGTACACGTACATGGCCACGGCCCCGCTGCCGCCGAGCACTGATGAATGTTTACTGGGGGGATTCCTTCGCGGTCAGCCGGTGGAACTGGTACCCTGCAAGACCGTTGAAATGGAGGTTCCCGCCAGTGCTGAAATCGTTTTGGAAGGCTACATTAATCCGGACGAACCGCTGGTTACGGAAGGCCCGTTTGGCGATCATACGGGTTTCTACAGCCTGGCCGACCAGTTTCCCGTTTTTCACGTCACCGCAATCACTCATCGGGCGAATGCTCTTTATCCGACAACGATAGTCGGTAAACCGCCTATGGAAGACTGTTACCTGGGCAAAGCTACAGAACGGTTGTTTTTACCGCTGGTTAAGATGTTTATTCCCGAAGTGGTGGATTACGATCTGCCCTGGTTTGGCGTGTTTCATAACTTCTGTTTCGTGTCGATCCGCAAACGTTGGCCGCAACAGGCTCGTAAAGTGATGAGCGCTATCTGGAGTCTGGGACAGATGATGTTCAGCAAGATCATCGTGGTGGTAGATGAGGACGTGAACGTGCACAACTATGATGAAGTGTGGTTTCACGTAGGTGCCAACGTGCATCCGGGACGCGATGTGGTGTTCTGCGAAGGACCTACCGACATCCTGGATCATGCCGCTCCAGTGTGTGGTGTCGGACACAAAATGGGCATTGATGCTACCCGTAAATTTCCAGAAGAAGGCCATCCTCGTCCCTGGCCCGAAGAAATCCTGATGGATGCGGATACTGTGGCTAAAGTCACGGCACGCTGGTCGGAATACGGACTCGGCCCCGATCCCGGTCCCGTAGGCAAGGGGCTGGGCTGGTACCTGCGCCGCGTCTTACGCGCTGCTACCTGAGCCTGAGGTGGCAGCGCTACGGAAGGGCAGAACGGCTTCGAGCCTGAGCCACTCCGGCATCGGGCTTCCTCCCAGGATCGCCATTCGCGTAACCATCTGGTAACCTGAACGTATGTACACTAAAATGCGGAAGGCCATCATCCTTCAGCCGGAAAGGTCCCATGAAGAAAACGTCTGTGTTGGATAAGAGCGAAACGCGAATTCGTCGCATGTTCGGGACGATTGCACCCACCTACGATTTGCTCAACCACTTGCTGAGTTGCCAAGTGGACCGTTATTGGCGTTGGCAAACGACGCGGCTGGTGCCGCCGCAAAACGACGGCCCGATCCTGGACGTGTGCACCGGCACGGGCGACTTGGCCTTGGCTTATTGGAAAGCTGGGCGCAAGCAGGTCCCGGTGATCGGAGCAGATTTTGCGAGCGAAATGCTGGCGCTGGCCCGCCGCAAAGCTGCCCGACGGCGTGCACGCAATGTCGTCTTTGTTCAAGCCGATGCGCAGGCGCTGCCGTTTCGGGACAATCAGTTTCAAATTGTCAGTGTGGCGTTCGGCCTGCGCAATATCACCGACTACCGGCGTGGTTTGGCGGAAATGGTACGCGTAGCACGGCCCGCTGGCCAAGTCGTCATCCTGGAATTTTCTCGCCCCAGTCAGTCGCTGTGGGGTAAGCTCTATCAATGGTATTTTCGCCGGGTTCTGCCCTGCATCGGTCAACTGATTTCGGGGCAATCGGCGTATTATTACTTGCCCGCAAGCGTGTTTGAATTTCCCGATGGTGAAGCACTGGCCGAGGAGATGCGCTGCGCCGGCCTGCAATCCGTGTGGTTCCATCACTTCGCCTTCCGCATCGCCACGCTGTACGTCGGCACCAAGCCTGGTACGCCCATGTAGGAGACGCGACCATGTCCGCGATCTTAGATAAGCCGAAGCTGACGCCGGCGGATTTGCTGCGTCTGCCCAAGGATCGCCGTTACGAACTGGTGGACGGTGAACTGGTGGAGAAACCCATGTCGGCCGTCGCAGGGGCGGTCAACGCTAAACTGGCCGCTTGTATCCAACGCTACGCTGAAACTAACGACCTGGGCTTGGTGTTCAGCACAGACACAGGATATTGTTGTTTTCCCAATAAGCCGAATCAGGTGCGCAAGCCGGACATATCCTTCATCAGGCGGGAGCGAATCACGCCGGCATTGTGGGAACCCGGACACCTCCGTATTCGGCCGGATTTGGTGGTGGAGGTAGTCTCGCCGACGGACGAAGTAGCAGAGGTAGACAAACGCATTCGGGACTATCAAGAGGCGGGTGTGCCGTTGATATGGGTGGTGCATCCGGAGTCTCGGCAAGTGGATGTGCATCGTTTGGGGGAGCGCGGGGAGATATTGGGGGAGGGGGAGGAACTGAGGGGCGAGCCGGTGTTGCCAGGGTTTCGCGTGGCGGTGCGGGAGATATTCCAGCCGTTGGAACGATATGGTGCCGGCGGGGGGACTGAACAACACGGCAGCAAGCCAAGTGTGGAGTGATGGTTGAATGTCCACGAGTCCTCTTCTGCTTCGTGCCCTCCGCGGAGAGCCCCTGCCGAGGCCGCCAGTCTGGGCCATGCGGCAGGCGGGACGTTGGGACCCTCTCTTTCGACAACGGCGGGGCGGACGTTCGTTTTATGACTTCGTTTCTGACAGCCGATTGGCTGCTGAGGTTTCTCTGTTGCCGGCCCGCTTTGGCGTGGATGCGATAATTCTGTTCTACGACATCACCACCTTGGCGCAGGCGATGGGCGTAGGATTCGAAATGCGGGTGGAGTCTGGTCCGATGCCGATCGTGCCTGTCGTCTCAGAGGGACAGGTGCGCAAGCTGGACGGCGAACCCGATGCCGAAAAGTTTCGCTGTGTCTTAGACACGCTGGCCCTGGTTCGCTCAGCCCTTGCCGAATCGCAGGCCAACGCAGCAGCAACACGTTTGCCGATCCTGGTCTTCGCGGGAGCGCCGTTTACGCTGGCCAGTTATTGCATCGGCACCGGGAAAGACGTGGCCGCCACCTGCCGATTCGCTGCAGAACATCCGGGGGTTTTTGACTTGCTGCTGGACAAGCTGGAGTCGGCGACGATTCACTTTGTGCGCACCCTGCTACGGCAGGGCGCGGATGCCTGGCAGTTGTTCGATTCCTGGGCCGGCCGACTGAGTCCCGAAGAGTACCAACGCTGGGCCTTGCCCTATCACCAGCGCATTTTCCGCGCCGTCGGCGAAGCGCCAGGGATTTTGTTTGTGAAAGAATGTCCCTACCCCGATTGGCTCGTTCGCAGCGGAGCAGCCGCAGTCAGCTTAGGCACGCGGCACGATTTGGCCGCATTGCGTCAGCAATATCCTCAGGTGGTATTTCAGGGCAACGTGGACGCAAGGCTCCTGGCGGACGGGACGCCGGCCCAGGTCATTCGCGCTACTCAGCAATGTATCCGTGCCGGTGGAAAATGCCGGCATATCGTCAATCTGAATCACGGGGTAGAGCCGCATACACCGGTCGAAAACTTCGCTGCCTTCATAGCCACCGTTTCAGGTGCAGAAGTCTGACGCCGCCCAGGAAGCGGGTGGGACGTTGCTCACGGTTTGCTGGGGACTGGTGTTCCCTGGTTGGGCACAGAACAAATGACGAACTCATTCGGCCGCTAAATGTACAGTGAGCTGATAATGCCGTTCCATTCGCAACCTGATCTGGTCGTGGAAGGGATGGCGGTAACGGCGTCAGCTTCAGAGACGGGCAGTCTGACCAAACAGGTGGGGCCGACCACCGACAGGACCCAGTTTCTTGCAGCTTGACGAGGAAAGTCCTGGAATGGGTGGTGGCGTAGGAGCGCCTTGTTGCAGGAACGTATGCTAAACTTGTTCGACCTGCGCGGGACAAAGCGCCAGTAACGATTGCGCGGCCAGCGCAGAAGTCATGCTCCAGCAGAAGCGTCGTCGCGGGTACCATGATTGCGATTGTCGGAGCCATTGTCGTCTTCGCCGCGGTGCTCATCGGCTTCACGATGGCGGGGGGCAAAATAGGCGCCTTGATCCACCCGTCCGAGTTGGTGACCATCGGCGGAGCTGCGGTTGGTGCCCTGATCATCATGTCGCCGAAGCGGGTCCTGGTGGACGTTCTCAAAGGGCTGGCGCAGGTATTCAAAGGTTCGCCTTACGATAAAGCGACGTGTCTGGAATTGCTGGGCCTGCTTAATCAGTTGGCGCGTTTAGCACGTCGGGATGGCATGCTGGCTCTGGACAGCCACGTTGCCGATCCGGAAAACAGCGACGTTTTTCGTCAGTATCCTCGAGTGTTGAACAATCATCATCTGCGCGAGTTTATCTGTAATGCCTTGAGTCGCATCGTGGATGGTTCGGCAGACCCCGCCGCTCTGGAGACGGAGTTGCACAGCGACATTGCAGTGCTGGAACGCGAACATCACCAGGTGGTCGGGGCGTTGATGAAAACGGCGGACAGTTTGCCCGGATTTGGTATCGTGGCTGCGGTGCTGGGCATTGTCGTTACCATGCAGGCGATTGACGGGCCGGTGGAAGAGATCGGCCATAAGGTAGGTGCCGCTCTGGTGGGAACGTTCCTGGGCATTTTGCTCTCCTACGGTTTCCTGGCACCCTTGGCGGGGCGTTTGGAATTGATGGGCGAGCAGGAATCGGTGGTGTTGCACGCGGTGGTCCTGGCTACTGTGGAGCTGGCCAAAGGGGCTAATCCACGGGAACTGATTACCCGTGTCAGTCGGGTGCTCGGCAGCGACTGCCGACCGACTGCCGAGGAACTGAAACAGTTGCTGGGCACCAGCTAGGAGACGAACTTTGGCGGCTAAAGGGGGTGGTCAATGGAAAGTCGCCTACGCCGACTTCGTTACGGCGATGATGGCGTTTTTCCTGGTCATGTGGATCACCGCCCAGGACCAGAAAATCAAGCAGGCCGTCGCTCGTTATTTCAACAATCCCATGAATTTTGAATCTGTGGGACTGTCGGCCAAACCCGACAAAACAGGCTCCGCCTTACCCTTCCCGAGCACAGGACAGGTGCCCTTACAGGACAGCGTGGCCATGGGCCAGGGGCGCCATTCTTTTTCACAACCGGCTCCGAAAAGTCCGCAAACCAAGGCTGTCGCCGATTGGATCTATTCCAAGGAAGACCAATTGCGGCGGTGGCTCAAGGAAGCGGAGCGCGTGTATTGGCTGGCCGCACAGTCTCCAGAGGTTCGGGTCAAGCGCCGTTCGGTGCGCGAGGTGGCGGCGCAACGATTAGGCCGTTTGCTCCGCGAAGAGTTCGCCGATCAGGTCCCCAGCCAGTTGCCCGGAGTCTACCAGGACCTGATGTTCATGGCCTTGGGCGAGGTAAATTGGCATGAAGTTGCCGAAGACTTGCTCTCTCATTGGCAACGAGGTTCTTCTCTTCCCCATGACAATTGATTATTGTCCAGCTCGAACGAACTGAGCGGACCTTTCCTCGGTTGCGTCGAGGGTCGGGACAACTTGCCTGGACGAGTTGCCCATGCTGGTGCAGTAAGGCTCCATGATGAGCCGTAGGGATGAAGTAACCATATGGCTTCAACGGCGATTCTGTTGATGGCGTGGCACGTCGGCTGATCCTGAAGGCTGAATTGCGGGTTCGGCTAAGCAGTGCGGTTTTGGAACCAATGGCTTAATAGTCGGTTGCGGAGTTGGACTGAATCTTGAAACAACCTGACTGTGCTGACCACCTGGGAGGTAATGGGACGATACAAAGGTAAGGCTGGCTTCCTGCTCAGTGCTTGCCTGCCGATGGAGGGGTAGATAAAATCAACTTCCACCGACCCGCCGATTCTTTCCTGCCTGCGGTAAAACTGAGGGAAGTAGTGGTCATGCTGAAATGGAAGTTCTGGCCTATGCGGTCGAGTTGCCTCGCCCTGTTGGTGTGGGGATTAGCCCTGGGCCTGACAGTATTTGCTGCTGGCCAACGGCCGGCCCAGTCTCCCCAAAAATCGGCGACCACCGAGGGCCAGGGTATCTCAAGCTCAGCTCGACCTGCCCAGCGCTCAGCGTCGGATCCTGACGGGGTGGACTACCTTGTCCAGGTCAAGCCGATTTTGGCGAAACATTGTTACAGTTGCCACGGTTTACGCTCCCAAAAAAGCGGCTTGCGCGTGGACACAGTGGCGGATTTGCTGCGTGGCGGTTCGCGGGGGGCAGCTATTACGCCAGGCAACAGTCGGGAGAGTTTGCTGCTGCGAGCACTGCAGAGCACGGGCAACGATCCACCACGGATGCCTCTGGGTAAAGAACCGCTTTCTGAGGAGCAAATCCGCATCATCGCCCGCTGGATCGAGCAAGGGGCAAAGGCCCCGCCCGACGAAAGCCCTGACGATGGCCGCAGTCATTGGGCCTTTCGTCCTCCGGTGCGGCCCCCGCTTCCAACCGTGCGCAACTCTGCGTGGGCACGCAACCCCATAGACCTG
>JANWVZ010000107.1 GCA_025056555.1 Gemmatales bacterium | reverse complement strand
GCCGTGGTGTGCCCGCGCGGCTTCGTTGGACAAGGGCTGGTAAGTCGAGATGCGATGCTGAGTCGAGGAAGTTCGCGTACCAGCAAGGATAGCGCGTGTGACTTAGCGGGTAGAATGAGGCCGCTTACATGGCGGATAGGAATGTGGGCGTGGTAAGAGCCAGTGAACGGGTCTTGTGAGACTGGGTTAGAGAGTTGTGGTTGGACTGCGGATCAGGAGGTTGACGGTTATGATGGGGTGAGCAATTCGTCGCTTTCGAGAGGCTCCATTATAATGAAAGGCGGCAAAACGGGGCGGAGGAACGTCATTATGCTAGAGAAATGGACAGGGCGCCGAATGAAGTGTCCTTGGGGGCTGAGCGGTTTGTGGGTTGCGTTGATCCTGGTGCAGGGTCTGGGGATTGGTCAAGCGAATCGGGAAGCGATTCAGGCGTGGTTGGATGCCTATGAAAAGGAACGGCAGGAACTGAAGCAAGGAGGTGAGGAACGTTTTGCGCGGGATTGGATAGAATTAGCGGACAGCTATGCTCAGCGTGCCCGGTCGGCTTGGCAGGCGGGTCGGTTGACGGAAGCGGAGTTAGCAATTTTGCGGGCTCGATGGATTCTGCCGACGCTGCCCAAAGAGTTGGCGAGTGGGGTGAAGAAAGTTTACGGTTCGGCGAAGCTGAGGCACGGCCCGGCGATTACCGGCCTGGCGTATAGCGCCGATGGGAAATACTTTGCTACCGCCGGCAGCGACCTGGTGGTGAGAGTTTGGGATGCTAGTAATGGACGAGAAGTGCGCAGGATTGCTTGCGCGGCTCGTCCGACGGCCTTGGCATTTGCGCACAAGAATCCATGGCTGGCGGTGGGCGGACACAGCGTGAACGTGCAAGTCTGGAATGTGGAAACCGGGCAGGAGGCCGTGGCTGGAGGTTTGACGGTTCCAGCGTCGGTAAGTGGAAAAGCGGTAGTTTTGGGATTGGCATTTCATCCGGAAGATCGGATGCTGGCGGTGGCGACGTCCGGTCAGCGCGTGCACATTTGGCAATTGGAAACGAAGACCCGGCTTTTTGAACTGGCAGGATTCAATGGCCAGGTGCACAGCGTGGCTTATTCGCGAGATGGTCAATACCTGGCGGCGGGAGCTTCAGACGGTTTGCTGCGGGTGTTCCAGGCGGATAAAGGGGCGCTTTGGCGAGCATTTCGCGCGAATACGGCGGCGATTTATGCCATTGCCTTCCTGAGTGACAAGAGTCGGATAGCCGTGGGCGGACAGGATGGCTACGTGCGGATTTACGAGATTGAACGGTCGCAGGAATTAGCGCGGTTCAAGGCGAGTGCGAGCGGCACGAATACCTTGGCGGTGAGCGCGGATGGTCAGTTGCTGGCCGGGGGTGGCATTCTGCCGGAGCCGTTAGTGCGAGTCTGGCGCATTGAGGACGGTTTGCTGTTGCGCACTTTTCGAGGGCACCAGCACACGGTTCAAGGGTTGGCCTTTGACCCACGGGGACAGTTCTTATTGTCTGCGGGTCAGGATGGGCAAATTCGTGTGTGGGAAATGGGTTCAAGCCAATCGTATTGCGAGCTGATTGGTCATGAAGGGGCTGTGTGGAGCGTAGCGGTTCATCCGGATGGGAGGCGGATTGCCAGTGGTAGTGCTGATAGTACAGTGCGATTATGGGACAGCCCGGAGCGGCAGGTGATACGTGTCTGGAAAGTGCACAACCTGGCGGTGACGGTAGTGGCGTGGAGCGCTGACGGCAACCTGCTGGCCAGCGGTAGCGGGGATCGGACGATCCGTGTACTCGACCCGCAATCGGGGCAGGAAAAAATGCGTCTGGAGGGGCATAAGGGAGCGGTTACGTGTTTGGCGTTTGCGCCAAATGGAAAATGGCTGGCTTCCGGGGGCGCAGATCGGCAACTGATACTTTGGGACTTGTCCAACGGAAAACCTCAGCGATTGCTGGAGCGTTATGGCAGCGTGGTAACAGGGGTGGCGTTTGTTCAGGGGGGGACGTTGCTGGCCAGTTCCGGGGGAGACCAGTTGGTACGGATCTGGCACGTGCCAAGCCTTCAGGAAAGCCGAGTGCTTTCTGGCCATCGGCAAACGGTAACCGCGTTGGCGGCCAGCGAGCAAGGGGCGTTGCTGGCCAGCGCCGATGGCGAAGGGCAGATTTTCATCTGGCAGGTATCGGATGGGCAGAAGCGCCATGTTCTATCAGGACATAGCGGCCCGGTCAGCGCGTTAGCGTTTTCGGGTGATGGAAAGCTGTTGGCCTCGGCGGGGGCGGATCGTCTGGTTCGGATTTGGGACTTGCTAAGCGGGAGTGAGGTCGCTCAATTTGCCGGTCACAAGGATTGGGTGGCTGGAGTGGCGTTCTTTCCCGACCATCGCCGGGTGGTTTCGTGTGGTGTGGACCGCACGATACGGGTCTGGGAATTGGCGGGTCAGGAACTGGTAACGAGCTATGGACATACCCGGGCAGTGCGCGCCTTGGCGGTGGCACAGCAGGGTCAACGCATCCTGTCCGGGTCGCAAGACACGACCATCCGATGGTGGGACACGGCCAGCGCTCAGGAACTGGCGATTTTGACCGAGCACAACGACGAAATCACGGCCCTGACGGGAGACGCCAGCGGTCAATTCTTTGCCTCGGCGGATCGCAATGGTCAGGTGCGCATATGGGAGTTGCCTGAGCCGAGTGCGAAAGGGGCGTTTCCGAGAGTACGCAGCTCTTTCCAGATTCCCCGCAGTAGTATCTACCTATTAGCGTTCTCCCCGGACGCCTCTCAGCTCGCGATGTGGATTACAGACAGCAGTACCGACAAAACGTTAGCCCTGTATGATCTCAAGACGGGAAAGCCGCTAAGGCAGTTCGCGGGGCATGATCGGTCCGTACCGGTGGCATGCGTCGCTTTTTCTCATGACGCGCATTATGCTGCAGTCGGTGGACAGAACGGTGTAGTTCGAATTTGGGACATGCAAAACGGAGCTTTGGTAAAGACGTTTTCGCCCTTCGGTCAGTTCGTGGCAGACCTGGGGTTTAGTCACGACAAGCGGTGGCTAGTGGTGGCTACTGCTCAGGGCCAGGTTCAGGTGCGCGATTACCTTGCGGATAAGACGATCTCCTCCTGGAAGGCAGGGGAACGGACGTTGCTAGGTCTGGCCATCGAGCCTCGGGACAGGTTTATCGCCACGTGGCATGAGGGGGGCGAAATACAGTTGTGGGAGCTGGCCACGAGTAAACGGCTGGCTTCGTTCCAATTGCCGGGAATGACCACCAGCCTGGCTTTTGTGGGAGAAAAACAAATGGTCGTGGGCACAGCCAACGGCACGCTATATCTGTTAGGCTGGTAGGCTATCGCTGTTCGGTTTCCGCGGGCACCACGATACGCCAAGACCACCAGGCTCCCGTGCTATCCTGGGCGTATAAAGCATTCTCAGAAGCCAGCAATCGGAGAATCGTCGTTGGCATCTTATCCAGTTCCAGAATCGGAGAGTTCAACAATACATCCCAGAGCAACAGCCGTCCTTCCTCGTCGTAACTGGCAAACCATCGGCCGTGGAGATCGCCAGCGAGTTGGCGAATAGTACAGGTGTGCTGAAAACGGTGCCAGCGCCAGGTATCATCAGCGGTACAGTAGAAGCCGAGGTACACTTGGCCATCAGCCAGCGCGACGATCAATTTGGCAGCGGCATCACACCAGGCCAGAGCGGTAATTGGCTGCGGTAACGACAGCAGTTCCCGGTAGGTCGTAATTTCACCATTTGGGGAAGCCGGCTTGGGAGCAAACAGCAGCTTGCCGTCGGTGGCAGAAGCCACGATTCCCCGGAGCGACGTAGCCATCAGTGTTCTGGAAACCTGCAACTCTTTGGGC
This sequence comes from Gemmatales bacterium, assembly GCA_025056555.1. GTDB lineage: Bacteria > Planctomycetota > Planctomycetia > Gemmatales > HRBIN36 > HRBIN36. Next base: position 7,945 of record JANWVZ010000107.1, on the reverse strand, counting down.
CAGTGGTGGGTTAATGCTGGTTCGTGTTCGGAGAGCGCGGCCGCTGGAGACGTAGTTCGCCTGGCGAGTCTGAGGGGCAGACGCCACACTTCCCCCGTGGAAGTCACCAAGGCCAATTCGTCGGCGGCAGGAGAGCAGTGGAGTTGGGCGATCTGCAGTTTCCGCGGTGGATAGATGCGACACCAGGGCTTCCCCCCAAGTGACGTGAGCACGGTGCCGTCGGCCAAGGCCAAGGCTCGATGCTGTCCGTCGGCAGTAATCGAGACCGCGGAGACAGCCGCAGGAATCGCGTTGGGGTCTTCAAGCCAAAGTCGGTCCCAACCGGGTTGCCAACGTCCCGACCGATAAGTCCCATCCGCCTGAATCAGAACGAAGTGTCCGCTCGGCGCAATCGCGGCCCCGCGCAAAGTGGTTGGCAATTGTGCCTGCCAAGGTATTTTTTCCCACCCCGCCTCCGTGCAACACCATACGAACATTTCTCCGCTTTCCGCCAGGAGCACAAAGTGCTCCTCGCCGACAAACGCGCCGCTGCAAGGTTGAGCCATAGTTCCACGCAGCAATCGTGGGAATCCTTTCGGGCCGTAGACCGCTACGTTCCAGGACTTGCGGAGGTCTTGATATACCACCGCCAAACTGCTTTGTTTTTCGGAAACGCACACCATAGCCACTGATTCAGCAGCTCCATGCCACGACCACCCGGGGCGTGCCGCTGAGCCTTGCCAAACCGCCGCTTGTTGCCGACTCCACGAGACCAACAGCCCGCCTGGCCAACCCCATGCTCCCGTGATCTTCGGAACAGATTCTCTGAAGGACGAAAGGTCTTGCGGCTCACGCAAGGTGAAAAGAGGACGCGGAGCGGCTGGCTCGGTGAACGGTACGTGCCAGACTTGACCACTGCGCAACACGGCCAGCCACCCCTGAGCCTGGGGTACAAGAGCCACCAAGTCCGTGTGTTGCCAGGCAGGACGCTCTGCCGTCTGCAAGTAATCGTCCGCAAAATGCCAATACCAATCCCGGAATTCTGAAGGCACCGCCGCTAACGCTTGCCGTGCTTGCAGCCAAGCCCCCTCGTTCAGACGGGAGAGCGCCTGTTGCGTCAGGCGGATGGCTTGCCAACGCTGTAGTCGCTGCTGTTGCTCTTGCAGAAGTTGGCGTTCCTGCAGTAAGGAATGCTCGGCGGAGGAGGCCCGCGCTGCTTGCCAGTGGGCCAGACGTGCCTGCCAGGTGATCCCCACCAGGCCGAGCACAGTGACCAGTGCAGTAACCGCCGCCAGCGCTGCCATGGCAGGGCGACGTTTCATCCACTTCCAGGTGCGGTACCACCATCGCGCCGGCGCCACCGACACTGGTTCGCCCGCCAGCCAACGTTCCAGGTCCTCGGCCAAAGCTTCCGCAGAAGGGTAGCGTTGTTGCGGATCCCGTTCCAGACATTTCAGGCAGATGCGTTCCAGGTCGCGGTCAATTCTGGGATTCAGCTGACGCGGGGGCACGGGCCGCTCCGTCAATACCTGACGCACGGTGGCCATGCGCGTCGGCCCTTTGAATGGAGGACGCCCCGTCAACATCTCATACAAGATCGCCCCCAGACTGTATATATCCGCAGCTACAGTGACAACTCCTTTTTTTCCCGAGGCTTGTTCCGGGGCCATGTAACTCGGCGTACCAACGATTTCCCCTACCTGCGTCAGGTCCAGTTCTCCGGACGGCGGACGCCGCTGACTCTCCGCAGCCGGATCGCTGGTCCGCGAGGCCCGGTTGCCGCTTGACTCGCTGGAAGCGGTCGCGCCTCCGAAAGAGGCCAGATGCAGATGCTTCGCCACACCGAAATCTGCCACGTGAGGACGACCGTCGCTGTCGAGCAGAATGTTGGCCGGTTTGAGATCCCGATGCAGAATACCCCGCTGATGCGCGTAATGAATCCCACGGGCCGCCGAGATTATCAGGCGAGCTGCCGACCGAAGGTCCTCGCGATAACGTCCCATGTGTTGGGCCAGATTTCCTCCTTCGATCAAACGCATGCTGTAGAAGTAGTAACCCTCCCGTTCACCCACTTCGTAAATGGGCACAATCCGAGGATGGTCAATACTCGCAGCCGCTTCCACCTCAATGCGAAACCGTTGCCGTTCCACAGGATTGGCCAGTTCGCTTCCTGGAATGATCTTCAACGCCACCATTCGATTCAGGCTGATCTGCCGCGCTTTATAGACCACTCCCATCCCGCCACGAGCCAACCGTTCCAGGATCTCATAATCGCCAAACACGCGTCCGGGAAACGGATCCAGCGGTTCCTGGATCGGCACCTGCGGGGTCGTATGGTACTCCACCGGATGCGTCTCAGCAGGACGTTTTTTGGAGGATTCTCGAGAACGGAGGTCTTCCGGTCGTTCGACGGACTCAGCCATGGATTGCCCCGCGTCCGACGCGGTTCTTGGAGGGTAGCGCGTCCTCGTGCGCAGTTCCAGTTCCCGCGCCGGGACGATCGCTTCGCGCGCTCTCTTGAGACCCATTGCGCGAGCGCGGCTCAGCCCATCAGTTCTTCACCATCAACTATAACTCACAGGCTCTTAGTCGGTCGGACGACCCAGGTTCACCGCACTTTTTGAACTGCCTGACTTGCTGAGTGCGAGCACCTCCGCAGTGCTCAGTAATACCGAAATAGCTTAGCAGCGTTCGGAACATTCGCTGCAACTACTCCCTATGGCTTCCAGCCTGAGAACATATCAACGCTGGCTGCCTCTGCCGACACAATCCTGGTCTCTATTGCCGAACGTTCAAGGCAGCAGGCGCACCCGGATATTGCGAAATTCAAACTGACCCGATTCTGCCTGAAGACCGATAGGACCTTTCTCGGGCACTGTCATCTTGTCCGTGAGCAACTCTCCGTTACAACGGCACTCCGCCACTTTACCCCGCACCACAATGTCCAAGGCGTTCCAGTCGCCTGCTTTGAAACTTTTCAGGTTCTTATAAGGCCCCACCGTCGGATAATCGCGCACCTGCAGTTGCACCCCACGAATGTACACACCGCTATCCGCTCTTGGTCCAGCGCGAAACTCCAGCTGTAAGTGGAAATCCTTGTCAAAACTCTGGACCGTGTATAAGTCCCGAATCCCGCCCTTGCCAGCCTTATCTTTCGCCTCGACGAAAATGATCCCCTCACGAACCCGTATGCGACCGTCCGGCGTTTCTGTCATTCCGTCCAGCGGTTTACCTTTCTGGCCAGGATATACCCATCCGGTCAAGTCCTTGCCATTGAACAGATTGAGAACTTCTTTCTCGGCTAGTCCGGCTTTTTCCTGAGCCAGCCCGCTGATTGTCAGCAGCATCGTCCAGGACGCCGTTAGGCAGAGAAAGCCAGCCAGATGCCACCGCTGCACGTTCTGGGCCATAAGAGTGCTCCTTATGAAAGGGTTCAGTGGAGATTCTTGTATTTTGCGCCGAGACTATCCGAGACGTTATCCATACAGCTTTTCCACAAGGCAGTGCCTGCAAGTCATCACAAAGGACAATCTGAAGCTTGACGCGACAAGCACGACCACTAATGGCGGGAAAGTTCGGCGGGATTATCTGTCCCAAGGCTGGCGCGCTGGGGCCTTCTTCGGCCGAAGCAGTATATTCATGCCGATCTCCCTGGCAAGTCAAATCTATGATTGACCCCGATTGGGCCCTTGTCCCAATACCGTTACGGCTCTACCAGCGACCACCATTTGCCCACCGATTACACTTTGCCTTTGCCTGACCAGATTCCCTCGGAAAAATGGCGTAAGTTTCTGGGACATTTGTTGGAACTGCCTACCCGCGGTCAAATAGCCGCATTAATTGTCGTAGCTGTCGTCCAGGCACTCAATGAGACATTTAATCCAGGCTGGGAAATTGACTATCAGCCCATCCACGCTCCTGATAGTCCAGCGCGACAGCTTGGAGACATAACAGTCAAGGTGTCGGGCCAGCCCATACGAGTTTATGAAGTTACGCAACGCCTGATAGATAGCCATCGAGTTCGCGAGACTTTTGACACTAAAGTACGCGAAACAAAGTTGCGGGAATACGTTTTTCTGGGAACGCCTACCCAGGATTCATCGGCTCGAAGCGAAGCACTTGTGTGTTCTCAGGAAGGAGCGGATATATCAATCGAGGAACTTGAGGCTTGGTGTTTTGCTCACTTAAGCTCCCTTGGAATTCACGGGCGTAAACGATTTGCTGAACTTCTCAAGTCATTGCTGGAGAGCGAGCTGAGCGATCAAGTCAAACATCATATTAATGAAGTAATCCGACGACAGTTTGGCGATTAGCCTGCACCAGGATGAATCTTAGTGAATAACCACATTTACGGCAGAAACGCGAAATGGTTACATGTAAACAAGCGCACATAGAGAGCAGAGGGCTGATTATTGGCCTGCGGTCTCGACTTGACGGTAAGCCTCTCGACAACGCCGATGCACTTTCTCGACCGTGGCCACGTAGGCCTTCGCTTGGTCCATTTCACCCGCCAGAAGCAAATCACGCAAACGTTCGATATGCTGTCTCAAGTCCTGGGTCGCCTGCGCGAGTTCGTGGTTCCACTGCCAGCTACGCAACAAGATGCCGATTTGAGTTTTGCGGAGCCACAAATCATAAAACTCCAGTTGCCGTATAGCCTCGGCCACATTTCCCGTGTGAATGGCCGAGTAAGCATCCGCGCGAATCCGTGCGATTTCCCGAAAGCCTTGCTGACTATCGGGATAGTAGAGGTATAGACCCATAATGCTCAGCGCGATGAGGATGACGAGGGCCACGCTCCCCGTCACCCAGCCGGGCAAAGGTCGGTGCCACAAAGATTGTTGCGATCCTGGTGGACGACGCCACGTGCACAGAGCTTCATCCCAGCTTTGATTGGGGTTGATCACGCGGACTATCACCCCGCCAACTAGAAGCAGTCCCAGGGTCACAATCCCCACAGGTTCCAAGACACCGACGCGATCTAACCAGGCACGTTGCACTACGCTCCACTCAGGCCAGAGACTCGCTCCCTGAGGACGAGTCCAATCGTCAAAGGCATGAGTGTGATCCGCCTCGGTATGGGCGAAGTAAAGTGTAAATTCCATAGCGTGGGCCAGCACGAGCATGAGGGCGAAGAGCGTCGCCATCCACAAGCCCATACGTCGCGGGCCAAATTCACGTATCAACCAAGCCGCCAGACCCACATTCCAACCGATGCCGACCTGGAATAACAGGAATGCTGCGCCGACACTGTTGCCATGGTCGAACATGGACGTGATCCGCATCATGCCCGGCAGCACGCCGCTGTAAACCAACGTGCCCACGGCCAACATCAGTTCGGGAGCCCACCATTGGTCGTGCCGCATCGTCCAACTCAAGCTGCCGAAAGGCAAAAGCATCGCCACGCAGGCCGTGTTGAGGACGCCTAGTAACACGTATCCCAATGCTGGACTGACTGCTGCGCGACAACTGGCCAGCACGATCGCGGCAAGCCGACGCTCTCCGGGTTCAGGCAGCGGCTCGGGTTCGGGCACCTGCAAATCTTCGGGGCGGTCGTAAAACCGAGCCCATAACCAGCCCCCTAACACTGCGAAACTCAGGTTACAGATGATGAACGCACCAAGGACGCTCGGCTCCGCCAGCGTCAGGCCATAGAGCAGCGACAACGGATTGAGCTGCGGCGTGGCCAACACGAAGGCCAACAACGTCCGCTGGGGCACCCCGCAACGCCTCAGTTCCCGTATCACGGGGATTAATCCGAGCGAGCACACGGGCAGCAATGTCCCGATCAGCCAAGCGCGGAGCAAGCTCGACCATTGACCGCCGCCGAAGAGTTGACGTACTCCTTCCGCGCCAAGAGCACGCCGACACACGGCGGCTACGAGAAAGCCGATGGAGAGCGTAATACTGGCTTCGATGATCGTCTGCCCGAAGCGGATGAGAAAACCTTCAAGCATCAGCGCTAGTTCCTCCGACTAAGCCGCCACTCAGATGAGTGAATCACCTGGCGCGTAGCGGCCAACCGCTTTTCGGACGAGAAAAGTCGCGAATCATCCGATGCACTTCGGTTCAAGTAGGTACGGGAAGCTGGCAGAGGAGGTCGCGAATGACCGGAGTTACGTCTTTCCCCGCATCCACTCCCAAGCGCACGGAAAGCACTGGGATGGCCACGGCTTGGATGTCATCGGGAGTAACGAAGGTGCGGTGGTGAAGCAGGGCCCAAGCTTGGGCTACCCGTTGCCAAATCAGCAAGCCGCGTGGGCTGATGCCGAGTCGGATCTGTTTATGTTGCCGTGTGGCCCGACCGAGGTCCACCAGGTAAGCCCGCACCGAAGGATGCACAGCGATGCTGGCGGTGAGTTGTTGCAGTTGCTGCAATTGCTCGCGGCTGATGACCGCTTCTGTAGGCAGGGCCTGGAAGCCTTCATAAAGTTCCGCGTGGGCCAGGATGTTGATTTCGTCTTCCCGCGCAGGATAACCGATGGACAACTTCATCGCGAAGCGATCGAGTTGGGCCTCGGGCAACGGGTAGGTGCCCTGATGCTCCAGGGGATTTTGGGTCGCGATGACGAAAAAGGTGCTCGACAGCGGATAGCGCTGGTTATCCACAGTCACCTGGCGCTCGGCCATTGCCTCCAGGAGTGCCGATTGCGTGCGTGGCGTCGCGCGGTTGAGTTCGTCCACTAACAAAACGTCCGCGAATACTGGCCCTGGTTGAAACTCAAATTCCCGCGTCTTCTGATTGAACCAGGAAAAGCCCGTGATGTCGGTCGGCAGTAAATCAGGGGTACACTGAATCCGGGCGAAACGACCCCCGATGGAATGCGCCAGCGCCTTGGCCAGCGTGGTCTTGCCAACACCTGGGAGGTCCTCCAAGAGCAAATGGCCACGGGCCAACAGACCAGCCAGCACCAGGCGGATAACTTCGTCTTTGCCGCGGATGGCCCGGGCTAAGGCCTGTTGCAGCTCAATGAGCCAAGGACTGAGCTCTTGGTCGAGAGCGAGAGCCTCGGCGTGTGGGGCTAGTCGTTGGCGCATCATGGAGGATGCTCCGTGAATAATTAGCACGACGCCAGCGTTCGTACGTAAGAAGACCTAACGCCCGATGACATAAATCCAGCCCGTCGCCGCGATCCTGCTGGGCGGAGAAATGAGGTGCATAATACGCACGACTCAGATACGAGCCGAAGTGATGAACGAATTCGGCAGGCAGGCCCAGGGGTAGTTCCATTTCCTTCAACCAGGCGGAGGGTGTCTTGCCAAGCGGGCGAGTAAACCCTGCGGCCCGAGCACGCCATTCCACCATTTGCCAGGTCAGACGCACCAGTCGCTCCAAAGGTGCGAATCGCCTCGCCCAGGCCCAGCGACAGCGCCAAAGCCCCTCTAAGCAGCGGCGACGTTGCCACCACAGGAACAGGACGAGGCCTGCGAGCCACGCTAATGCTACCGCGTGCGCCTGGAGCCACGCTGCCGTTCGTCTAACGGTGTCCAGTATGAGTTGGCGCCACGGAATTTTCGGGGGCAACGTGCTGTAACCGGGCGTGGCCTCCAGTACGACCCAATTGCCATCACGCAAGCGCACCTCGGCCCAAAAGTGGATGTCGTGAGTTGTCACAGGGGTGTGTTGCGTGATGGGATCGTAAGCCTCAGGCGCGGCGTAATATCCCAGGCATAAGCGGGCTGGGTAACCCAAGGTCCGCAGCAAGAGCACTGCGCTACTGGCGAAAAAGTAGTCCGGGCCACACTGCGACTCTTCCAAGAACCACAAAATCGGCTGTGGATGTTCCGCAGGAGCGGTCAAGGTGCGGTCTAAGGTGTAATGTTCACGTAGATGCGTCAGGATCGCGCAAATTTGGGGCCAGCCTGGCTCAGCGGCGCCGGCCCACTTCTGGGCAAGTTGCTTCAGGCGAGGCTCTAAACTTTGCGGTACCCCTGCATAGCGGCGCTTACTGACTGTCGGGGGTAA
>JANWVZ010000106.1 GCA_025056555.1 Gemmatales bacterium | reverse complement strand
CAGCCCGCTCCAACGTATTTATTTTGAGGTTTTCCGACCGGCCTTGCAATTTATCTTTCGTCAGCAATTGACCTCAGTCCGACCCGACGGCCGAGTCGAACGACGAGATTACGCGTTGCTGAAGGAAGTCTTGCCCCCGCGCAAGAGGATGAAATACGACACCTGGCTGGAGCTTCGCCGCCAATGTCGCGAATTGGCTGGCGCTCCGAAATCTTGAATATGACGGACAACCTGACCTGATGACTCCCAGTCGGCCTGAACTCCGACACGATGGACACCCGACGGCAAAATCGCGCGTCCCTGAATGACGGTAATGAAAAATGTCCCAACGCAAAGACAATTTGTTCTATCGCTCCCGGCTGAGGGCCACTCGAAATGGCCAAGCTAACCCTCTGGAGCCTTTGCGGGGCTGGTTGAAACGCCTCCAGGCGTTGTCTCAGTCGCCGTTTGTGTCTGTGTTCAGTCCTCGCGTCTCGCCGACCGAAGTGCATTCCCAGTCGATCTGCCGACATTCCGCACAGGACGCTTTGGAGGACGCTTTGGACGAGCACCCTCCGTATCCTTACGACAACGCTCTTCATTCGCCGACGCCCAGCGAGTCGGCAGTACACTACATCAGTTTCTTCGAAGTTGGGCGTGAGATGGCTCATCCCGTGCCTGATGTGGAGGTCGAAAAGAGGGTGTCTGAGTGTCCGGATACTCCCACGCAACACGACACTGAAGAGCGTGCAGACCCCCTGGCGGTGCAGTGCTTTGATTTTCTGGCCTGTCTGGGAAGTCTGTTGCGCAGCTGGGCCTACTCCTACTGCGCCACGGAGATAACCCGCGCGGGCTACAAGCACGTCTTTCCCCAACCGAGCCGACTGGTTCCACCGGGTAGTAAATGGCGCAAGCTGTTTTCGGAGTATCAACCCGTCTTGCGTTGGGCCATGAAAGTTTATCAGGATTGGGGCGTCTTTCTGGCCTATCAGGCGCTCGCCCAGAGGTCCACGTGGGATTGGTTGGAGCGTGCACAGGAAATTGAGCCCGAGACCGAGTTGGCCGACCCACGCTACGCCGATGAGCGGGAAATACAGAAACTTGCTCAGCGCGTTCGGGAACTTTGGTGCGATTTCGATGGCCTGGATCTGGTTTGTGCCTTGGCCACCAAGACGCTGCTGGCGTCAGCCTACGATCCATCCCCTGAATCCTCCGGTTACGACTCCTGGTTCGAGCATGCTTCCGCCAAGCTCCGTGACACGGCGGATGTCCTCTGTTTCAGGTTGCCCCGTCTTGAGCAGCACCGAGGCTTGACCGACAGTCTGTCCCGTCTGGTCGAAGGTATTCAGGAGCAACTTACCCAAGCCCACGAGTGGATGAACGAGCACCGCGAAACTTTCTTCCTCAGCTCGGTGTACATCCAGGCCGTGGCCGCAGGTTTCCGCTCCGACTTGCCTCAGGATTGCGAGCTGGACATGACAGCAGCCAAGTATGTCACCATGCTCGATGCTCTGGAAATAGCTGAGGGGGTAGCACGGCAGCCAGGACGCGCTGAGCAGACCCAATCGCCGTCTTCTTGGGGGAACACTATGCCCGACTCGAACGAGGAACCGCCGGCACTCGCTTTTTCCCGCTCGGAATTCGATTGGCCTATGCTGGCTGCCGCCAGTTTTTCGGAGGCTCCACCGCGGATGCTGAAATGGGAGGCTCCGGATCGCCGATATGTGGCTTATCTGCTGGTGGTGCGCCAGGCCGTGGTGGTTCGCTTCTTCACGCAATCGGGAGCCGAAGCCGCCATCCTGGAAGGGCTGCCGATCGTGCTGGCTGGAGTTTCGGCGACCATTGGCGAACACGCCTGCGCCATCATTCCCATGAAAAAGCTGATGGATTCTGTCGAAGATTTGTATCTAGAAGTAGGGCAGGAACGCACCCGCTGGCGGCCGGTGCGACGCAATGTTCCAGATTAGTCGCACCTTGACGGCGGGACCTGGAATTATCGCGAAGCCTTCGGATCCGCAGCCGTGGTTGTCGGGGAGGGTTGTTCCTGAGATGGGGCGGATGACTCGTCTTCGCTCGGTGGCTCGAAAAATTGGGCTGCTTGCGGCGGATGCCGTAGTACCTCCCCCGGCCAGATCAGCGAAGCTGCTATCGCCACCCCGAGAATAGTTCCTACTACGCCCAGCGACCATAGCGGCGGCACTTCCCAGTTGTACCAGCGTTGCAAAGGCTCCTTCATCAACATCTTGAGGCCCACAAACACCAATACTGCCGACAGACCTTCGTTGAGAAAACGAAATCGCATCAGCGAACCGGCCAGCAGGAAGTAAAGCGCTCTCAGCCCCAGAATCGCAAAAATGTTCGAGGTATAGACAATGAAAACGTCGTCGGTCACGGCAAAAATGGCGGGGATCGAATCCAGAGCAAAGAGCAGGTCGGTAGTCTCCACTACCAGTAGCACCAAGGGCAGGGGGGTGGCATACCATCTCCCCTCGCGTTTGACCCAGAAACGCTCGCTGGCATAGGAGTTTTCCACGGGAAGTACACGCTGAAGCCAGCGTAACATGGGATTACGCCCCGGATCTATTTCCTCCTCGACCGCCCAGAACAACCGCCAACCTGTGTAGAGAAGCAGCAGGCCGAATACGTAGCTCATCCAGTGAAACAGCTTGAGCAAAGCATAGCCCGCCAGAATCAGGCTGGCCCGCATCAGCACCGCACCAAGAATGCCCCAGAACAGGACGCGATGTTGCAAATGAGGGGGCACAGCAAAATAACGAAAAATTACCAGGAACACGAACAGATTATCCACGGAGAGCGCTTTTTCAATGATGTAGCCTGTAAGGTACTGAATTGCCTTTTTCCTGCATAACGCTGGTGAGGCCTCGGGATGCCACCAGTCATAGCTGCACCAGATGAACCCCGCGAAGGCCAGCGCTAACGCGATCCAAAGCAAACTCCATAGCGCTGCTTCCACGAAGCTCGGCACGTGGGGACGACGTTGCAGAATGCCCAAATCCAACGCCAGGAATAACACAATCACCAGATGGAAGCCGAGCAGCACCCACACGTCGCCTACTGTCCACACGTGGCTAGTACCTTCCGTTGCCCCAAGCATGGTGTGCTTTCTTTGCCTCCCGCAGCGCCTGACCTGGCCACCTCATCTCGGTTATGCCTCGCGTTGGCTCTCGTGCCCTACCGAGGTTCCTACTGATCGGCCCATTGCTTCCATCTGCAGTTCTCGAAATTGTTGTCAGCCTCGCCACCAGGGAGAGTCAGCTTATTCTAGATAGGCTATCGCTTCGAATGAAACGCTAGGACTCTTCAGACTGCTCAATTTCTGATCAACTGCCGTTTCTTCCAGGTCGCGCCGGCGTAGACAGTCCTGTTCGATGGATTTTGCCAACTGGTTGCTGACCGGCTTCTGATGCTCCTTTTCTTGAGCCAGCGGGGTCTGGTCATATGGGACGTGGGTCGCCAAAGGGGACTTCGCATCTCCAAGGCCATGTAGTTGTACCAGCGGCGGTTCAGGACCTCGGAAGATTTCTGGTCGCGATCAAGGAAGCTCGACCATCACAAGACCTGCCCTTGATGACGCAGTTATCTAAGACACCGAACGGCGATGTTTCCATACCTGGGACCAGCTTTTTCTTCTCCTTCAACTCACAATTATCTACGACACCGGACGGCTATGTTTCCAGGCGACCGTACCATATAATTCCGCCAAATAAGCGGCCTGTAATCTGCGCAACAACGCTGTCAGCACCGATTGCTCTTGGTCTTCTTCCGAACAGCGCTGCCGAGCGTCCCCGTGGTTGTGGTGTCGGTCGGCGTGCTCTGCTTCGACGCTACCAGCCACTCAACGCCCTGATGCAGCTGCAGGAGCGAGCGACTATGGGCTATCGCCAGAAATCTAAGGACTGCCTTTACTGGTCATCCATGCTAAGCTCGGCCCTGAGCATCGCGTTGCTGGTGCTCCTGCATGACGACTTAGTGCCAGCGGAGTCGGTGGCTGGAGAAAAAACACGGCTCGCAGATGGTGACCGCGTTGTCTATTATGGCAACACCCTGTTAGAGCGCGACCGACATTATGGCATGCTGGAAACCATGTTCCGCACACGTTTTCCCGGTCGCAAACTGAGTTTTCGCAACCTGGCTTGGCCCGGCGACACCGTGTACACCCAACTGCGTCCCCTGAATTTCGGCAGTATGGAACATCATTTGCGCGAACGCCAGCCGACGCTTATTCTGGTCAGTTTCGGCATGAGCGAAGCCTATCAGGGTAAGGCCGGCCTGGAGAACTATATTCGTGCTTACCGCAAGCAACTCAACATGTTACGCAGCTTGAAAGCGCAGATTGTTGTGCTCAGTCCCATTCGCCAGGAATCCCTGGGGCCACCTTTACCTGATCCGAAGCCCTACAATGAAAATGTGGCTCTCTATCATCAGGCGACTCGACACTTAGCTGAGGAGTTCGGAGTCCCCTATATAGACCTATATAGCACTTTGATAACCTCCGAGCCCAGCCGAGTGCCTCTGACTGAAAACGGAATCCATCTGAACCGTTACGGCTACTGGCGGCTGAGCGAAGTGCTGGCAGAGCAGATGGGATGGACGGAAAAATGGGAGGTAGTGTTGGATCACCAGCGTCAATTGACGATCACTGTTAAGGGGACCCGCCTGCAAAACCTGCAATGGTCAGCCGACGGTCTGAGTTTTACGGCGCACGACACCGTCTTGCCTCACCCCGCTCCCGAAGGCTCGCCGCCGCACGCCGATGAGCAGGCGGCTCATCGCCGATTAGTTGTGCACGGTTTGGCCGACGGAAAATATCAGCTCCTGGCCGACAATCAGATTATTGCCGAAGGCTCCGCCAAACAGTGGAGCCAGGGCATGGTTCTATCGTCGGACCCAACCTATCAACAGGTTCGCAAGCTCCGCGAAATCGCGATTGAAAAAGACCTGCTGTTCTTTCACCGCTGGCGTGCGCATAACGGGGAGTATATTTATGGCCGGCGCTCCAAACCCGGCGGGGGTAACTCCGGCAACCCGACTTTTCCCAGCGAATTTGCGGAGTTTGAACGGTTGTTATCCGAGGCGGACCGGCGGTTGGACGATTTGGCTACCCCCAGAGCGATTCAATACCGGCTGCGCCGTATCAGCCCCTGACGTACCTGATTCGAGCGATGCTGCGGATCGCGGTGCTTTATAACCAGCCCCAAGTTTCCCGCGACCATCCGTTGGCAGAAAGCGAGTGGGAAATCATCGAAATTGCCGAACTGGTAGCTGAGGAGTTACGAATTCCCGGCTGGCTTCCCGAATTGTGGCCCGTCCACCCCAACGAGAATTGGCGCGACCGCATGCGAAAAAATCGGCCCGACGTGGTTTTCAATTTATTTGAGGGCTTTCATCCTGGCGACGCTACGGAATATGAAGTTCCCGCCGTGCTCGACTCCATGGGGATTCCCTATACCGGCAACCGAGCCGATACTCTGAAACTCTGCTGGGACAAGTCGCGCCTGCGCGAACACTTGGCCGTTCAGGGTTTGCCCGTAGCCCAGGGCCTGGCGATTAATCGCCACGAGGAATGGGAGCGGGCATTAACTGCCTTCGGAAACCAATGGCCGTTATTCGTTAAGCCAGCTCGGTGCCACGCCAGCGTCGGAATTGAACAATCAAATGTTGTCGTGAACGTGGAGGAATTGCGGCGACGGTGCGAGAGCTTGTTGGGAAGGTTCGGCACCGTAGTGATAGAGGAATTTCTGCCTGGTCGGGAATTCAATATAAGTGTTATTCATCTGGCCAGGACTCAGGTATTGCCCATCTCCGAAATCGTATTTCATAGTGCCGACGATTATCACTGGCCGGTGGTGACCTATGATGCGAAATGGAAAACCGGCTCAACGGCAGACCGCTGTACCCAACCGTTTTGTCCAGCACGTGTCGAGGCTGCGCTTCAGCGCGAGCTGGAGACATTAGCTCAGCGCGCCTTTGAAGCGTTAGCCTGCCGTCAATATGCGCGGATTGATGTCCGCCTGGACCGCACAGGTCGGCCTCGCATCCTGGAGGTCAACCCTAATCCGGGTTACCATCCCGATGCAGGTTTCAGCCGTGCCTTGCAAGCGGCCGGCTGGACGCATTCAGAATTTACCCGCGCTCTGGTTCGGCACGCCATGCTGGGAAATTAGGTTTGCCAACGGGGCGACACCCAGCAGACCTTAGTGGCCTTGGATACCGGTTTCACTTCTCCGGGTGCGAAGTCAGAGCAGACGGACTGGAAGTTCATCTGGTTTACCATTGTTACTCCTGCGAATGATCAGCGAAATGGCACCTCGTCGAGGGGGCGATATCAGGCGCGACGCTCTCCCTTGGGGAACCGCCCGCGAACTGCCCCTGCACGGTCGTGCACCGCCGAGTATTCGGTGGTCATAAACCAGATTTCTTCGCCACGAAAATGAGGTATACGGCGATGACTTCTGGACCAGCACTGGTTAGCCGAAGAGTAAATACATCGAACTGAGACTTCTGGGACGGGTCAGGAACGGCCGCCTGCCGATCTCAGAGAGCGCTCCAAACCTGGGTGCCTTCGGGCCAAACTGCCACGGTTGCCGCGTCGAGCATGCAACCAGTCTAAGTAAGCCTAAAATCCTGACTGCATTCGACCTGGTGCGTGGAGCGGTGCCGGCGATTCCCCCCTCCCAGTAAGTGGCGCCAGACTGCCCCAGCGAGAGGATGACGTTCAGTGCGGAATGAGATGGACCTTGAAGTCTTCTTGCTCCCTTCGCTCGCCTTGGACTTAGACGCGACCAGTTTCCGCCGGCTTGGGCAGATGGACCTTGCAGTTTTCTTACTCCCTACGTTCGGGCCTGCTCAATCTCCCCAGGCAGACCAAGGTTTCTGGGGAGGTGGGGCCGCGGATCGTGGGGGTTGTTGCGGCTCGGCGGCCTGCTCGGAGCGCAGGAAGGAGCGCCTCTTTTTCTGTTTAGGCTTTTGGGCCGCTGGTGTGCTCAGACCAAGCACTTGCAGCAGCGTTTCCTCTCCTTCCTCAGGGGTAACCCAACGGAACGTGAGCATCATCAGCCCCGCGGCGACGCCCAGAATATAACCAGCCAGGTGTGCGATGTAGGCCACTGGTTCGCCGGCCCAGAGCAAGGCGCCTGCCAAGTCGAGGAAAAAGAACGCAGTAATCACCCACAGAGCGCTGTAAGAGGTAATTCCCATGTCACCCGTGAAAAAGAAAAACCATAGGTAGAAGACAGATACTTCGTTCAAGGGATAGAAGATCAGGAACAATCCCGCAATGCCGCAAATAGCCCCCGAAGCGCCGAGCAACAACTTGCCTTGCCCAGTAGCCATCCACGCTAATCCGGACAATGCGCCTAAGCATAAGTAGGCCGCCAGAAAGCGCATGTGTCCGAGTTTTGCGTTGATAGCATTGCCGAAAATGAACAAGAAAAACATATTCAGGCCCAAGTGAACCAGTCCGTGGTGGACGAATTGGTGGGTGAGCAGTTGATAAACACGGAAGTTCTCTCGGTCGAGACACCAACTCCATAACCAGGCTCCGCCACCGAATTGTTCATACGAACTTATTCCGGCCGCGCTCAGCAGGACAGTAATTCCCATCAGCCCCCAATTCGCCCAGGGAACTCGAGCCATGGGCACGTCCGCATGATAGGGCACTACGAGCCACATTCGCAGCCTCCAAATCACTTCGCTCCCCCCACCCCAATGTTATCCTGAGGTTATCCCAACCATTGGGGTTCAGCCTTCGCGGAGCTTGGTGAGGTACCTTCGTCGGACGACTATCCCATGTTCCAGACCGGCAGCTGGGCTCACCAGCGACTGGTTAGCACTCGCAAATACGCCTGGGCAACCCCCAGAGAGTTTATAGTGCCTCATAAGAGACTTCGCGGCTCAACGTGGATTCTTGCCCCAGTCCCAAGCCAACTTTTCGGGAAAGGGCTGGCTGTTCTTACAGTCGCTTTATAAGATAATAGACTGATGGTGGCGACGTACGCTACCTGTTTGGTACGACTGGACTGGGAAATACGTGCCGATGAGCGCGCGATACGCGAGATGCTGAAGGGAGCGAGCCATGTCCTGGCGCAGATGTGTGCTGGCGGTAATGTTGTTGGCGCTGGGCCCTCGTGTCTGGTCGCAGGAGGAACCAGTTCCGCGAAAACGTTTCCAAACTAAACCGGAAGAAAAACCCGCCGAGGTGAAGCTGGTACCGGCGGGACAGGTCACTGGCCGCATTTCCAAGATCAGCGAGGACGGCCGCTTATTGTCGCTTCTGGTGACTTTTCGCGTTTTGGAACCCAATCCTAACGCCGATCCGCGCAATCCGCGGACCTACTATCATTACGTGGACCGTCAGCAGGAAATGGAATACGAGTTGGCTGAGGATGTGAAAGTGCGTCTACCTCCTCCCTCGCCGTATCAGGTTGATGAGAAGGGAAAACCTGTCTTCAAGCCCTTTAAACCTGATCCTAAAGCAGACCCCGATTTTCGCCTCGGGGGCGTCAAGGGTGAGGTGAAGGATTTGACCAGCGGCATGATGGTCACTTTGGAGTTGAAACGCGCTGTTGTTCCCGGTAAACCCATCAACCAGGCACCCGTTCGCGTTGCTGTCGTCAAGGTCGTGGCTAACCCACCTATGCAATAAGCCTGGCTTATCCCGCTGCAAGGCCTCGTACCGTGCCGCGCTCACGCCCTGGAGCGTTGCAGTTTGCCTAAGGTAAGGAATGTTTCGCAAAAACAGCTGCCAGAGCTATCTCGTTCCTGATCGTTACCTGACGGCAACAGCACCGCTGGGTGAGACTCTCTCCAAGAAGAGATGGCAGGCTCGTTACTGAATGCGTCCGGGAGAACTCCCGCGGGTTGCAAATTCTTGGCAGAAGCATCACGCCCCTTGGCATCATTCCAGTTCGGAAACTCGTTCCAGAGCTTATCTAAGCTGTGTTGCCTCAGTTCGGAACCAGCTTGTTCCGGAAATTGAAAAACCTTCAGGAAACTGGCGTAGCTGAGTCTTGGCGTTGCCGATGAGCCTTCAAGACTTCTCGATTCCTCATGACGCGCTGACGGTTTGCAGGAACATGCAGATTTGCGCCGTGATCTCTAGGAGTGTCCTCCACTCAGGAGAACTATCATGCCGCAACGCGCCTTAGGACTACTGGCTTCAGAGGCGTCAACTTGTGTCGCAGGGCGCACAGGTAGCATAAGCCGTCGTTGGATTTGGAGCGTAATCGTCTGGTTTGGCGCTCCCCTGATGGCGCAGGCCGGCGATATTCTTTATCCCTGGATGAATTTCCACCCGCCTTTCCGAATTCAGAGTTTCTATTGGCACCGCTGTCCGTACGGCTTAGCAGGCCCCACCGACAAACCTGGTCAACCGGTCAACGGTATCGGGCCTCCGCCCCTGATTATTCCGCCGTGCCACGGCTACCATCCGATCACGGGTGAGCCTCTCCTCTACAGCTGGAACCCGTATGTTCGCAGTCCTCGCGACTTTTTCATGCTGCCGCCGATTCGCTAACCGCAGGCGGACATGGTGGTCTTTCGCAGGCTATTGTGGACAGAAACTGTGAATTGTACCTGAGGTTCAAGGAAACGAAATGCGGATAAGGAACTGTTCGCCTGCCGCTAACGTTCGCGTGCGTAACGGTTGCCAGCCGTGAACTTCATAGCTGAATGTTCCTGCCGTGCGGTAGATTCGTTGTTCCTCGCCCGGGGACAAAGTATAGGTTCCCCCATCCACGGTGATCGTAACTGGCAAGCTCCAGTCGTTGCGCAGGATAATTTGCCCCATGGCCATAGGCGGCGAGAACGCCTTGCGCACTTCTGGCGACGTTGCCCGAGCAATGGCCAAGTGCAGCCGCTCCATTTCCTGTTTCAGTGAGTCGCGAAGCTGGGCCACCTCTTTGTGAAGTTCGTCCAGCCGCTTGGCCATCATTTGTTGTTGCAATACTGTGTTCACCGCCGCGACATCCTTCTTGAGTTCGTCCAGGCTCTTATCCACCGCGCTCAAACCCTGCCCCAGCACACTCAGGTGTTGTTTCAATTCGGCAACCGTCTTGGTCAATTGCGCCACCTCGGTTTGCAATTTTTCCAGACGAGCCTCCAGCTGCGCCAGGTCGCGCTCCGAGGTCGTCGCCGGTTTATTCCCCGAACCAGGCTTATCATCATTCTGCGTCGGGCTGGTCGTCGCTGGCGGTTTTAGCGGTGTTTCCTGGCCCGATGCTGTCAGGCTGAGTAACACGCCCCATATTCCCATCGTCATCGCCATCATGCGCCGCGCCATGATCATTCCTCCCCTGGACAAAAGCGCCACCTATAACAGCCTAAGTTTCCATTAAGCCTATGGCAAGGTAAAACTTTTGCTGAGAACCAGCACCGGCAGGGCGAACTTCGATCAGCCTCAGGAGAGAAAGGGGGCGCATGACCGCGGTTCGGCTTGATCAGGTAAGCAAGCGCTTCGGCACTACCGTCGCCGTTCACGACGTCTCTCTGACCGTGGCCTCGGGAGAACTGTTCTTTCTCCTCGGACCCTCCGGTTGCGGCAAGACGACGCTGTTACGCTTGATCGCCGGGTTCCTGCAACCGGATCAGGGGGAAATTTATTTCGCGGACCGACCGATGCGGCACGTTCCTGTGCAACGGCGTAATCTGGGCATTGTTTTTCAGCATTACGCGCTCTGGCCGCATCGCACCGTGTTTGAAAACATTGCGTATGGATTAGAAGTGCGGCGTTTACCTCGCGCGGAAATTCAACGTCGAGTGAACGACATTCTACAGTTGATGCGCCTTGAAGCGTGGCGCGACCGTTATCCTGGTCAGCTTTCAGGCGGTCAGCAGCAGCGCGTCGCCATGGCCCGCGCTTTAGTCATCCGCCCACAAGTCTTACTTCTCGATGAACCCCTCTCCAATCTCGACGCCGCCCTGCGCCAAGAATTGCGGGAGGAAATCCGCCGCATCCAACGCGAAACTCACATCACCGCCCTCTACGTAACCCACGATCAGAGCGAAGCCCTTTCCCTGGCCGACCGCTTGGCGGTGATGCACCAGGGGCGTATCCTGCAAGTCGGTACCCCCCGCGAAGTTTATGACCGGCCCACATCTCGCTTCGTCGCTACATTCCTCGGCTTGGGCAATCTCCTCCCGTGCCGATTGCTAAGTCAGGATAACGGCATTTGTTGCATAGAAACCCCCTTTGGTTCGTGGTGTGCACGTTCAGAAAGCAGCCTCAATTCCTCCAGGCAACCGAAATATTGCTTAGTCCGCGCGGAACATTGGCAACTGGCCGATGAACAAACCGCGAATCGTCTTGAGGCCATTGTCAAACGTGCCGAATTTCATGGCGATTTCCTTCAAGTGGAACTGGTCGCCAGCACGCAGACTATTTATTGGCGTGTTCCCACTTGCCAGGCACCCGACCTCAGACCGGGCCTTCGCCTTCAGCTCGCTGCTCCGCCCGACCGAATCGTCCTTCTAGGTGATTAGTTCATGCAATTTTTACCTGTCCCTAAAACCCAACATACCAACACCAATAAGAACTTGCGTTTATCCAAGTCATAAACTCACATTGCTGCAAAATTACATATGAAGTATCCGGCGCCAAATGTGGTTCCTGACCTACCTTTTCTGAACATTATTCACACAATCTTCCCTTTGGCCTACTAGCGTCGCCTGTCTATACCTACTTCTAGAACTTGAATACCACTAAGCCGGCTGTGGAGTTTCACCTGTGGATTTGGAGGAACGGAACTATGTATGGCCCATGGAAGAATCAGAAAGTTGCTGCCCTCTCCGTCCTGGTGATTTCCCTGATAACGATGTCCGCCTTCCTCTATCTGGGCGGACAGGTCCCCAGCGAAGAAAAACCGGCGCAACCGCGACCGGTCTGGCCCGGCCCGCAGCCCGATGGTCGCGTGC
>JANWVZ010000105.1 GCA_025056555.1 Gemmatales bacterium | reverse complement strand
GGCCAGCGGTTGCGGCCATTGGGGATACACCTTCCGCAAATACCGCAGACACTGACGTATCTTCTGCAAACTGATCCCTTCGCGGCGCAACATGACCGCGGTTCGGATCGCCAACACGTCCCAGAAGGAATAGACGCGGCGTGTCCCTTTGCCGCGGGCTCGGGCGATGGAGGGACGAATCAGGTCGGTGCGGTCCCAGTGAATCAGTTGCTTGACCGTAGCTCCCGTGACCCGTGCCACGGTATCCAACAGGAATCCGCCCATAATTCCCTCAAGGACATCCAAATGCCACTAAGGTCATTTTAATGACCTGCCCAGGTTCGACAAGCCCGACGTGGGCGATTTTATGGGGTGGCGCAGGAACTGGCCAGCGGGAAGGGTCTCGCCCTGTCATCGCTCGTCCCCTGCCGCGCCAGGCCGCGAATGGCCCGCGGCGGTACTTTGCCGAATATTCTGCGGCGCCGCGGTGAGCAGGATGGTTTGCCGAGCCTATCCGCGGGCCGTATGATCCACCACACACGGTCGCTCCGAAGGGTCGCTCTGCAAAAAGGAGCTTGGATAGCGAGGCCGAGGGGATGCTGCGCGAGGTGCTGGCCGCGACGGTGCGTGCTTTAGAAAGTGGCACGCCCGCGGTGTTGTGTTCACTGGTGGAAACGCGCGGCTCGACGCCGCAGAAACCTGGTGCGGCGATGCTGTTATTTGCCGACGGTCGGCAAGTCGGGACACTGGGAGGCGGTTGCGTCGAGGCCGAGGTCAAACAGCGTGCCTGGCGGTGCACCGACCCGCATCGCCCCGAATTGCTGGTGTTTCACCTCGACCACGATTACGGCTGGGACGACGGGTTAATCTGTGGTGGGCGTATGACCATTGCCGTTCAGGCCTTGCTGGGTGAAGCGCTCCACGTGTCGGGGCTGAGGGAATACTTCCATCGTGCCCTGGAACACCTGAGCCACGGTTCGGGCGGGCTGGAAGTGATCGCGCTGCACCCGCGGGACGGTTTTTCCGCAGGAGCGCGTTGGTTGCTGGATCGGGAACATCGGGTGGTGGCGCAGCTTCACGCTCAGGCCTTGCCGCCCGAGCTGGTGCCGCTGTTGCCGCGATTGGAACCATTACCGCGGCCGCAAAGTCGGGAAGGTTTCGCCATGGTGCCCCTAGCGCCGCGGATTCGCCTGTTGATCGTCGGCGCCGGCCATGTCGGTCAGGCGGTGGCTCGCTTGGCTCAGGAAGCGGATTTCGCCGTGTGGGTGCTGGATGATCGGGAAGCCTACGCCAATCGCGAGCGTTTTCCGCACGCCGAGCGGATTCTGGTCGGGCCGTTGGCCCCGGTGCTCGAGCACCTGCGAGCGCACGACATCACGCCCCACACATACTGCCTGATCGTAACCCGCGGGCACCACCATGACGAGGAAGCCCTTTACTACCTGGCACCGAGCCGCGCCGCTTACGTGGGCATGATCGGTAGCCGCCGCAAGATCCGCCTGATTTTCGAGGATTTGCTGGCGCGAGGCATTGCCGAGGATGTGCTTCGCCGCGTCAAAGCGCCGATTGGCCTGAACATCGGCTCGCAGACCGTGGCGGAAATCGCCATCAGCGTCGTGGCGGAACTTATCGCCGTTCGCAACCTCGGTGCGGCCGAAGCAGAAAAGTTGCGCCATTTCGAGCCTGTCTGGCCCACGGGGACCTCGTCGTGATTGTCGGATTGGTGCCGGCCGCTGGGAGAAGTAGCCGCTTCGGCAGCAATAAACTGCTTCAGCGGCTTGGCTCGCAGACAGTGTTGGAGCACGTGGTACGGGCGTTGCGGCAGGGAGGAGCGTCGGCGGTGCTGGTGATCCTGTCCACGGCAAATGCCCAGGCGGCGCCATGCGTCGAACAGGCAGGGGCTACGCCTGTCGTGTTGGAGCACCCCACGGCCGATATGCGCGAGACGGTGGAAGCGGGTTTGTGGTGGTGGGCCCGGCAGCGCGGACGCGCGGAAGCGTGGTTATTATGCCCGGCGGATTATCCGGCCATCAGCGCGGAAGTCGTGCGGCAACTAATCGCGGCCTATCGGGCTGGTCGCCGCGAGTGCGTGTACGTCCCGACCTATCAGGGTCGGCGGGGCCATCCGGTGTTGTTGGATTGGTCGCATGTGGAGCGGTTATGGCAATTCCCGCGGCCCGGTGGAATCAATGCCTATGTCCGCCAGCAGCGGGTCGTCGAGGTCGCCGTCGCCTGCGCGGGGATTCTTTACGACCTGGATACCGTCGAGGATCTGGCGCGCATCCGCACCCTGGGCGAAGGTTCGTTGCAAAGCGCCACAGGAGTGTGTGATAATGCTACAACGCCACCGCAGGGCTAGGGATCTGCAGCCCACTAACGGTATTTCGCCGAAACAGCACGAAATACGAGGCTCGGAGCAATGTCGTTGAACGAGGGTAGGGCTGACACAACCGTTTGGCACATGCCTTGCTGCTAGAAACGGAAGAAGTGGGACTTGTAAGCGAGTCGCGAGTCCCACGGAGAGGCTCTACTCTCCCGACCCTCCCCACACCATAGGGCGCGAGGAGCCTACCGCAAGCGAGTCCCGGTGGACGGCCCTCGCGTCCAACTTTTTAATCAGCCGGCCCAGATAATGTTGACGAGGCCGCCGGTCTTCGGAAAAGTTGCACTTGCTTGGAAAAGTGAGTCGGCTTTATAAGAGGGCCCGGCACCGGCCAGGACACCGCCGACGAGTGGACCACCCAAGGGTGCCGAAGGCTCAGGCTCAACTTCGGGAGGCAGAACGAGGCATGGAGGCAGGGCATTCCACTGCATGGACGCTGGCGATTTTTGTTGCGGAAACGTGTGTGGTGACCCTGAGCACCATCCGCACGATCCTGGTCGCCCGCCACCAACGAGTGGTGGCGCCGCTTCTGGGGTTAGTGGAAATCAGCCTGTGGCTGGTGGCCATTACCCAGGTGATGCGGAATCTGACCTCGCCGAGCTACTTCGTAGCGTTTGTGGCCGGTTTTGGTGTGGGTAATTATCTGGGCGTGTGTGTCGAGGACTGGATGGCTTTAGGCTATGCGGTAGTGCAGATCGTTACGCGCAAAGACCCCAGCATCATGGTGCAGGCCTTTCGGGAAGCCCGCTTCGGCATCACGCGCTTGGATGGGCAAGGCGTGATGGGGCCGGTGCATTTACTGTTCAGCGTGGTGCCGCGCTCGAAGTTGGCAACGGTGAGTCAACTGATCGAAGCGACCGACCCTGAAGCCTTCTATATCGTAGATGAATTGCGACACATCCGCCGCGGCTTTGTCCCGCCTGGAATGCTGTTTCCGCTATGGCCCAGCCGTCGCCCCTGGTGGAATACCGGCGAGCCTCCCGCCGAACGGAGCGCGACAGAAAGTGCGAAAATTCTGCAAAAAACCAGTTGACCATCCCCCCGGCGGACGGTATCAGAATAATGAAGGGTACAAAACTTCTCAGGAGGTACAAGTATTCCGCTACCACGTATGTCGCGGCCAGGGCCTGAACGGGGAGTACGGGTCAACGAACAGATTCGTATCAGTCCGATTCGCCTGATAGGGGTCAACGGCGAGCAACTGGGCATCGTTCCGACTTCGGAAGCGTTGAAGCGGGCACGCGAGGCAGGCCTGGACCTGGTCGAAGTGGCCCCGATGGAGCGGCCGCCAGTCTGCCGCATCATGGATTATGGCAAGTACAAATATGAGCAGTCGCGCAAACAGGCCAAAGCACGCCAGCATCAGCCCAAATTGAAGGAAGTGCGGTTGCGGCCCAAAACCGGCGAACACGACATCGAAACCAAGGTCAATCAGATTCGACGCTTCCTGGAGCATCACGATAAGGTGCAAATTACCGTCCAGTTTCGCGGTCGCGAGATGCAGCACGTCGAAGAGGGGCAGCGCGTTATGGAACAAGTCTTGGAAAAGGTACAAGATTTGTGCAAGCTGGAGCGGCCGCCGGCACTGGAAGGAAGACGGTTAGTGGCCATGTTAGCTCCGAAATAGCCCCGCGGAGGTATCGGGTCGGCTTGGCGTCGCGTATGCCCGACCAGGCTCATCACCAGTCCGCCGGGGAAGAAGGCCCGTCCCTTGCCGCGAAAGTAGTGACCGCGGGGCCAACGTGTGTATAATACTTGACCTGCCTGCCCCGTGCACGGGAAGCTGGGCATGGTTGCTCATGCTTTCGCGGCCGGTTCAGGCCCATCGCTGAGGAAAGCCATGCCGAAACAGAAAACCCATAAGGGCGCGAAAAAACGCTTCAAAGTAACGGCCAACGGCAAAGTGATGCGGCAGAAATGCGGGCGTCGCCACCTGCTCAGCCATAAGCGGTCCAAGCGCAAACGGCAACTGCGTCGGCCCGCGGTGCCTGTCGAAGGCGCGATCGCCCCCAAGATTGCCGCTGCCATCAGCTAGGGAGAGTCAGTCATGGTGCGGGCTCGTTCCGGCAAAAATACCACCGCTTTCCGCCGGCGCTTGCGGAAACGGAACCAAGGCTACTTCCTCGGTCGAAAGAACCTGTTCAAGCAGGCGCTGATCACGGCCATCCGCGCCGGTGTCTTTGCCTACCGCGACCGCCGACAACGTAAACGCCTGTTCCGACGGTTGTGGATTCTGCGGATCAACGCCGCCTGCCGTGCCCGCGGCCTGAAGTATTCGACGTTCATCGCCGCGCTGCAGCGCGCCCGCGTAGATTTGGACCGCAAGGCCCTCGCAGAGCTCGCCGTCCATGATCCCGTCGCCTTCGATGAGCTGGTGCGTCTGGCCCGGCAGCACCTGCCCGCACCGTTGGCCTCCGCCAGTTCTGCCTGATTGGGCACGGGGGCGGTATGGAGCTTGAGCAACTGCGCCAGCAAGCGCTCGCGCAACTGGAACAGGTTCACGACGAGGCCGCTCTGCGTTCCTGGAATAGCCAATTCCTGGGCAAGAACGGAGCACTGACGCAGGCGCTGAAACGCCTGGCTCAACTGCCTCCGCAGGATCGCCCAGCATACGGCCAGCAGGTTAATGCCCTCAAGGAAGCGCTGCTGGCCGCGCTCGAACACAAAAAGGCTGAACTCCATCAGCGGGAACTGGCGCGGAGCCTGGCCGCCGAAGCCCTCGATGTCACTCTGCCAGGCCGGCCTGTGTTACGGGGCCGACTTCATCCCGCTACTCAGGTGATGCGCGACATCCTCGCGATTTTCGCCGAATTGGGCTTCCAGGTATATCGCAGCCGCGAAGTGGAGGACGACCTGACCAATTTCGAGTTGCTCAACATGCCGCCGCACCATCCGGCCCGGGATTTATGGGATACGTTTCACACGACTACCCCCGGCGTCCTGCTGCGCACCCACACCTCCCCCGGCCAGATTCACGTCATGCGGCAATACTGTCCCCGACCGATTCGCGTTGTGCTGCCGGGCATGTGTTATCGCTATGAGCAAATCACCGCCCGCAGCGAAATCCAATTCCAGCAGGTGGAAGGTTTAGCTATCGGCGAATCCATCAGTCTCTCCGACCTGATCGGTACGTTGAGCACCTTCGCCAAGCGCTTCTTCGGTGGCGAGCGGCGGATCCGCATTCGGAACAGCTACTTCCCCTTCACCGAGCCGAGCATCGAAGTGGACGTGGACTGTATCCTGTGTCAGGGCGAGGTGCCCGGTCCCAGCGGTTCGTCCGGGACTGCGGCAGCGGCTTCGTCGTGCACTTTGTGCAAAGGGACGGGTTGGCTCGAGATCCTCGGCGCCGGCATGGTGCACCCTGTGGTGTTGCGCCACGGCGGCTACGACCCGGAGCGCTTCCAGGGCTTCGCCTTCGGCATGGGGCCGCAACGTATGGCCATGCTCAAATATGCCATCCACGACATCCGCCTGTTCTGGAGCAACGCGCGGCGCTTCCTGGAGCAGTTTTAGCTGCCGTCGCTCCCCGCCCGCCGCTGATGCCGCATGAGGTGGCCTTATGAAAGTATCGCTACGCTGGCTTAAGGAATATGTGGACATTCCCTGGTCGGTCGCCGAATTCGCCGAACGGCTGACCCTGGCTGGACTCGAAGTCACAGGCGTTCGCCCCGTTGGTGTGCCCATCCCGCCCGGGCTGCGCCTCAAATCCGAACACCCCAGCCCGGTCTGGGATGAAGATAAGGTGGTCATTGCCGAAGTCCTGGAAGTCCGCAAACACCCGGATGCCGACCGTCTCCACCTAGTGGATTTGAATTACGGCTCGGGCACCATCACCGTCGTAACCGGGGCGACTAATCTGAAGCCGGGCGACCGCGGCCAGAAGGTCGTCTTAGCGCGCGTCGGGGCCGTGCTCATTGACGGTTACTCAGCGGAGCGTGTGTTACGGCCGCTGAAGCCGGCGCGGATTCGCGGTGTGCTGAGTGAAGGCATGGTTTGTTCCGCTTTGGAATTGGGCATCGCCGAGGAACACGAGGGGATCCTCCTGCTTGATCCCGACGCGCCCACAGGCCTGCCCCTGGCCGAGTACCTCGGCGACATCGTGCTCGAACTCGACGTGCTGCCGAGTATGGCCCGCTGCCTATCCATGCTGGGTGTGGCTCGCGAAGTAGCGGCGCTTTCCGGGCAACAAGTGCGCTACCCGCCGACCCAGGTGCTCTTCGGCCCCCAGGATGCCGCGGCGCAGGTGCAAGTTACCATCGCCGACGTCAGCCTGTGCTCGCGCTATGCCGCTCTGATCCTCGACTCCGTTCAAGTGGCTCCTTCCCCTGCCTGGCTGCAACTGCGCCTGCTCTTGGCCGGCATGCGTCCGATCAACAATCTGGTGGACATTACCAACTACGTTCTGCTCGAATGGGGCCAGCCTCTGCACGCTTTCGACTATGACAAACTTCGCGACCGCGCACACGGCCAAACGCCCCACCTCTTCGTCCGCCGCGCACGACTGGGCGAGACCCTGACTACGCTCGACGGACAGGTGCGAACTCTCCACCCTGACCATCTGGTCATCGCGGACACGGCAGGACCGATTGCCTTGGCTGGAGTCATGGGCGGGCGCGAAACGGAAGTCGGGCCGCTCACCCAGAAGGTGTTGCTCGAATCGGCGAATTTTGATGCGGTTTCGATTCGCCGCACTGCCCGACATTTCGATTTGCCCAGCGAGGCAAGCCTGCGCTTCAGTCGGGGAGTACACCCCGATCTGGTCGAACCGGCGGCCTGTCGCGCTGCGGAATGGATGCGACAACTGGCCCAGGGCACCGTGGCACGGGGACTGGTTGATGTGTACGCAGCACGGCCTGCAGATCAGCAAGTCTCCCTGTCCTTGGCATACATCCATCGCACCATCGGGTACCCCATCCCCCGCGAAGACATCCTCAGGATACTCCGCAGTCTCGAGTTTACGGTGACTCCCTCGGACCAGGATACTTGGCTCGTAACGGTGCCCCGCCATCGTCTCGACGTGCAACACGGCCCCGCCGACCTGGTGGAGGAAATCGTCCGCATCTATGGCTACCACCGTATTCCCCCGACCCTGCCCCGCGATCCGTTGCCCGATTACCAGACGCCTCGCGACGGGCACGTCGAAGATCGCATTCGCGATATTCTGGTGACTCTGGGCTGTCAGGAGGTAATCACATACGCCCTGACCCGTGCGGAACGGGAACGTCCGTTGGTCGGCGACGGGGCCGATTATGTCCGTTTGCTGAACCCCATCCATCCCGACCGTTCGGTGCTGCGCCGCAGCGTGCTATGCAGTGTGCTGGAGATAGCCGCCCAACACCTGCGCGAAACCAACCGCCTGCGCCTGTTTGAGCTGGGATACGTGTACTTGCCGCGACCGGGAGAAAAATTTCCTGACGAACGACGTCACCTCGCCCTGGTGCTGACCGGACCGCGTCTGCCTGAGTTCTGGGACAGCGCAGCGCAACCACCCGCGCAGGATTTCTTCGACCTGAAGGGCGTGCTCGAAGGCTTGCTCGAAGCGTTGCATCTGGGCGAGGCAGCGCGGGGAACCGCTTGGACAGAATGGCAACCGACCAGTGTCAGCTGGCTGCACCCCCGCCGCGCGGCCGCTTTAGTGCTCCGCCCCTCGACCTCCCACGGCGCCTCTAAGACGCTGCCCCCGACTAATTCACCTTCCGCCCCCATAGTCTTCGGTTACGCTGGACAATTGCATCCTCATCTGAACGACACTTATCAACTGGGCCGACGCGAGGTCTATGTCGCCGAGCTCGACTTAGAGCTTTTGCTGCCTTATCTTCCTGAACGGTTTGCCTGTCGCGCTGTTTCCCCCTTCCCGCCAGTGCGTCAGGACCTCGCTGTTCTAGTGGACGAAAGCACACTTGCTGAGCATGTCCGCCAGGAAATTGTCACCGCGGGCCAACCTTTATTACGGGAAGTACATCTGTTTGATGTGTATCGCGGTCCTAATATTCCGAGCGGCAAAAAAAGCCTGGCCTGGTCGCTCACGTTCCAGGCCGATGATCGCACACTCACGGACAAAGAAGTGGCTAAGCTTTATCAGAAAATCGTCGGCCGTCTGGAAAAACATCTCGGCGCCCAAGTGCGGGCCCCGTGATGCTCATTGCCCCGCAGGCGATGCTTCCGCGATAAAGGCCGCGGGAACAATCGGGCGAGGATGCTCTTTCAACACGTTGACTAATAAGGTTTCGTATTCCGGCGGCGGGGGGATGAAGGCGCTGAGCCGCCATAGTGTCAGCAACTGTCGGCCTCCTAAGCGCTCGTGAGCCGTGCTGAGACCTAGATAAACTTTCTCGCGGATATCCTCCGGCAACCTTTTCGGACTATAGATAATAGCCGCGGTAGGATAATACCCCGATTCATGAAGAACTCGCAATGCCTTGGCTCGCCCCGGCTTTCGTTGCCGATAGGTTTCGAAACTAATACCATCCACGACGGTACACGCGGCCTTACCTTCAAAGACCCAGTCTAGGGCCTGATCGATGTTCGCCGGTTCTGGTGAGCACCCGAAAAAGGCTGCCGGGTTCTCCCCGGCCTCGGTGATGACCTTATGCGTATAGAGATAACAGTGATTCAGGCTCCGCTTAGGAAAAGCAATGCTCTTACCCTTGAGATCGGAAATTCCCCGATAGGAGGAATCCTCTCGCACTAAGATATAGGCCTTGAGGGCAATGGTTTCGTTGGCGCATAGTAATAAAGGTCTGATGTCCGCGTATTGCTCGCGAATCCAGGCATAATCAATGCCGTGCATAATACCTAGACCTAAGTCCCCCGCGGCCAGGTTACGCCCGATGTCGGCCGGATCGGCGAACACGCCAAATTCGCAGGCAATCCCAGTCTGAGAGGAAAACAAATCTCCCAGCGGCTGCATCAGAGCCAACATCAGGCGCGGGTCGCTGCCGCGAAATAACGCCTGACTGAGTCCGACGCGCAGCACGCGCCCTTTGCCCTGTTTTTCCGAGCCGCGCACCGACACCAGGGTGCTCACGACAAATGCGAATAAGGCGATACCAAATGCTGCACGATTCATGCGCCGCACCATGCTTTCTCGCCTCCCCATCGAGTGAGTCGCTTTCGGGACAACCAGATTCAGGGTGCCGAGACCAAGGCTTCCCAGAGTTTGCCGGCCGTCGCGCGTTGCAGCGCCGCTAAGGTGATGCAATAGTTGTAAAGGGCCTCATTCAGATCGGCGCGCACCTGCGCGTCTAATAATTGCGCGGTGAGCATTTTCTCCGTACTCAGCTGATCCGCGGCATAGGCTTTCTCAGCATCCTTGCGCAGTTTGCCCGCGCGTTCGGCAGCTTCCCGCAACAATTTCACTTGTTCCTCCAGCTCAAGCAGGCGAGCACACAGCACCCGCACCTCCAAGGCAACGAGGTGGTCCACTTTTTCTGCGCCCGCCAGGGCCCGATGATAGAGCGCTTCCGTGCGCGACTGGCGGGATCGTCGCGTGCCTGTCAGCACCGCAGGCATTTCCGGCCCTATCGGACCGGGACGATAGTCGGGATCCAGGATGGTGGCTGGTAAGGTCTTGGCGTGAATGTCGGAGCGGGCAGCAAACGTCAGGGCATTGGTACGCAAGGTCAGCCCCTGCGCCTGCACTTCCAGGGCGATCACCTCTGCCAACAGATGCGCCTGCGTCGCTTCCGGCCGGTGGGCTAAGGCCAACTCGACGGCCTTATCGCAGGAGATGGTTTGCTTATGCTCGCGCATGTGCTTGGTAACCGAATCGTAATAATCGGCCAGGCTGACCGCCGTGACGTTCAGGGCCTCTTTTTCCGATAACCCGATGGCTTCGCGCAAGGCGGCCCGTGCCTGTTCGCTGCCTAAACGCGCCCGTGCCAGCCGGGTCTGTGCTATCAGCTGGTAGGTGCTGATGCGTTCCAGGTCCGAAGTGGTAACTTCGCGGCTGCCGGCATCCACCAGTTTCTTGGCCAGTTGCGCCATGACCCCTAAGCTCCGCACAGTCTCGTCGGCGATCGCTGTCTGCTCGCGGGCATAGAGGAAGGAAAGATAATTGCGCGTCACAGCTTGGATAGTCTCCAGCTCCGCCTGGGTCAGACCGGCTTGGGCAATCGCTAAGCCGTGGGTGGCCTGTTGCCGACGATAAATGATTTGCGGTCCGGTGAAGATGGCGAAGGGCGAGTGGGCCGTCTGATATTGAATCTGAGCCGCATGCAGGCTGGCCTGGGCGGCAGCAATGTTGGGCTGTTTCTGCAATGCTAAGGCAATGGCTTTTTCTAACGTGAGTTCCTCGGCCTTAGCCGCCGGCTCAGCAGCAATCTCCTCCACGGGGCGACTCGCCGCGGGTTCCTGTGTATCCTGGATCGGCAGGCGAGCCGGTTCCTCAGCCAACACCAGCCCAAGGCTACCGAAGCCGAAAGTCAACCCTGCGGCCCAGTGCCACAGCGGGCGCGTGCGCATACTT
Source organism: Gemmatales bacterium (assembly GCA_025056555.1). Lineage (GTDB taxonomy): Bacteria > Planctomycetota > Planctomycetia > Gemmatales > HRBIN36 > HRBIN36. The sequence goes on along the minus strand of JANWVZ010000105.1, from coordinate 1,142 downwards.
CGATCGTGGCTCATATCCTTCTCCCTCGTGAGTTACTGCAACCCCGCGCCGGTAGTTGTGCTCCGCCCCGCTCGTAGCATAATTTCGGCTAAAGTTGCGAGCCGCCTGTAATCAACTGCCGAGCATTCCGCGGCCGGCCTGCCAAGCACAACGATTGTTGCGCTAAGGACGGCTGGGGGTGGGCCGGCGAATAGTCCGACTTCTTCCCGACTACATCTGCCGAAGCCCACCGCTGGCAACGTCAGACAGCATCCCATGCCATCAGGGTTCTGCTGCAGAGGGTGCCTGACGGCCACCCGCCTCGCAAACGCCTCTGCAAACGCTACCGAGCGGAGTGGCGATTCCCGTCACTTGCCCAAGGAACCGTAGCAAGATCGGGCCAGTCGCGCGGCAGCCGTTGCAGTGCCACCCCACACGGCTGGGCCAGTCCCCTAGCGTCCCGCGGCTAACGGCACAACGCAGCTGATGGAGAACGGCCCTTCTTCGGGTCGGGCAATCAGGGCTACCTGCGAAACGGGAAACTCCAGCGCCGACCAATGAGCCTGCAAGCGCGCGACAAACTGTTCGACGCCCAGAGCGCTGGTCTGGCCAACGCTGAGGTGGGGTGTATAGCCCTGGGGAAAGCGCGTAACGTCGTCGCACTGAGGAAACGCTTCCAACAGCACCGCGTGCAGTCCACGCACCGCTTCACTGGGCCACGGCTCGAGCCACACTGTCGCCGTCCCACTACTATGGACAAACCAGCGAAACCGTTCCAAGCGTAACACAAACCTGGGCACGCGGTGCAGGACTTGCCCGACGACTTCCGCCGCTTGCGGAAAGTGCTCCTCGGCCACAAACGGATACAACACGTTGACGTGAGGCATCCAGCGCTGGTATTGCCGATCATATCTCTGCCTCAGCGCCTGGATCGGTGGCCAGATGCTCTCCGGCGGAATAATCACCAACGCGCTCCGGTGCGTCTTGCCCCAGCTGGCCGCTTCCATGAGTTGGCTCCTGCCGCTCGAATGCGAGGCGGTTTGCTACCGGCGGTCGCCCCTGTCATTTGACCAGCAAGACGGGACACTGCGCCAGGATGCTGATTTTGTAGCTTAGAGTTGCCCAGCCAGTCAACGGTTTGTCCAAGTCCACCTTATGGGATC
>JANWVZ010000104.1 GCA_025056555.1 Gemmatales bacterium | reverse complement strand
TCGGCTGTTTCTCAAACAAAACAATGAAGCTGACCGCGTTTCGGCCCGACGCTGATGACGGACATGTACGGGGCCAAGCGTTCTCCTGGCTTCGGCCCGACGGACTCGCCGTGCGCCAGTCCGGGTACAGCAAAGATGGTGCACCAGACTACGCAGCTCACGGTTGCACTCCTCCAGTACGTGACGAGCTACGAAGGCCAAAATGAAGGTGGTTCCGCATTCTCTCCAGGAGGCGCGGAAAATGTCCCGGGTCTGCCTGGGCCCAGAACCGCCGAGCCAGTTCGTGATACCGTTGCGCGCTGGTATCATCGCCCGTACGTTCCTTGAGCAAGGCCAAGCCTAGCGCGCCGCGTACACTTCCGGAATCATGGGCTAATGCCTCCAGGAATGCTTCTTCCGCTAACTCCCACTTACCGCCTCGTAGCGCCTCTTCGCCCCAGATTTCCATGTAATATGCTCCGTTGCCCCACGCGTGATGACGATAGTCGTCCATCGTCATGCGGACGGCTTTCTCAAGCAAGCCTAGGCCCGCGTCTATAGCGCCCGACCGACACAGATAAATTCCTCGCGTTTCCAGTAACTGCAGCTCCAACTCGCGTCGGCCCGGACGTTCACGCCAGGCTTGCTCCAAAACGTGTATCTCAGCCAAGGCTCGGTCTAAATCATTCTCCGCTAACGCTACTAAAGCCGATTGATAGGCCCCGGATAACTTATCGTGCCGACGATTGTTCTCCGCTATCTGCCGTGCTGCCTCATAATCGCCCTCGGCCAGATAGAGGCGAAACCAGACTGCTGCGTTCTGATTCCTGATACCCGGCAAGGCCCGTAAGCGTCGGGCTTCCTGGAACCGTCCATCATGGACGAGCGAAATAGCCAACACCTCCACATGATGTACGAATTGATGATCCTGTTCCGGCGGGACCAGCAAGTCTCGATGATAGGCGAGCTGAAGTTCGACCGCCCGACGGCTCGAAGCATTAGCTCGGTCCCAGCGGCCTAAACGCGTGGCCAAATGGGCCTGCATGTGCCAGGCATGGGGAATACCTGGCGAGCTGCGGATATAGTTTTCACTCGCCTGCCAACCGAGGGCTGGCTGCCGAGCATTCTCATAATAATGTACTAATTCGTGATTAGCTCCCGGATGCAAAGGGTTCACGCGCAATAGGGCCTTATAGAACGGCACCGCGTGCACGTCGCCCCCGAACAGTTTGCCGCCGCAGGCTAATTGTGCCCGATAAAACCAGGCTTCCTCGTCGTCCTCATGCAAACTGAGTAAGCGGTCTATAGTGGCGATGGCCGCTTGGCGTCGTGCTTCAGCGGTCTTCAATTCCTGAATGAGACCCTTTTCCTGAGCCCGAGCGGTGATCAACAATTGCTCGGAAGGGCTGGCTAAATCTCGTAATTGCCAAGCTTTTTCCAACGCCTTGCTCGCTTCGGCGGACTTGCCCCAACTTTCCAGAGCGCGGCTTAGAGCCCACCAACAGAGGGCAGAGTTCTTGTCATACAACAGCGCGGTTTCAAAGTTGCGTGCTGCCTCCATCCACACGTAACTGTAAAGGTACGCCAAGCCCTGGTCAAATAACTGTTGACACTGCGGCGAGGTCGTGCTGATGCGGTAGTGTAACACAGATAACCCCGGTTGCACACGGGCCGGCGTCAGGCCAGTTATCGCGAGTTTGCTGGGTAGCATCTTATCTGGGTCGCTAAACTGGCTCCAGATGCACAGCCACGCCAACCAGCAAGTCGTCGTGCTCATGAGGCAGGTTCCTGAAGGGCATAGGGAGGCAGTGAAGGTCTGTCTATGAAGGATAACTTAGCTTTTTATGGCCACTAAGCTCCCCAGACAAGCCTGCAGAGCATCCACCGTCGGTTCGGTCATCGCATCTTTTCTTAGGTTCTAACTACTGGACTGCCCAGGGTCGGGGACTATCAGGAGGGGCCTAAGGCAATCCCTAACATAGGCTTGGAGGGGCGGATATGACAGGGAGCAAGAGAGTAGGACTACGTTACCTTCGCAGATGAAGGCGTCCATGCCTCGGTTAGAAGCAATCTCCAGCAGCTCCGCACGATGTGAAATCTCAACAGGTGGCTTCTTATACACGCAAGTCAGGCATATAGAGTGAGCCAGGAGTGCTGAGGCAAAAATCAGCCTAAGCAGCCGCATAAGTGCGAGTGTTCGGATCGCGCTTCACCTGACCTGATTCGACTAATTTTGTGAGGGTCTGATTGACGATAACAGAGAAGCGCTGGCTGGTGGTCTTATACCCGGCATCAAGAACGGCCTGCTCGACTTCCTTAGGCCGCATAGGCCGACCGGCGTCACGAAGCACCTTCAAAATATACTCCCGCAAGGACCCCGCTTCCGCTTGTGGAGGACGGCCGCGCCGCTTCGGAGGAGCGGCCGCGGGAGCAGCCGCCCGAGGCCCACGCCGTTCTCCATCCCCTTGCACCGCCCTTAGTTCCTGACGAATCTCTTCTGTCGCCTGCTGTTCAATCTGCCCTAACTGAGCAAGCGTACTTTCGATTTGTTCCTGCAACGCGCGCAATTGGTTCAGACGTTTATTGAGCATCTTCTGAATCTCTGAGATGCTCAACTTACTGATGGCAGGAGCTCGCGCCATAAGCATTGCCTCCTTATGTGTGGTTCTTCCCTTCACCTAAGTTGGGCAAGTCCCCATGATCTTGCCATGTTTATATCTAAGCAAAGAAATAATAACTGGCAAGTGTTTTTTTTACGTTTTTTCTACACCTTTAGGACGACCTAAGTCTCAAGCAGTCAGCAAATCTGAGCCGATGTATGTAGAGAGCTTGTGATATTTTCTGCTGCTTGCCAGCTTTAGCTTAGGACTAGTTGGCAGGATAGGGGCGAGCCGGCCGAACCATCGCAGCCGGATCACGGCTGCGGTGAAAACACATTAAACTGAGCGAATGCGCATTGTGCCGGCCCCACCTGGGACAAAGCGGGAGAAGTCCATGAGCCAGGCAGCTTTGGTCGAGCGGGTCTCAGCCTTGCGCCGACGTTTAGAGGAGATAGCCCAGCGTGAGAACGTAACCTTGAGTCAATTAAGTCCCCGCTTACGTCAGCTTCAGGAAATTTGTCAACAGGCGCAGGCCCTGCACCAGCAAACGCAATTAGTCGAGGCGCAGGCCCGAGAATTAGAGGCTAAGGAAAATTGGCAAGGTCATCCCGCCCAGGAGCTGCCCGGTCCCAGAGGTTTGTCCTGGCAAACCCGTCATTGGTTAACCGAATGTCGTGCATGTTTACAAAGCCTCCGATCGGTTGGCGATATGTTAAGCGAAGACGCCTTAATCCCTTCCCGACTGCTAGCCAGTTACCAGCTGACGGTTAGCATGGTAGAGTGTCTGGTGCGGGGATTGCAAGCATTGCCCGAAGGCATATTAGACCAGAATCGCTTGGCACAAGGACTGGGGGGTTGGGTGAACTGGTTGAAAATGCAAATAGCAGCCATGAGGGCCGGGGCCGAGCGCCACCGGCGCGTTAGCCAACACATTCTCACCTTAACTCATGCCATCCAATCCTTATGTCAGCGCCGGCCTATACTAAATCGCCCACTGTTAGCCATCGCGGAGGAGCTAGCGGATCGGGAATGTGTAAGTCAACCTATGGAATTACTAAGTCCGAGTTTGCCCCCGGAACGGTGGGCGGCGATACTAGGCTGGAACACTGCGCAAATCCTGGCCCGCGTTATTCACCGACACCGCGAATTTCGGCCCAGGGCTGCCTTAGTGCTGTTAGCCGCCTTGCTACATGATGCCGGTATGGCCACGGTGTCTTCTGATATTCTGGAACATCCTGGTCCTCTCAGCGATGCCCAGCGCCGCGAGATCGAAGCGCATGTCGGTATTAGTGCGGAGGCCGTCCGCCTCTGCTGTCCTCAGGAAACCTGGCTCGTGGAGGGGGTGCTGGCTCACCATGAGCGGTTAGATGGGAGCGGTTATCCGGCCGGGCGTCAGGGTCAGGCGATTAATAGTTTAGCCCGTTTGCTGGCGATGGCCGACACTTATGCCGCTCTATGTACGCCGCGACCTTACCGTCCAGCCGTTTCTTCACGCCAAGCCTTGTTAGAGGTGTTAGCGGAAGCGGAAAGGGGCCGATTAGACATCGCTGCTGCTGAATTATTATTAGGCCTATCGTTATATCCTATCGGTTCGATGGTGGAACTCTCCGATGGGAGCGTGGGCCAGGTAATCGCGCTTAGTACTGAAGGAAACGCCTCCACTCCTCCCGCGCAGTTAGTGGCCTTGCTATTGGACAAGCATTCCCAACCCCTACCGATTCCCTGCTATAGAAACCTGGCAGATGCCACAGCCCCTTCGATCGTCCGTCAGGTTCCGCTGGAGGAGCTTAGCCAAATCAATCCTCTGGGCTGGTGGGTACAATGCATTCCTACCTAGAAACCGCCGAACGGAGCGGCCCCAGCGCTTAGGGTTTTTCCAAACCTTGCTTCTCCCCAGACGACTCTACTCCCTTCCAAAGTATAGAACCTGGACAACATGCGGCGAGGGCGAAGCAGTCTTCTCATAAGGCTCTGGTGAAGAAAACTATGTTTTTTGGCTCCGGTTATTTTCAGGCCACTTTACATCCTTGGATAGCCGGAAGCTTTGTCTTGGCGTTATTGTTCGGTTATGAACTGGGCGTACGCTTGAGTAGCGCCGGCGATGATTTACCTTGGCGAACTGGTTTAGATGCCGGATTAAGATTACTGCTACGCCAGCGGGGAAGTTCCAGTCTAGAATGGCTACCCAGTGCGGTGCTGGGAGTCAGCCTGTTATGCTATAGCTGTCGGCGTTGGAAAGAGAGGCCTCGGCAATCCATCGAGACTTGGTCGGCAATGATGGTGGAGAGCATTTTACTGGCATTGCCCCTATTATTCTTAGCACGGCTATGCGGAGCGGAGGCCATTACTTCGATTGCCCCAGAGGATTCCGCGCGGAACACGTCCAGGGCATTATTGCTGGCCAGCATAGGTGCCGGAGTTTATGAGGAAGTAATGTTCCGCTGGTTTCTAATTTCCTGCCTGATGGTATTGCTGCGGGGCTTCGGTCTTGAGTGGGGATGCAGGCTAAGTCTCGCGTGGGGATTGTCCGCATTCCTGTTCGCACTAGCGCACCATCTTCCGCCTTTTCAGGAACCGTATCACAAGACGGTATTCCTGTTTCGGTTCTTAGCAGGGGCATATTTCGCCTTGCTCTACTGGTTTCGCGGTTTGGGGATCGCCGCGGGCGTTCATGCCTGTTATGACATGATGGCGATGATGAACTAAGCGACCGAACATCTAGTCGGGTGGTCAAGCTGCTGCCGGGCATGAGAAAGAACCTTGGTGTCAGAGCGTCTAAGCAGTGCATTAGCGACAACGCGAAGGCATGACCGAGACGAAACTCGAAGCTGGAAACAGGAGCTTAGCGGTTCAGACGCGACGTTGCAAATGCCTCCCCAGGCGTCGCAAGGCGGGACTGACATCTCCGGGGGGAACGCGAACGTTGAGCAGGCTGAAAGTGTCGCGGTTGTTCAAGGCCGCGTGCAGGGCCTTATCTAAATCAGTTTCCGTGCGTACCTCAAAGCCCCAACCGGAGTTTAAGATGTCCGGCAGGCGATGATAGTTCCAGTCGAGGATGTCGTTGAACTTGCCCTCCATGATAAAGCGTTCGGTCTGATAACCCCCGTTGTTAATGACGATTACGATAGGATTAAAACCGAGGCGCACGGCGGTGCTGAGTTCCATGCCCGTCATTTGAAAGGCGCCGTCGCCCACAATGACCAGAGGACGCAGTTTTCGGTTGGCACATTGCACACCGATCGCGGCGGGGACAGCAAAACCCATGCTCGTGTAATAGGCGGGGCTGATAAACTCAGTTTTCTGATGAATGACCAGATCAGAGGCCCCGAACAGAGAATCCCCTATATCTGCGATCACCACCATATTATCGTCTAAGATCGAGTTGATCTTCTGGAAAAGCCGGCGAATCGTAATTGGGGTATCCGGCTTGGCCTCCCAAGGGGCGTAGATTGGGTCGCGGGCTTGTGGCAAGGGGCGTTCGTATTGGGGCAAATCCTGGTCATACAAGGCGCGGAGGAAGTCTTCCAGCAGGATACCCTGGTATTGGTGGAAACGCATGCGCACGCTTTCTGAAGTAGCAAGAATAATGCGGCTTTCGTCGAACTTTTGAGTGTAGATGCCCATTTCCATATCGGTGAGGTAGGTGCCCAGCGCCAGTACACAATCCGACTCCTCCACGAACCTGGTGACCTCAGGCCGGCCGAGAGCCGCTTCATAAACTCCCACGTACAGTGGATGACTTTCCTTGATGGCCGACTTGCCTAACAGGGTGGACGAAATAGGAATCCTGGCTTTTTCGGCGAGTTGCACGACCAGGTCTTGCAGACCAAAACGGTGCACTTCTACGCCAGCCAGAATAATAGGTCGGCTGCTCTGGCGAAGCATGCCCAGGGCTTCGGCGACCGCCTCCTCTAAGGCTTTCGGATCACTGCGAGGTTTCTCGGGAAACGGGCAATGTTTATAAAGCGGTCGCGCCTCGATAATATCGCGGGGGATCTCAAGATAGACAGGGCGTTTATAACGCACACAAGCAAATAGTACGCGGTCCACCTCGCGAAAGGCGGTCAAGGGGTCTTCCAGAGCAGCACTAGCAACCGTAAGATGGCGGAATACCTCGCGTTGCGTCTCAAAACTGCCCACTACATGGTGCAAATACTGATGGGGCCCACGTTCCCGCAAACCCGGTGCACCACTGATAATCACAACGGGCGATTCTTCCGCATAAGCACAAGCCACAGCATTGACGATGCTGAAGCCGCCCACGCCATAAGTCACGCAGGCCACGCCAATGCCGCGAATGCGCGCGTAAGCGTCTGCCGCATAACCGGCGGCCAGTTCAGTCGTATTGCCCACTAATTCCAGGGGACTGTTTTCGATGAGTTTATAAAAGCCCAGAACGTAATCTCCAGGGATACCGAACACGTGGCGGGCGCCGGAGTCATAAAGCCGTCGAATCAGGTATTGTCCTAACGGTAACAGAGCAGCATCGCGGACGGTTTCGGAGCGGGCAACGCGCTTAGGCGTCGGAACTTTCTTCACTGGGGAGTTGGTTTTCTTAGTGGGCATAAGCTGCCTCCGTTGCGTGAATCAGAGCGGCCCTCATTAGAAGCATAAGACCCTCTAATGATCAGGACAAGATAACCGACGCGCTTTTTGATTGGATGGCTCCCCTGATCGGCAAAAGGTGCGGTTTGCCCAAAGGACCGCAGCCCGTGCCATGAAATGGTTTGCAGGCGTCGAATTGCGCTAGTGCGTACCTTGACGGATTCGTTTCAAACAGCAAAGCCGTGCCAGGAAATGCATTGCATGAGTCGAATTTGGCCCCGCCTCATCGAGGCGCAAATTGCAGGAGGGCGGAACGGGATCAACTTCCCTCTCTCTGCAATAACATAGTCCATCCGCCTCATCGAGGCGCAAACTGCAGGAGGGCGGAACGACTTCAAAGTATTGCAAATGGCGGCGACACAGCTGGTTGGTTGAAGGAGAGTGAATACGTCGCATATGGGGACGGTCGAGTTTATGGACGCTGAGGCCCGGCTTCCAATCGGCGATTCAGCAAGCCCGAAAGCCCCGCGGATGGGAATGGTGCCAGCGCCATGCGGTTTCTACGATAGTATGGATGTCACGATAACGAGGTTGCCAGTCGAGAAGTTGCCGAGCACGAGTGGCGTCAGCGACCAGCCGCGGGGGATCGCCCAATCGGCGGGCGACCGTGCAGGTTGGGATCTGACAGCCTGTAACTTCCTGGCACGCACTGATCACTTCCCGCACGCTGTAACCGCGTCCTATGCCCAGGTTGCAGACCAGTGCAGTCCCGACCCGCAAGCGCTCGAGAGCACGAACGTGGGCATCGGCCAAATCATCCACGTGCACATAATCGCGGATGCAGGTGCCATCGGGAGTGTCGTAGTCGGTGCCGTAAATATCCACCTGGGGGCGTAACCCAAGGGCGGTTTGCAATACCAGAGGAATGAGGTGCGTTTCCGGGTCATGGTCCTCGCCGATACTGCCATCGGCCGCGGCACCAGCGGCATTGAAATAGCGAAGGGAGGCGTAACCTATCTGGCCTGCCTGGCACAGGTCCGACAGCGCCCATTCGAAAGCCAGTTTGGTCCGACCATAAGGATTAATCGGGTGCGTAGGGGAATCCTCCGAAATAGGCACACGCGGCGGTATCCCATATACGGCACAGGTGCTGGAAAAAACCAGGAGCGGGACGCGAACTCGGCGCATGGCTTCCAGAAGCGCCAACCCGCCCTGTACGTTGTTGCGATAGTACAAGTCGGGGTGTTCCACAGATTCCCCGACCAGGGCAAACGCAGCGAAATGCAATACCGCTTCGATACGATGTTGCCGGAGTAACTCGGCCACTAAAGGCACATCGTGAATGTCTCCGAGGGTGAGCAGGTTTCGGGGCACTGCCTCCAGATGACCCCGCGATAAATTATCCAGCACCCATACGTGATGCCCGGCCTCCAGCAAGGCACGCACCGTATGACTGCCGACATAACCCGCCCCGCCTGTTACGAGGACGCGCATGATTCGCTCCGCCAGCTTGCCGAGTTCCAGGGTGACTCGTCGCTCCTACATGGACATAGCGCATCAGGGCCATAAAGAAGTTGGAAGCTGATAGACCAGACAAGGTGACTCATCGCTCTTGCACGGACTTAGCGCACCAGGTCTTGACATGTTGAATTCGCAGACACTTGATCACGGGCATGCTCGAGAAGCAACGGACTGCAAATCTCGCCCAGATGTTCCACTTGCCCCCGTAAGTCAGAAGCATCCAGGGCCACCAGGGGACTGATTTCGATAGGCACACTGACCCGGCCGGAGCGATCCCGGGGCACGCGCAATCCAGCCTGCTCGAGCCAGCGGGCGTATAGCTCGCACAATGCGGCACGCACGGTTTCCGGCGAGTTTTCCCCGCAGGCATTCTTCAGGGGTTCAAATTCTTCCGCGCGGTCGGTCTCCACCACCAGAACCTGCTGCGCCAGGGGCAAGACATCGAAAATAAAGCGTTCCCACTTCAAAGCATTCGCCGAATCGGGTTCCACGCATTCGCCGGCCTCGTTGATAAACGGCACCTTCTTGACGGCACGATGATAGGGCAACTGGGAGTCGCACTCTGCTACCCGCTGGAGAAAAGCTACGTCGAATATGTGGACGGCTATGTTACCGGCATCGAGCCAGAAGTTGCCCGAGGGATCGCGTCGCTGCTGCCATTCCGGGGGAATTTCAGTGTATTCCACCAGGTAATAGCGACCGCGGTACCGCACCACTTGGCCGAGTTTTTCCTGGGCATGACGCCGTCTTACTACCTTGACCGAGACCTCCGCGCCCCGGCTAATGTGCTGACCCAGAAATAACGGGTCGGCCACCTTGACCAGGGGGTTATCTACCTGGAAGTAAAAGAGCCAGCGGACATCGTTTTGCTGCAATTCATCCAGGATCCCCGCCCGGCGGAGGGCCCGCAGGAAACCCCCGTGGCCATCCGGGCTCAGCGCCAATTGCCATTTGCTGCGCATCAGCAGGCGTCCTGTGTCTTTGTCCACCGCCGGCATCGTCCCCTGGACAAAAAACTCTACTTGCTCGGCAGGTAAACCGAAGTAACCATGCTCGGCAAAAAATTGCCGGGTGGCCGCGTCGTTATCCGGGCTGGTCATGATATACCAGCGGAGCGGTACTTCATAACGTCGCGATAAGGCGAGGACTTTCTGGGCGTGAACCTGGAAAAGACTGCGTTGCGTAATCGGGCCGATGGGAAACGTGCCTTTCGGTGCATCGTGTCCCAGGCGTGAGCCTTGACCACCCGCGACCAGGCAGATAGCGACTCGTCCCTGCCGTAGTGCCTGTTCGCCAATGGCCCAGGCCTGCTGTTCTTGCTCCCAGGCTTCAACCGTGTCTGCAGGACGTACCACCTCGGGAGGTTCTAACTGGTCCCAGTCGAAGGGTAGTTCTAGGCCAGCATGGGCGTGTTCGTGAAACAAGCGATGCACTTGAGCCAGGTCCACGGCCTCGATTTGTCGGGCAAGTTCCGAACGCTGAGCGTCCTCCAGTTCCCACCACCAGCGCAGGACGTGTTCCTGACCGAAAGGGACCAGCCGTTCCCGTAACAATGGATAAAGTGGCGCCGTCATGTTTCTTGTCCACTAGGATACGCTCGCTTGCCGTCGGTCGGGCCAGGAATGGGCACGTGTCGGGCCGGCAGATCCATGGGCGAATCAGCCCTGGGATTCCAAACCACGGCATATACAGTATTGCTCGTCCGTACTCACAAGTCTAGTGCATAAACCGAACAGGAGCTTATACGAGTTGGCTGTCCACGACAGGCAACCTGGCGAGCGGGCGGGCGGCTGATTCGGTAGACACCTCCGTATGGATCTCTACCCACCGCCGCGTGAGGTGCCATGCCAGGCGGATCGCCCGCTCCAAAGCGTCCGTTTCGATCAGGCGCAGGTCGTCGCGCAGGGTATGTAAATGAAAACAACGGCGGACCACATCTCCCAGGATACTGATGCAGGTCAACCCCTGTGCGGCAAACGGTTGATGATCCATGCCGGCGCCGAGCACGCGTAACCGCTTCGGTTGCAAACCTAATTCGCGGCAGATACTCTCGGCCCAAAGTAAGGTATTCGCTTCGCCACTGAGATAAAGCTTGGGGCCAGCCCCGACACTTTCCAGATTGATCAGCAAAGTCGGTTTCTCGCTCCACCAGTGGGCATGTTGGGATAAGAAGTGCCGAGCACCTTCGAGGTCAGTTTCCTCCGCACTGGTCGCGACGAAAACTACTTCCAGCTGACGGGTCCACCGACCTGCCTGCCGTGAAACTTGTTGCCATAATCGGGCCAGTTCCAATAAGGCGGCCACGCCCGAACCGTTGTCCAGCGCACCGGGACTCCGATTGCCGCTGAAATTCGCCACCAGTCCTGCCAGGCAGATGACTATGGCAATGGTCAGGTTCCACGGATTGGGAGAAGCAGGCAGCCAGGACGGCCAGTAGCCTACGCACCAAAGCACCGTCAGAGCAGCCAACAGCCATGAGCAGCACCACACTGTAGTTACCAGGCCGACGCGCAATCCCGTCGGTATCACCTGGGATTTGGTATCATAGTGAGCCATGAACACCACGCGCACACGACCTGGGCGGTTCCTGCGCGGGATGGCGACTATGTTTTCGCTCCAAAGCCGACCACCGGACACAAAGCGGTTGCCCCGTCCAGCCCAACGCCAGGGAAGGTTAACCAGCATCGCCACACTAGCCCATGCCAATGCCGAAATTATGGGCCAAACTGGGAAGGCCAGCGCTCCGACTATGGCGATGGCTGCGCAACACGCAAGAATGGCGCGATTCAACCATTCCCAGCTGGTGTCGGCCAGGGGAAAAGGTTGGCGTCGCGCGGCCAAGTCCAGCTCTTCCATGTGCTGGGCTACGTAGTCTGCGGCCCAGCGTTCCGCAGTTGAACCTACGCGACGCGGATAACACAATCGTGCCACATGTTCCCTGGCCCGCTCCCCACAGATATCGGCACCTGCCTCATGCATGTCCCTGATTTCCCGTTTGCTGTTTACAGGGGCTCGAATACCCCTGCTTATGGAATCGGCAATCACTTTAGTATCGCTTCTGCCGACCTTTTCGGCAAGCGCGGAATACACTCTTCCGGTCTTCGCCCCCGCCAGAGTTATTGCGAAGCCCGATTGCCAGGAGCGGAGGACGGTGCTTTATGCCCGGAAGATGTGCCTGACTCACGGGCAACGTACTTATTAGATCGTTTACGGCCTAGGGGAGTGAGGGTTTCGTGCCTGGAAGATGTGCCTGACTCACGGGCTGACCAGTCCCAGGTCGGCGACAGTATTAGTCAAATTGGCAGGCTCTGCGCTAGTGCTTGGGCAGTAAGCGGTTCTAAGCCAGCCCGGCGAGGACACCCATACTGGGTCCTGCCGAGCCATGCCATAAGGTTTCGCCAATTTACCTACCAAGCCCGTTTTTCGGAATCACTGGGCCAACTATCAACCAATGCTGTAAGGATTCAGTTTGACTGAGCTAAACACAACGATAACGCCACGATGGCCAGAGGCGTGGCTACCAAAGTTTCGTCCTCGCGCACCAGGGAAAGCGGGTTGCTCCAACCTCCGTCCGCGTGTTGTTGCTCCGCTAATGCCACGGCGATTTCTTTACGCCGTGCTTCCAAGCTCGAGAACAAAGGGGAGCACTGCGCCCAGGTTTGGGT
>JANWVZ010000103.1 GCA_025056555.1 Gemmatales bacterium | reverse complement strand
CTGGAAATTGCTGACCGCGCCGGCTATTCGGCAAGTAACGGTTGCACGGTCGAAGTAAATATACCGCCCCGCTCGGGGATTCACGCGGGAAGAGTCGGGTACGTCGAAGTTCAGATTCGTGCGCCGCAGCGACGTACGTTCAGTGCGATTTTCGGCTCAGGGGATTTGAGCGTGGCGGGCAGGGCGGTAGCTCGTTGTCGTTGGAGCCCTTTTCGAGCCGGGCTCATTGTTCTTCGTCCCCAAGGTCGAGGCACGCTGAATGCCGTCGGTAACGCTCGCGCGGATGTGATTAATGCGCCAGTTTATGTCAACTCCAGTGACGCGGCTGGAGGTTCCGCTGTGGGTAACTCGGTAGTATCCGCCCCGCAATTCTATTTCGGCGGTTCTCCGGGCTACACGACGACTGGTTCGGCGGCATTCCGCGGCGTCATCCATAGTAGCCAGACACCAGTTCCCGATCCGTTGGCCTACCTGCCGCCTCCGGATCCGAGCGCGCTGCCGGTGCGAAGCACCCGCCGTTTGCAACTAAGTGGCAGTGGCAATGTGACACTTTTACCGGGAGTCTATGTCGGTGGTATTACCATGACTGGCCGAGTTAACGTCACCATGCTGCCGGGTATCTATTATTTGCAGGGAGGCGGCCTGCAAGTTAGTGGGCAAGGAAACCTCACGGGTAACGGCGTGCTGATCTATAACGACCCCCGTTCTTCGGCAGATGACGTCAACATTTCGGGACAGGGCAGGGTGGAAATCAGCGCCCCTTCTTCCGGGCCGTATCAGGGGTTGGTGATATATCAGCGGCGGGATGCCACCAACACTATCACGGTCAGCGGCAATGGCCAGACGCGGATTACAGGCACCTACTATACCGCCAACGGCACGGTTCGCTTCGTGGGCAATGGTGCTGGCGATGTTCTGGCTTCGCAAGTCGTTACATCTCAGGCCGTGATTACGGGCAACGGTCGCCTGTATATAGATTATGTGGAAAGCCAGGTGGCCCGCACGCGCACCCTCGGACTGGTCGAGTGATGCCAGTGCCCTGGCCGGGGCCAGTTAGACAGTAGAGGAAGGGAGCCACTCGAACAGGCAGATTTCGTAGCCATCGGGGTCGCGATAAAGAACCCGCCGATAGCCTTCGGGGCTGACTTTGAGTGGTTGACACACGGTCAGACCCCGTTCTGCCAGAGTAGTGATCGCTTGCTCCAGGTCACTTACCTCAAAATGAAGGCGCACCCTGGAGGTTGGCCTTTCTGGAAGTTCCTCTGACGCGGCGACCCTCTGTTTCAAAGCCAGACGCGACGCCCCGTGCTGGAGCAGAGCGAAACCGTCCTGCGGCTTGAGCATGGCCACCTGCCATCCGAAGTGCTGATACCACATCACCGACTTGTGCAAATCTCCGACCTGCAATTCGATCATGTATAAGCGCATGGTTGCCTGCCCCCTGATGCGTTTCCTAACCAGTTTTTGACAAGACAATTGCTCCTTACCTAGTCTTTAGAAGAAATGGCAAGGTTTACCCAGGCAGCAGGTCTAGTGATGACGGTGAAATTGGAAGAGTCGCGGGACCGAGACGGTGCGGCAGCATTTCTTAAGTTGGCCGAAGTTGTGCCCGACTATGTGATATGCACAGACACAGGGAAAGGAGGGTCAACCTTGGAGGAAGCGCCGCGGCTCGCTTTTCTCACGATGCAGCCGGAGGGAACTGCGATCTTGGGCGCCCTGCTGGTCACCAATCATTGGGGCCGCCCCTTGGAGTTTCATATCACTCAGCCCGTGCAGCCCACGAAATTGCAACAGATTCTGTACGGCCCAACTTTGCAGACTTATCTCTATTGCGAGGTGTTGGGAAAGGCGTTGCTGGACAAAGCGGATCAGTCAGTTCATTTGCTGATGACGGACTTTGCCGAAGTACTTCGCTGTACCCTGACGACGGCCTGTCCAGTGATTTACGTAAGCAGTGGAACTGAGGCAGAGGTCGAGGCGCAACTCTTGGAGGGCCAGGCGGAGCGAGGTTACCGCCTTTATCTAGCGCCCGGCCCAGCAGACAGCTTCGAGGCGGCCAGCCGTATCCTCCGCCAACTCCACGGCTTAGACTTGCTCGAACCATTCGAGCGGATTCGGGAGGCGCTTCGTGAATCCCGTCGGCTCGGAGTGATTGCTCGTGCAGCCTGACATAGCTCGCCGCAGGGCACTACGTTGGTGTTTTGCGGATGCCTTAGTCGGATCCAGTTCACTGCCTGAGATGCCGCAGCAACGGGCTTCGGTGGCCGTCGTTACCCTGGACTTGGACATTCCGGCGGAATCGCGGCAGTTGGAGTTGGTGATTCGGTCAGTGCCGGCTTTCGCTCCGCGCCTGAACCTGAGTTTCACTTATCGCACACGAGCGGTTCGTTTCCAGTCGGGCGACGTAGCCATACGCTCCTGCTACTTCCCCGCTGCTGAAGCTGGCGGTATGCGGCCAGTGCGTCCCCCGGGCCCGCAAGAATCTGTTGCCACCGAAGAATTGTCGCAGATTTACCTCGGGCCGCGCAGTCGCCTGCGCTATCCGCTACCGCGAGACATATTGCGCACTCAGGATCGGCTCCTGCTGCTGTTGCAGCCGCCGGCGCCCACCATTTTCCGCCAACAGCGACTGCCTCTGCCTGCCAAACCTTTTCCCTATCAGTGGCAGGGCATTGCCTTCCTGTTACCCCGACATGCAGCCCTGCTGGCGGATGAAATGGGGTTGGGCAAAACCATTCAGGCCATTCTGACCTTACGCCTGTTGTTTCATCTGGGCGAGGTGCAGCACGCTTTAATCGTGTGTCCGAAGTCTTTGGTTCCCAACTGGGCTCGAGAATTGCAGATGTGGGCCGGGGAAATTCCCTTCGAGGTAATCACCGGTGAGGCAGTTCTTCGGCGGCATTTCTGGGATAGTGCCGTGCCGGTCAAACTGACCAACTATGAAACAGTGGCCCGCGATCTCGAATATCTCTTAGCTGCCGACCGCGCCTTTGACCTGGTCATTGCAGATGAAGCGCAGCGAATCAAGAATGGTGAATCGAAGACCGCCCAGGCGCTTTGTTCGATAAGGCGAACTCGCAGCTGGGCATTGACCGGAACTCCAGTGGAGAACAGCCTCAGCGATCTCGAAAGTATTTTCCGCTTTCTTCGACCAGGAACTGTGCGCGCGGGAATGAGCCTGCCGGATATCCGAGCAATCCTGCAAGACTATCTGTTACGACGCACTAAGGAGCAAGTTGCGCCGGACCTGCCACCGAAACTCTATCGGGACATTTTGCTGGAATTAACGCCTCAGCAAGCCGTAAGTTACCATCGGGCTCGCCAGGAGGGAGTGGTTTGGCTCAGGAAGCTGGGTCGGCAAGTTACGGTCAAGCACATGCTGGCGCTGCTCCAGCGGCTCAAGCAAATCTGTAACTTCGATCCCCAGACCGGCGAAAGTGCCAAATTGAAACAACTGGAGGCCGATCTGCAAGAGGTCAGCGCCAACGGACGCAAAGCGATCGTCTTCTCGCAGTGGGTAGAAACTCTGCAGGTGCTGGCCCAAACGTTCCACGCGATGAAACCCGTCCTGTTCCACGGGCAGATGTCGGCGAGCCAACGGCTCGCCAGCTTGCGCCAATTCCGCGAAGACCCCGGCTGTCACCTGCTCCTGATGACCTACAGTAGTGGGGGAGTCGGCCTGAATCTCCAATGTGCCAACTATGTCTTCCTTTTCGACCGCTGGTGGAATCCCGCACTGGAGGAACAGGCCGTCAATCGTGCCCATCGTTTGGGGCAGACTCAACCCGTCGTTATCACCCGCTATCTGGTCGTGGATACGATCGAAAGTCGCATTCAGGAAATCCTGGAGCAGAAGCGCTCGCTTTATCAACAGGTGATGGCCTCGGGAGTACCCCTCCATTCTGTCGGATGGAGCCTGGACGAGCTTTGGCAGTTATTTGAAATTCCGCCGCCGCATGGGCCCGGCACATGATGGCCCCTGCCGAGGAGGAAATGCGTCGGCGCCCAGTATGCCATCAGGAAGGACGGCGCTGTTGAAGAGAGAGTTGGGCCAGGTAATACGTGGCCAAATCCGTATCGGACACCTGCAGAAGCTGACCCTGTGGCCATGCGGACACGACAGGAGCGGCGATGAGATTCAGGCGGGTTGTCAGCGCGGGAATCACGGCGCCGGACGGCACCGTTTCTGGTACGAAGTCTCCATTTGCCCGTGGGCTGGAGCCTGATGTTGCCGGGACCAAGGTGTCGTGGGCGGCGCGCATGTCGGCGAGCGCAGCACCAGGCTCCGAGGAAGCGCCAGCGATTCTGAGCCTGGAGGAGGGTGACGAGGCTGTTGGGGAGGCGGGGGACGCCGGACGCGACGAGGCTGAGGTGCCTGCCGGTTGAGCTTCGATGACCAGGCCCCATTGAACGACGCGGCCTGTATCGCCGCGAGCAACGTCCTGAACCCGCAACGTCCAGGTGCCGGCCGCTACAGTTCCGCGCAGACTGGAAAGTCCTTGCTCGGGGCGATAGGTTCCTCGGAACGGCGCCAGGGCGGCACTGATGGGCACACTGGCATGGTCGGAAAACCACGTTTGTTGGAAATCCCTGCCCGCGCCGCCACGGCGATGAACCAGCGTAACGACTCTCCCGGATGGCGAAATGAGACTCACGATCAGGTCGCTGGTCCAGGTATGCTGAATCTGTAGGACCACCTGTACCTCGCTGATCACTACGGAGTTGCTGACGTTCAGGGGAACGCTGACCGAGGACAGGTCGGCGATGGTAGCATTGACCACGCCGCTGCGAAACGTGTAGATGCGGTTCCAGGTGGTTTGCGCTACGAAACGGTCCTGAGGAACCTGTCCGCCCAGGCCGTCGCCATTCTGGTCCATGGGATTACCTGCCAGATCGCAAATGCCCGGCCCGATCGTGGCAGTATAGTTTCCCGGCAAGGTTTGAGTCGTAAAGCGCACTTCAAAAACACTGCCCATCCCGCCGTTACCAAGGCGGCGAACTGAAGTGACGCGAAGGGCCTGCCCTTGAGGACCGTTTATCGTCAGCGCAGCAGCCGGTAAACTGGCGATAATCTCATTGAAAGCTACCTCAAATCCGAAAAGACCGTTCTGGTCTCGTAACCACTGCAGGCGTAAGACGCGTGGCCCGGTCAGATCGCGGTCGAAGGAATCCTCCAAAGCGCGTGCCAGGTTCAGTCTTCCCTGAGAGGCTACCATACCTTGCAGGGGTGCCAAGGCATCCACGCTGCGCAGGAGTCGCGCTTTGATCTGACGAAAGTTCCAATCCGGATGCAAGGCCCAAACCAGTGCTGCGGCACCGCTGACGTGGGGCGCCGCCATGGAACTGCCGCTCAGGTAACCATAGAGCGAATGGGGCAACGTGCTCAGGATCGCCACACCGGGCGCCGCAAGATGCACGGTATTGGCCCCGTAATTGGAGAAATCAGCCAGGCGATCCTGAGGATCGGTAGCAGCCACTGCGAGGATGTTCGCATAGGCGTAAGAACTGGGATAATGGGGCTGGACATCGTTATTCGTGCCGTCATTTCCCGCAGCCGCCACGAACAGAACCCCCGCTTGTTCAGCACGGGCGACGGCTTGGGCCAAAATGGAACTGGACACCGGCCCGCCCCAACTGGCGTTGATAATCCGCGCTCCCATGCGAATGGCATAGTCAATCGCCCGAACCGCGTCGGCGACTGTTCCCGTACCATCGTTCCGGAGGGACTTCAACACCATCAGTCTGGTTTTCCAGGCCACCCCGGTGATCCCCAAGCCGTTGTTTCCTTCCGCCCCAATGATTCCAGCAACGTGGGTACCGTGGCCATGATCATCCCAGGGATTGGGGTCGTTATTGACAAAATCATAGCCCAGGGAGTCATCCACATAACCATTACCATCGTCGTCCAGGCCGTTATTGGGTATTTCCGCTTCATTGCGCCAGATATTGTTGCGCAGGTCCGGGTGGTTGTAATCCACCCCTGTGTCAATAACTGCGACCACGATGCTCGACGCTTCGGTGTTTCGGTCCCAGGCCGCAGGGGCGCGAATGTCCGCACCGGGACTCAGGGTGTTGGCCAGGCTCCATTGCCCGCTCCACATCGGGTCGTTCGGTATAGCTGCGAGCCGAAGCGGATAGTTGGGTTCGACCAGGGAGACTGACGGAACCTGTCGAAACAGCGATACTGCCTGAGCGACGGGGACCTGAGGTTGGAGCTGAATCTGATAGACGCCTGCCCCCAACGCCTGGAGAGCGGTTACCTTCGGAGCGAGCGTGGGCGGAATTTCCAGTGGCCGTGGGCTGCGCGTCGTTACCAGAATACTGGGGCCAGTCTCATCTGGGGAGGCGGCCCAGTTCGCAGAAAAACCGGATGGACAGGAACGCGATTCCAGTATTTCAACCTGCAGACCGAGCCGGCGGAGTCCTTGGCGAACAGATTCTTTCCCTGGGCGCATAAAGGTCTCCCGGGCCTGGACGGGTAAGCCTCTGAGAGCACGTCGTCGCTGGGAGTGTATTCGTTGCGATAGATGGATATTGCATGCCTGATACAATACACAAAGCCGGATCTGCCGCTATCTCTGCTACATCTGCCAGATTCATAGAACACGGAATGAGTCGCGTCAAACGAACGGCCAGCATCTTCGCCATAGCAGGAAATTTCGTACCCCTGAGCGACTGCAAAGGAGAACTTCGCCTCAGGAGCGAGCGACTTCCGCCAGGCCAAGCGGTTGGGAACCCAAAGCCGGTCATCTGAATCGAGGCTTAAGGTACAGACGACGGAGGCCAGCCGATGCAGGCGGGGTTACAGATCGGTCCGCTGACCATCGAAAAGGAACTCGGCAGCGGTGCTATGGGCACCGTCTATCTGGCGCGGCACACAGATACCGGGGCGAAAGTGGCCGTGAAGGTAATGTTGGCCGGCCTGGGAACCAACCCCAAGGCGCAGGCACGCTTTGAACGGGAGGCGGATGTCCTGAAACAGTTACGACATCCGAATGTCGTGCGACTGGTAGCCTCGGGACGTTATCAGGGCAAACCGTTCTACGCCATGGAGTTCATTGAAGGCGAGAGCCTGGACAAGATTCTGGAACGGCGGGGCAAACTCAGTTGGCAGGAAGTTGCCGAGATCGGCAAACAGGTTTGCGCCGCCCTGCAGCACGTGCATGACAAAGGAATCTTGCACCGCGACCTGAAGCCCAGCAACATCATGATCACCAGCTCGGGCCTGGCGAAGCTGACCGACTTTGGTATCGCCAAGGACCTGGACCGCACAGCCTTGACCTCGGCCAATTACACGGTGGGCACGGCTGCTTATATGTCCCCGGAACAGTGTCGGGGCGACTCTGATATTGATCATCGCACCGATTTGTATTCGTTAGGGGTCATGCTTTTTGAGCTGATAGCCGGACGACGGCCTTTTGAAGCCGACAGTCCGGTGCAAATGCTGATGAAGCATCTCAAGGCCAAACCGCCGCGCCTCAGTGAGTTCGCCCCGGACGTGCCGGCAGAACTCGACACCCTGATTGACCAGCTCCTGGAAAAGAAAAGGGAACATCGTCCGCGCGATGCCCGCACAGTAGGGCAGACCTTGGAGAGAATTCTCCAGAACTATCGCGAAGGCAAGAGCCTGGCTGCGGATGCCGCTAAAGAGGTCAAATCTACCAGTGCCGAGGAAGACAAATCGGCGGCCCGCGCCTTGTTGCTGACCCGAGAGCGGAAGCCCACTAAGCGCCGTTGGACTCGTAAATATAAGGAAAAAATTTTCCTCGGCGCGGGACTTTCGGTGCTGCTGTTGTTTATCGTTGGGCTAGTGGTGTACGTGCTCTGGCCCGACCCGAACAAAGCTCTGCGCGAAGCGATTGCCCTCTATGAACGGGGAGAGGCAGCCTTCAAAGCTGGCAGGACTAACGAGGCGATGAGCATCTGGTACGACGCTCTGCGCAAGCTGGAAATCATAGCGATTACTGACGACCAGGAACGGGCAAGCCAGGCGAAGGAATACCGCAAACGCATCGAGTCGGCAATCCTCCTGAACCGCTTGCAGGGCTTCCTGGAAGGCAAAGAGAACTGGGAAGCAGTGCTCCGTGCTACAGAAACAGGGTCCCGAGCCGCCAACCAGTTTCGCAAAGACGTCGAGCGTATTTGGGACCAGGAATTCGATAATACAGAGTTCGCTGAGCAGGCGCGACAGTTGTTAGCCAAGCTCGAAGTGCCGTGGCTCCTCTCAGAAGTTCGCAGGCTGGCCGATGTCCAACAGCCAAAAACCTGGAAAGAGGCCCGCGACAAAATGGACTATCTCCAGAAGCGCTACGGACAATTTCCCGAATACGTGGAGGCAAAGCCGGAACTTGAAAAAATTCATCTCCGCCTCGACACGCATCAGTACGCCCTCGACTGGTTGCAGCGAACCAAACCTCGCGATGTGCACTCCCATCCCGTCATCGAAACCGCCTTACAGGCCTTGGAGTGTGAACAAGGCACGGATTGGAACGGTGCGCAGGAGCGTTGGGCTAAGATCGTGAGTCTACGCCAGACCAAGACTGCCCCCGAAGAATGGCGGCGTTATGTGCGAGTTTCCGACCTGGAAGGCTGGATTCTGCTGGCTGAGGCGAAACTGAAGGCGTTGGAAAGTAAGTAAACCTCCCCGGCGGGTGAACCTTCTCCCCCTGACAGAATGATTTCCTGAGCAAAGGCACAAACTATGCCAACCCCGGTCCGAAGAAATCATGAGCGAAGTACGCAAGCATATCGGCGGGCCTGTCGTGTCATTCCCGGCGGCGTAAACAGTCCGGCCCGTGCTTTTGGTGGTGTAGGTGGACAACCGATCTTTCTGGAACGGGGCCAAGGCCCGTATGTCTGGGACATAGATGGCCACCAGTATATCGACTACGTGGGGTCGTGGGGTCCGCTCATCCTGGGACATGCCGCTGCGGCCGTGGTCGCTGCCATTCAGGAGGCGGTTCACCAAGGTACCAGTTTCGGCGCGCCCACCGAGGCCGAGACCGAATTGGCGGAGCTGATTTGTCGCGCGGTTCCCGGCGTCGAGATGGTGCGGCTGGTGAACTCCGGAACCGAAGCGGCCATGAGTGCGCTCCGCCTGGCACGGGGATTCACCCGCCGACATCGCATCATCAAATTTGCCGGCTGTTATCATGGCCACGTGGATAGCCTGCTGGTGCAGGCCGGTTCGAGCGCCACTACCTTGGGCGTCCCGAACAGTCCGGGGATACCCCCGGGCTGCACGGCCGATACTATCTGCCTCCATTACAATGATGTGGAGGCTCTCGAGCAGGCTTTTGCTGAACACGGTCCGACCATTGCTGCGGTGATTCTGGAGCCGGTAGTCGGCAACATGGGAGTAGTTCTGCCCACGCGGCCGTTCCTCGATGCCGTCAGGGAACTGACGCGGCGAGCTGGCGCCTTGCTGATTTACGACGAAGTTATGACAGGTTTTCGCCTGGCCTGGGGAGGCGCTCAGGAGTATCTCAATCGGCTCGGGTTACAGCCGCAGGACGGCCCCGACCTGATCGTGTTGGGCAAAATTATCGGCGGAGGACTTCCCGTTGGTGCCTATGGAGGCCGTGCCGACATCATGAAGCACGTAGCACCCGTCGGACCCGTTTTTCAGGCCGGAACGTTATCGGGGAACCCTCTCGCGGTGGCCAGCGGCTTGGCCACCCTGCGCCAACTCGAGAAAACGCGACCTTACGAGGCTCTGGAGAAACTCACCAGTCAGCTGTGTCAAGGTTTGGCCGCTCTGTGTCGCAGTGTCGGCATCGCCCACCAGATGCAACAGGCGGGCAGCATGTGGACGCTCTTTTTCCAGGATCAGCCCGTTACCGACTACCGCACCGCCTTAGCCAGCAATACGAAGCGATTTGCCCGTTTCTTCTGGGGCATGTTGGAGCGCGGCATCTATCTTCCCTGCAGCCAGTTCGAGGCTGCCTTCGTCTCCACCGCACACACGCAGCGCGAGATCGAAGCAACTCTCACCGCTGCGCGGGAAGCCCTGCAGGACTGCATCCAGGAAGCGTAACCTGTAGCGAATGGGAATCGCAGGGAATCGTTCGTGTGTCGCGTGTGCTAGGGTTCTCCCCTAGGGCGTTTTCGTCCTGGCGGCATTGAACTCTTCCTGCGAGAGGAAACCGTCGGCATTGGTGTCGAGTTTACTGAACCGCTTATTCAGTGCCGTGGCTTTCTCCTTCAGCTTGGGATGGAAATCCACCACCTTACGGAACTCGTCCAAGGAGATTTTGCCATCATTATTTGCGTCGAGTTTTTTAAAGAGGGCCTGCTGTTTGTCGGCCTTCTTCGTCGCCTTGTTGTCTGCATCAGCCGCGGCCACGCCGGCATACCCGACACTTGTGCTCAGAACGAGCGCGAGCAGCAATCGCAGCATAGCCATCTCCATGTGCAGGCCTGGGCCCAATGTCTCAGCAATAATAGTAACTCCGCTCTCCGCCTCAGGTTCCGCCATTATCCCAGGAGCGTAATGGCAAGGCCGAAGCGTTCCTGTAATCGATCGGACGCCGGTTTCAGGGCTGATGAAGTTTGTGCAACAGGGCCAGGATGTCATGGACGACTCGCTCACCAGTCCCTGCTTCCGCGTAAGAATGCAGGCCGGTCCAGGTCTGATAACCTCCCAGGTCGAAGGCTCGCCGATCCGGCAGATAACCGATCCAATCGTTGGCCAACTCCGCAATGTAGGTGTAGCGGAATGGCGACCGACGCTTGATGTCCAAACCAAGTTTCGTGAAAAACTCCGCAGGCACACCGACTAACGCCACGTCTCCGATTTGCAACACCTGGAGCCAGGTCTCGCGTTCCTGACCTTGCAGGGGAGCGAGGATTTTGCGCTGCTGGCGGAACACCTCGATAATGCCATCCGCACTGTTACCAGCGCGGCGACGACAATACCGGGACACCGCTTCATCCTCGCGGGCCTCGTCAAAGTGACGAACACGAAAGCGGAAAGCCTGCCGCAGGCCACGCAGTTGAGCTACGCGGCGGGGCTGAGCTTCCTGAAGCGCTTCACGCACCGCATTCTGAATGCGAAGGATTGCTTCATCTACAGGCACCCCCAGGTTGTGCGTGGAGCCGGAAGCTCCCTGGAGGAAACAGCAAACCCCGCCGATTTCCTGCTCGAGTTCCTGGGCAGCCAAGCCGTAAAAGGAAGGGGAACGCACCCCCGGTTGGCGCGTGCCGATGGTGTGGGTGGAGTGATTGAAAAGCACGGCCAGCCATTTTTCCCTGCTGCCTTTGGCACGGAAGGCGAGCACAGGCAGATCGGGATCGAATGGCCCCGTCGGGCGCACGGCATCGTCGCGCGGCCCGATCCAGAAAATGGTTCCGTCTTTCAGAAGCCACCGGCTGTTCTGACCGACTGTGGCCTCCTGACCCAGCGCGAAATAAAACTCTGCCGCCTGCAGCCGCGCCACAGCCTGGCCCACCGCTTGCACAATACCCTGCTGCACCCGGCGACAGAACAATTCTTCCCGCTGATAACCGTGCACGGTCACGGTGCTGGGGGCGTGGTGGGTGTGGGTCGCGTGGATTAGCAAACGCTCAGCGGGGATCTGATATTTGTTGCTGATCTCTTCGGCAACCGGGTCCAGCAGATCGCGGCTCAGCATGAGCACATCACACGCCACGATGGCCATGCGGCCCTGGGCAGGCATTTCCAGAACCACTGCCACCGCCCGCAGCTGACCTTCCTGACCTTTGGCTTTGCCGGGAAAAATCCCGCCGCCAATCACCATGTTGTCGTCGGCCTCCAGAGGCACCGCTGCGGCTCCGACGGATAATGTCGCAGCCGGGTTGTCCTCGGCAGCCCGGATGCGTACTCCTTCGCCGGGAGGAAACGCCCGTTCCAGCGCCACTGCTATCAGTGCAAGCCCGACCATTGCCGCCAGCGGATTTGGCATCAGACGCGTCGCCATGGCCGTTTTTCCTCTACTCCGTTCAGTTTCGTATGTTTCAGGGACAAGGTATTTCCGAGATGTCGGTCAGGCAGGTGAGCATTTTGCAGCGTTGCTGGCCCGACCTGGTTGGTGTTTCATCCCGCCCCTCGTGTGAATGATTCAAAATCCACTGGGATTGCGATGACCATTTCCAGGCTGAGGCTGATTCAAAGTAAGGACAAGGTACGCAGAAGCTGGTGAAGTTCTGCGTGCACCTCCACGAGGCGACGAGCCGTGTTGAGAATGAAAGACTGACGTTGCAACGATGGCGCGAGAGGCTGCCACCGTTGGGCGACTTGTTGATAAACAGACCAATCGGCATCCGAAGCGTCGTTGCGGCGTTGGCTGAGG
>JANWVZ010000102.1 GCA_025056555.1 Gemmatales bacterium | reverse complement strand
CCATCGGCACCATCGGCAAGGGCGTTGGCTTATGCAGGCGTTGGAGTTCACACAACATCGGGGCGAGACCGTAATTGCCGTAGGTTGTGGCTTAGGTACGGATTGGGTGCAGTATGCACGGCATGGCGCCCGCGTTGTCGTCTGTTGTCCAGATGCCGAGGAATTGATCATTGCGCGTCATCATTTTGCTTTGCGCGGTCTGGGCGGCATTTTCCTGCACACGCCGCAGCCGCCACTCACCTTGCCCGATGCTTTCGCTGATCTGGTGTGTCTGAATGAGATGCTGGCGAACCAAGGCTGGGCGCCGCAGTGGCTAGGCGAGGTGCATCGTCTGCTCAAGCCGGGGGGAAAGTTGCTCCTCATCGAACGCTTGCCCGTGGGCTGCTATTGGGCAGGACAACGTCTGGCCCGACGCATCCTGCCGCTGTTGAGCGCCTTCGAACACGTGCGGTACCGACGATACCATCTCCGCCGTTGCGAACTTCCCTGGTATTGGCGTTGGTTACCCAGACGCTGGTTAGAACGATTCCTGGGCCGTTTTCTGCTGATAAAGGCTTGTAAGCCAGTATTGCACGTCAACCTGCTAGCCCAGGCTGCCTGATTTCCCCTGGCGAAGGTAGTGGGGCGAGCAATTCTGCAAGTCGTTCACGACGATATTCGAAAATCCGCTCCAGGTCCCGACGCACTAACAGTGCGTGCGCCAGGCGTCCCAGCCAACCCAGGGGCAAAGCGTAATGAACCAGGTCCCGAATGTAAGTACCCCCATCGGCAGCCTCAAATTCGTGAACGTGGTGCCAGAGCTTATAAGGGCCAATTACTTGCATGTCCACGAAGCGTTTTGGGGGATCCCATTCAAGTATCTGAGAAACCCAAGTCAGCGGGACGCCACGAATCCGCAACCGATGCACAAAGACACAACCGCGATAGACTTCCCTGGGCACCTCGACTGTGCGAAACCTCAGCCAATCGGGCGTAATCTTGTCCAGGTTGTAAGGGTCGCTGAAAAAAGAGAAAACCAGCTCGATGGGTTGGGCGACAAATTGTTGTTTCTCCAGCTTATAGACATGCATGGGTGGCGCTTATTTCGGACTGATACTCAGCAGGATCGGGGAACTGGAATAACTGATCTTGACCACAAAATTAATGGACACCTGAGCCAACACACTAATTGGCACCTGGTCGCAGGGGGGCGCGTCAGGGGCGGCTCGCAGCACTATATGGCCCTCACTGCCCTGTCCTAATAAAGTCTTGCTCTTACCCTCGACTAGGGTTACACCCGGCGGAAGCGGTGTGCCATAGATCGTTCCCAAGTGGCGCAGCATCACGTCCAGGCCAATGTTGCCCTTATACTCCGGATGGCGATGAACCCGGACTGCTATCTTGACTTCCTCGCCCGGTTTGAGTGTGATCACTTGCGGGGTCACCTCCACCCGCTCGACATCTGCCCGTTCCACAACGGCCACGGTGTGCATGTTAACGTCAAATCGGCCCCGTCCACCTCCGGGCAGATAAATTTCCTGGATCGGGGTGGCTATACGCTCGAGAAGTTTTTCCTTTCCCGCTGCATCGCGAACACTGGCAACCCCGACGACCTGGATATTGGTTACGGCCCGCTTCGCTTGAGGGGAGGCCGTGAGTACCAGAACGCCTTGCGTCATATTGGGGGGAATCACCAGAGGATGGACGGTTACCCCTTCGGGCAGATTCCTGACTGCAACGCTGACCGGGCCGCTGAATCCATGGAGCCGATTGACGTGCACATACCAAGCCATACTGCCGCCGGGCGCAAGCCAAGCCTTATCTCCGTCGCATCGCAGCGTGAAGTCAGGCAATGCGGGTGCAAGCTCCAAGGCATAGACGAAGGTTTCACCACCCTTCCCAAACAAATCGCGCACCCGAATCACGTACTCTCCGTCGGCCTGGGGAGTGAAGGTCAAGGAAGGGTCTTTGATCGCCGTCGAAGTGTCGTCATTAGTCGCCAAAACTCTGCCTTGACTGTCTAAGATGTCCAGGCTGGCATCCAAAGGTGAATTCAGCACGGTGCCGAATCGGCGGGCCAACACCTCGCAGCGTAAAGCCTGCCCCTTGTTCAGCCGCACTTTGTAGCAATCCACGTCCCCCGGTTTCTGAATGCGACCATTGACACATACGGGAATACTCAGCGGGGTTGCCTGAGCCAACGTGTCATTAGATTCCTGCTCAAAACCAGTGGGATAAGAACTGACGTAGACGCCAACGGGATGAGCGGGTTTGCCATGAATGTGCAGCGGGAGCCATTGAATACCTTGAGCGCTCTGCGGCACGCTGACCGTACCCGAATCAGTTTGCCGAGCCGGGCCCAACAACTCCACGGTGGAGGACTTGCCCGGCGGCAATGCTAAGGGATACACCCCTGTTGCATAGGGACGATCCGTTATGCAGATCGCGTAAACCCAGCGGGGGTCGCCGTCATAAATGGCGTCGCGGATCTGAAGATAATAGGTACCACCTTCCTTGAAGTGATAGGCAAAATATGGATCGGCAAAATAAAAGTCGTCATTACTGGCCAACTCCCGACCGGAGCTGTCGTAAAGCGTCAGTATCGGGTCTGCGTGCTTTTGCAGGTCGTGAATCTTATCCTGCAAACGGGCGCAATAGACCAGGAAAGATAGAGTCTGACCAGGCTTTACCTCGAAGGCGAACCAATCTACGTCCTCGGCCGCTTCGATTCTTCCACAAATGACTCCTGGCAAGCTGACTTTGTTTGGGCTTTCCCGAGCGTTGTTAACTCCCTGCTCGACGATTACCGGGTCTTCAACCACCAGCAGCTGACCTACGGAAGAAATACTCAGGCTTGTAGCGACACGAAATTCTCGGGGCCCAGTTAGGGCATCAGGTTTTGGCGTGAGGCGCACGCGGATACTGCGGACAAGGGGTAAAGCTCCAGGTTTTTCAGGTTTCGGTTCCTGTTTTGGAGGGATAATCTCCGCCTGCACATCGCCTCCCTCCACCAGAACCTGATAAGCCCCAAACAAATTTTGAACGGCGGCCACCTCTACTTCACTGGACTGTCCCCGCTGTACTGCTAACGGATGCGTATAGGTGATCATTGGATAAGAAATCTGAGCCACACCGGGTTGAAACAACATCATGCTCAGCAGCCAGGTTAGCGCGATTTGCCATGCTCTCTTCATGGCCCGGTTCTCCAGGGTAAGCTCGTCCTGACAGGGAAAGTTCCGAAAGCTCAGGTTCGGTTGTGCCCCAAGCCCTTTACTTGGCAAAAGGTGGTGGGACGTTCAGCCCGGCCAGGGCTTGGCGAACGCGATCCGGTTGCAGCAAGGCGGCACTGACTGATTGGCCCTCGACTTCCTGCAGTAGGACGCGATACTTGACTTGGGCCAGCGTTGCTGGAGAGGCGTGGAAATACCCTTCGGGAGCATACACAAGCCAACGGGGCTGGCCATTCTCTTCCGGCAGGGCCAGCAAGTATGCCAACAGACGATTCGACTTGGTGTCAAAGATACGAACCAGCCCGTCGAATCCGCCGGCAGCGACTTGACCTCCGTCAGGCCGCAAAGCCACCGCATATTGGACGGAACCTATGTTGATGGTCTGAAGAGGCTGACCGTTCTGACCATTCCACAACCGAACCGTGCCATCGGCGCTGGCACTGGCTAAAAGTCGGCCATCGGGAGTAAACACCAGTTCCTGTACTGCACCGCCATGCCCGCCTTGGTTGCGAATCCGTTGGCCGAAGCTTGACTCCGTCGTGCCGGCGCGCTGAGCCGCGGTTCCGGTGATATCCGCAGACCACCAGATCAAGGCAGGTTCCATGCCGGCGGAGACCAGTTGTTTGCCATCGGGGTGGATGGCCAGGGCAAGTACGTCCTGATTCATGCCGCTGAAGGTGACCAAACTCTTCCCCGTGGTGGCGTCAAACAATTTCACCGAGCGATCCTTGCTGGCACTGGCCAACCATTTTCCATCAGGACTGAAAGCCACGGCGTAAACGAAATCGGAATGCCCGGTAATTGTCCCCTCACATTGCTGGGTCTGTAGGTTCCAGAGGCGCACGGTCTTGTCAAAGCTGGCGGACGCCAGCCTCTTACCGTCGGGCGAGAAGGCGACACTGAAAACGCTGTCATCGTGTCCGCGGAGCACGGCCACGAGTTCCCAGCTATCGGTCCGATAAACGCGGATATCGCCTTTGAAAGAAGGTTGGCCACCGGCGGCGGCTAACAAGCTGCCGTCAGGGCTGAAGCGCAGATCGTTGACGGCGCCCAACACATTCGTGAGCAGGCGAAGGGGTTGCGCTTGGGCCAAGTCCCAAACCGTAACTCGCCCATACTGACCGACGGCCAAGAGGGGACGGGTTGGATGGAACCGAAGCGCAGTTACAGGGGCCAGCGGGCCAACGGGTAAAACCATCTCAATCGGCCCCGGTTTCGCCAGCTTAATCAGGTTGGCCGGGGGTGTGGCATTAGTGCGCAGAACAACGTCCAAATGGCGCGCCGGACGCGGCGACGGGTTGACACCTGCGATAGGATCCGCCGGTCGCTGTCCCTCTGGCGCCCCCGAGTCAATCCAACGCGCGATGGTTTCGATAGCCTCTTTGGGCAACGGCTGTGAAGAACCTTTCGGCATACGGCGATCCGGGTCCTGAATCACCAGTAATTGGACCAACAGGCTCTCCTTGCTCTTGCCGGGGATGACTACGGGTTTCTTAGGATTCTTGAGAGTGGCTTCGAAACTGTCGAGTGCCAGGCCTCCCGAAACGTCCACTTCCTGGAGATTCCTGGTGCTGTGGCATACGGTGCAATGTCTGCGGAAAATCGGACGAATATCATTCCAGAAAGTCGGGGGTGCGGGCGTCTGGGCTACGACCGTTCCGCTCAGACACACAAGCAGCCACCAGCAGCCGATGCGGGCCATGAATCAACTCCCTTGCTGTAAGCCAAGTTCAGTAGTTGAACAGGAAACCCCGCGAATTGAGCAGCGACCAAAGCAAATCTTCGGCAGCCAGGCGCGGTTCAGGTGCCTGTTTCATTTCATGCAACGCTGCCTGCATTTCCTCAGCAGAGGGAGGTCGGCACAGAGTAACCAGGTATAGTTCCTCAACAATCTCAGGCAACGGCTTCTTTTGCTGAAACAGCCGATCAATCCGCCCACCCGCTTGCCGGATTTTCTGATTAACGACGTCGCCATTGAGCAGGTGCAACGCAGCAGCGAGGTTGGGGGAAAGGCTCCGTTCGCATTCGCAAGTAACGACTCTGGGCGGACGCCCCAGCACGTCCAGCAGGTAGGATGGTACCGAAGAATCGGGCAACTGAATCGCCCGCGTGCCCAGAGGCAGTCCTTGATATTTCGTCTGCGTGCCGGTGGCATAATCCAGAGCATCAGCCAGTTGTTCTGCGGTAAGCCGACGTACCGTGCGTCGCGCAAAATACACGTTATCCTTATCCACGACGTTGCCCGGCGTAACCTCCGCACTCAATTGGTACGCTCGGGAGTTCATGATTCTGCGCATCAGGTGTTTGACATCGAAGCGATGTTCGACCAAGTCCTTAGCCAAGGCATCCAGCAACTCAGGATTGGTGGGAGGATTGGTAGCGCGCAAGTCGTCCAGGGGTTCGACGAGTCCGCGTCCCATGAAATAACCCCAGAAGCGATTGGCAAAGTTGCGAGCAAAATACGGATTCTGAGGCGCGGTGAGCCATTCGGCCAGTTTTTGCCGGCGGTCGGTGCCATCATCGGCTATGGGTGGGCTGTCAAAAGGCTTTGGGGCCATGACGCTGCCACGCCGCGGATGGATTACTTCCCCCACAGGACGTAGGTAAACCACAGTTTCACGGCCAAACAGGCCATATTCCTGACTGTTTTTCGTGGCCACTCGGGCGAAGAAGGCCGCAAATCCCCAGTAATCGTCCTGGCTCCATTTTTCAAAGGGGTGATGGTGGCACTGCGCACACTGCACTCGAATACCCAGGAAAACCTGACTGGTAACTTCGGCCCATTCACCAGCAGTTCGACCCAGGCGGTAGAAGTTAGCTGGCCCCTCGGCATAAGTACTGCCCTGGGCGGTTATCAGTTCCCGAACGAATTGATCCAATGGCTTATTATCGCGCAGGGATGCACGAATCCAGTTGTGCAGACTCCACATTCCCTTGGCTTGCAGGATATCGCTGTTGTTGCGTAACAAGTCCCCCCATTTCAGCGCCCAGAAATCCACATATTCGGGGCGCTGGAGCACGCGATCGATCGCCTTTTGCCGCTTATCGGGGCTGGTGTCGGCAAGGAACGCTCTGATTTCCTCCGGCGTCGGTAAGGTGCCGAGGGTGTCCAGATAGATCCGTCTTAGGAACTCTGCGTCGGAACAAAGTGGAGAAGGGGTCAGCCCGAGACTGCGCCATTTTTTGGCCAACAGTTCATCAATATAATTGTGCGGCTGAAACTCGAAACTGACAGGCTGCTCCGTAAAAGGCGAAGTCACCTGAAACACGCCTGCCTGGCCACAAAACCGAACCATGATATATGTTTCCCCTTTTTCAAGGCATTGCACCAATCCATTTGCCGTTACGCGGGCTAAACCATCATTAAGGCTGTCGTACTGAGCAGTGGCCGTAACGTCCTCCACTCGCCCGTCGCTCCAAACAGCGCGGACAATGAGCTGCTGCAATTCTCCCGGCTTCATGGAGCGGCCGGCCGGCAGTATTTCCAGCCGCACGACTTCGGGGTCTTGTGGCGTCGGAGCGGGGGCACCGTCTTCCAGCCACGCCTTGAGCAACTGGTATTCCCAGGAGCCGCGCGGGAGGCGTTCTCCGCCCCCATGCTCCATCTGCAACGAAGGTTTACCCAGCAGAATACTCCGCTCCGGATCGCTCAGGACGACACGTCGGCCTTCAGCGCTACGCACGATCTCGCCGTAATCGTAACTTGGATCAAAACCGAGCAGGCTGAGTTTGAAGCCCCCGCGCCCGTATTGCGCTCCATGACACGCTCCCTGGTTGCAGCCCAGTTTATTCAGCAGGGGGATGATCTCCGTCTTGAAACCAACAGGCACCTCGGCCCGCGCACGCCGCACTTGCACAGGGACTTGTGCGCTTACACCGCCCACTTCGGCACGTACTGCACTCTGCCCATCACTAACCGGATAAACCGTCGTTTTTTCCAGGCGTATCTGCGGACCAACAGCCGCCCACTGAGCTTGCCGTGTCCAGTCCCATACACGGCCATCCTGATGATAACCCAGCACCACTACCTCTTGCCGTGCCCGAGGGCCATCCAAAAGGATTTCCCTAGGCAAAATTTCCAGCCGTATGAGCGGCGAAGCGGGTGGACTGGCCTGGGGCGTATTCCTGACCCCTGAGGAAGTTGGTTCGTTCGCATTCACGGGCCCACCCAACGAAACCATCCACAGCACCAGCGCTCCCGTCAGCTTCCAATGTGCCCAGCGCAATAAGTCGTGCCAACTCTGAATCGTCATGGCCAGTTCCCTCACGTCGTGGGGGTGGGATAGTTCAGGCGGGTCATGAGAAAGAAGGCCAGCTTGCCACGTTTGGGCAAGACCTCGCAACTTGGCCCATTCTTAGGGCATCAGCCAATCTGATTTTATCTAGAACCCGACGGCGCGTCCATACGGACGCCTGTCCATATGGATGCCTAATCAACCACTTTCACCGCACTACCATTTCCCGCTGGTAGCTGCCGTCTCGTTTCCTGGAGGTGCGTGTGTTCTCAGAGAGAAGACCATCACGTCTGGAGACAACAATGTTATTGCGGCCATCGTTTTCATGGTTGCCAGGAGGCCTGGTGATCATGCCGCCAATACCGAACCCAGCGGCACGGTTTTGTACGAGGTCGTAAGCTTGCCTCACCAGTCCGGTGTTTGATCCTTGCTTCGCTACCGCCAGCGCGGGGCGTTCTTTATCGCGACTGAGGCTTGGCACGACTGGCAAGAAAGTCGGCGAGTTCCAGGAGCTTGCGGGCGCTGAATTCGTGGCAGTTCGGCCAATCGCCCCAGGTGTTCACTGGTGTCCAGTACGTGTTCACGAAAGATCCGCCACTCGCTTTCTGCAACACCGTGAAGGCATTAGCGAGTGTAACCGCTTTGGCGAGGTAAAGCTCTTTTCCTGTGGCCTCATAGGCGAGAACATAAACGCTCATGAAATGGGCCGCGATGGCCTGCACCGAAACCATGTAGCGATATTGCTCCAGCACGCACGGAGTGAACTGTTCAGGATGAGGCGGCTGCTCCCAGATGACGAACTGATCTTCGGCAAAACGCAGTGCTTCTTCAGCCCAGGAGAGGTAATTGGGGTTGTCTTTACGGTGGCGCAGGAGATAAGCCGCGATGCTCATCGCGGTGACGCCGGACAGGTTTCCGTCACTGTTGCCGCTGGCGGTGGTATCCTCAAATTGACCTTCAAATCGGAAATTGGCCAACACGTCGGTTTCAATCCACCGCCAAGCAGCTTGGACAACCGGCTGGTAATCAGTCTTGCGGTACTGAGTGATGAGGCGCTCCAAGAAATCAATCACGCGACAGGGGATGACATAACTTCGGCAGTTCTCGAATTTTTCGCCGGTGCGGCCGTCCAGGAGCAGAGGCCAAGTGCCGTTGGGCAGTTGTGTGCGGCGATAAACTTCGGCAATGCGTACCGCCGCGTCGAAGAATTCCTTATCGCCGGTAGCCTCGAACAGGTCTAGGTAGGCTAATCCCGCATCGGCAGGATAGTGCATCATCACGGCATGGTACGGTGCGTAATTACCGCGGCTTTTGTTATAGGTCGGGGGCAGATGAGCCAGTTGCCATTCAGCGGGAAAACTGCCGCGGATCAGCGTGCGTGCGGCATGGCGAGCGCGTTGCAGCCATTGCTCTTTGAGAGCGGCATCGCGTTCCCGTCGGGCTAACTGGGTCAAGCCGAAAATCGCCGCCACTTCATGCTTGCAGGGGAACTGACCGAGCCGCTGCGGGTCACCCTCCTTGACCCAGCGCTGAAATGTACCCGTGGCCAGCCAACGCAACCATCGCTCCCCCGCTGCGGCGTAATCGCTCGCGGGTTCGTGATAGGGGCCATTGAAGACTGCTTTCCGCTCGAACGTCAGGCTGGCGTGGCCGTTCGGCAGCCGTGCATAACCTAAGACCTTCCCGCCCGGCCGATCTAGCGCGGCCACGCTGAGCACCACTTTCCCAGGAGGAATTCTGTGCCAGATCGGTGTCAACGGCGCCCAGGGATGATCTGCTTCAAAGGTGAGCGTTTGCAGTTGACGCACACTGAACTGGTAAGCGCTGGCCCCGGGCACCGCAGGCAAGTCGCAGGACAAGGGCTTCATGCCGGGCTTTTTCTCGAAAACCATGTCCTTATATTCCGCAGGACCGCCGAGGCGCAGAACATCGGAACGCTCCAATCCCAAAGGAATCCGCCACAGCACCAATTGGCCGTCGGGCAAATCTTGCCAAATCGGTTCCAATGAGGCATTGGGTTCCTTAGCCACGAACTTCCAGCCCTGCCCGTAGGCCGTTACGATGAATCGGTACACTGGTGCACCAGCGACAGGATGAAACTCGAATGCCGGGGCATACATGAACTGTCGGCTCCTTCGATTCCAGAAGGGAGTCTGACCAACAATACCAGGACGTATCGGCTGCAAGGATTCCTGCACCGCTTGGGCGTGTAACTGCGCGCGGTCGAAACGCAGTTTGGGTATGTCGGCAGCTGTTGCTGACGGGGCGGACGATCTGGCCAGTAGCCACACCGTCAGTGTCCATAAGACGCCTAAGTAAGCGCCAGGGAAACAGCTCTGCTGCGATGCTGCGGGTTTGTATTGGTGCATCGCTGGAACTCCCGTTGCCATGGGCAAAGCCTTGTCAGACTTGATTGTAGCGATCCCGGGGGCTTAGTCTTGGAACGTTTTTCCCAAAGGTCAGCCGAGCAGAATGTGGCGCTCGTCTTGAATTCTTAACCGAGTAGCGAAGGCATGACTTGATTCGTTGAGACGTTGAGCCAGCCAACGTACATCATCGGCACACGCCCAAGTCAGTCGCAAGCGGCGCGCTTGGAACGGTACCAGGCAAAGTTGTACCAATTCGCCTGTATCGGGGTTCAGGTCAGCCAGGTACATCACGGCCAAGTCGCCGCGATACCAGGCATAACTTCCGATACCTTCGTAGTCGTTTACAAAATCACCACAACCGTAAAGAATGAGTTTGTTGCGATAGACTTCGATGCCCTTGGCGTGATGAGAAGAATGGCCGTGAATAACATCCACGCCGGCCTCAATAAGGCGATGAGCGAAGCGCACCTGGTCATCGGGGATGTCGTAGCCCCAGTTGGCACCCCAATGCAGCGAAGCGATGAGTACGTCGCCAGGCTGCTTATGAGCGAGCATGAACTGCGCGACTTGTTCGGCAGTAGCTTCAGATAAATCGGGCAACAGAAACACGCCCGGACGATCATCAGCTGCCGACCATTCGCGGGGGATGCCGCTCGTGGTGGAACCCAGTCCGAAAACGAGCACGCGCTCTTTACCTGGAATTTCCAGAATTGCGGGTGCCTGAGCCTGCTTCAGGTTCTTGCCCGCGCCGCTGTATGCTAAACCGACCTCGCTCAGCGTCTGCAAGGTTTCAAGCAATCCCGCATGGCCCCAATCAAGCACGTGATTATTCGCCAGGACGCAGCAATTAATCCGCGCTGCAGTCAGGCATTCGATATTGCGGGGATTCATGCGATAGTGAATTTCCTTGTCGGGCCAAGGGTGTTCATGTGTGGTGATGGAAGTCTCCAGGTTGACGATACGCCAATCGGGCTGGGCCTGCTCTAATTCGGTCAAGGCGTCGCCCCAGACGTAGGCAAAGTCCACAGGATGGGGAATCGGGCCGTTGATTTGCTCCGCCAATTGGACATAAACCCGAGCGTCACGCACTTCGGCTTCGTAAAGCACGGGATTACACGGATAGGGCAGGATCTGGTCAACCCCCCGTCCAGTCATCACATCACCACATAGAAACAGCCTGAGCGATCTCATGACATCTCCTAGGGCATACCCCTCATTACGAACTGTACACCAAAATGATTAGCCTGAGACGCCAATACACGCAATGACTGCATTGCAGGCGCAAGTCAACCTATGTGATCTCGGATTCTCATGCTCGTTGCGCAAAATAAACGAAACTTCGATGATTTCGACCGGCGCCTTGCACCTCGGGAGTGGAAACGGCAGTTTCTTCTTCCCAGGCCGCGGCTGCATTGGGCCAAGGTTTGCGCTTGAAGATACTATCTGTGGAAAATGCCTAGGGGACGAGTAAACTGGCCGTGATTGTGAGGATTCAAGCCAGTGATCGCTTATTTTTCGATGGAAATCGCTCTTGATCCCGGGATGCCCACCTACGCCGGCGGGTTGGGCGTGCTTGCAGGGGACACGATCCGCGCCGCGGCCGACCTGAAAATCCCCATGGTAGCAGTGACCTTGCTGCCTCGTAAGGGTTACTTTTTCCAGCGCCTCGATGCCTTAGGAAACCAACGGGAAGAACCTGTGGAGTGGGCCATTGATGACTTTCTCACGGAGTTGCCCCAGCGTGCCCACGTGGTTATCGAAGGACGTCCGGTTTTCCTTCGGCCCTGGCGCTACAGTGTGCGGGGTGTAACCGGGTTCGAGGTGCCCGTTTATTTTCTCGACGCTCATTTACTGGAGAACGCTGAGCAGGACCGTGGTTTGACTGATTACCTTTACGGTGGCGACGCCCGCTATCGCCTGGCTCAGGAAATCCTGCTGGGCATCGGCGGGGTTCGAATGCTTCGCGCCTTGGGTTACTCAGAACTGGCGCGCTATCACATGAACGAGGGGCACGCCAGTTTGTTAACCCTGGAACTGCTGGATGAGCGTCTGCGAAAAACGGGCCGCACTCAGATCAGCTTAGACGACCTTGAAGCGGTGCGACAACAATGCGTGTTTACGACCCATACGCCCGTTCCGGCTGGCCATGATAAGTTTCCTCTGGCCCTGGTGGAACAACTTCTCGGCCCCCGACCCGAGTTGCGGCATTTCAGGGATGTCTTCTGTTGTGAGGGCCTGGTGAATATGACTTACCTGGCACTCAATTTGAGTTGTTACATCAACGGCGTAGCCCGAAAGCACAGCGAAGTGTCGCGATTGATGTTTGCGGGCTACACCATAGACGCGATCACCAATGGCGTTCACGCAGCCACGTGGGCCTATCAAAGCATGCAGCAACTGTTCGATCGTTATCTACCAGGTTGGCGGCAGGATAATTTCAGTCTGCGTTATGCCGGGAGCCTGCCGCTCGGTGAATTATGGCAAGCGCACCAGCAGGCGAAACGTGAACTCCTGGCTCTGGTCAATCGCCAAACTAATATGGGCCTGGACAACGACGTGTTG
>JANWVZ010000101.1 GCA_025056555.1 Gemmatales bacterium | reverse complement strand
GTGGTAGCCATTCTGCTGAAGCCTTTCCTGCCGCGAACCGCGGAACGGATTTACCGCAGCTTCAATTTCCCGCGCGACTGGCAGCAGGTGCGGTGTGAGGATTGTTATGTCTATCCTCGGCCTGTGGAGGACTTACGTTGTTTAGTCCGGCCAGGTCCCGACGGTAAGCTGGCTCCTTTATTTCCCCGCATCGAGATCAGGCAGTAGGACTGATATTGCGGTAGGTTCGAGGCCTAAACCGAATTACCGGAGGACGAGGGCCTAATCGCCCACTGATACTAAGCATCTTGACTAAGCTGGACTTAGTATGTGGATCGTTAGAGCGTCAACTTCGAGAAACCTAGCTGGTTTCTATACTTACCAGGCCAAGCCCTGATCGTGGGCTGATGCAGCTCCCCGCATGCGATAGAGATACTCAGCCGGCAAGACTTAGACACGACCTCGGAGCTGAGGCGCATCATCGGAAGCCAGGAATATCTATAACCTGAAAGGCAGGATTCGGCTCAACGTAATGTCTCACTGAAGCACCTCCTGGGAGCGAGATGATATTCTCGCTGGCCAAATGACATGGGATGATAAACTGAGCCTTCAGGCACTAAGCAATCCAGAGCATCCACTGCATGTGGAGTTTATGGGGCTGGCGCTGGAAGAAGCGGAGTTGGCCTGGGAACAAGAGGAGGTACCGGTAGGCGCTGTGATAGTATCGTGGGATCAGGGGGTGATCGGGCGGGCTCATAACCAGCGGGAGCAGTTGCAGGATCCCACGGCCCATGCGGAAATGCTGGCGATCACGCAGGCAGCGTCGGCATTAGGGAGCTGGCGTTTGCATCGCTGTACCTTGTACGTGACGCTGGAGCCGTGCGTCATGTGCGCGGGGGCGATCCTTCAAGCTCGGCTGCCGTTGGTGGTGTTCGGTGCGCTGGACCCGAAAGCGGGCGCTTGCCGCTCGCTGTACCGCCTCCTCGAAGATTACAGGCTCAACCATCGGGCGGTAGTAGTTTCAGGGGTTCTAGCCGAGCGTTGTGGCCAGTTGCTGAGCGATTTTTTTCGACAACGGCGGCCCCGGCGTGGCGAGAACCATGCCGACGAGCTATCCTAGAACCAGAAGATACACTGGAACAATCTGGTCAGGTCACCGGAGGCGGTCACATGAAGCGGCTCGGGTTTGGGGCGGCGATTGCAACCTGCCTGGTACTGCTCGGAGGCGGTCTGCGTATCAGTATTTCGCGGGAGTGGGAGCGAACTTTGAGCCAGCTGGGGCTGGTGCCACTCTGGTCGGTAGCGCTGCCGCGTTCCGATCCTCGGGAGGAGGTACTGCACGCCCAAGTGCTGGATAGCGACTTGCTCGTGCTGCAGATGCGCAGCGGTACGGTTCTGGCATACGACGCGTTGGCGGGTACGCAACGCTGGCTGGTCCAAGTCGGACAGCCTTTCCGCGCCTATCAGCAACCGGCCATCGCATCCCAGCTTCTGGTGGTCATCCCGGTGGACCTTTCCCTGCGGGTGCTGGAACGCAAATCGGGAGTACGGTTGTGGCAGGTGGAGCTGAACGCGCTGGCGCATCGTAGTCCGGCGTGCGATGACTCGCATCTGGTCGTGCTCGAAGGGGAGAATCGGCTGCGCTGTTGGTTGTTGCCGCATGTGGAGCGACACCTGGCGCTCCTGGCTCGAGGCCCGGTGAGCGGCAAGCCTGATGCGGCCAGCCGCTCGCCTTTCGACGCCGGGGTCAGCAGCTACGAAATTCGTCGCCAGGCCATCCGCGAGCCCCAGCGGGCCTGGGATTTCCAGGACAACGATGGTTTCGATTGGCCGGCGATCTGTGCCAGCGACCTGTACGTCGTGTTTACCAATCGTCTGGGCAAATTGCGAGTCGTCGCCTCGGATCGCATGCAACTGGTCAGCGAGTGGCAGTTTCCCGGTACGCAGGTAGCGCCGATGACCTTCCGACTGGTCGAACGGATTGACGAGGGCATTTCCACGTGGGAATCCTGGTTATGGGTGCCCTGCAGCGATCGCGCCGTCTATGCCTTCCGCTTGCATCAGGGGAAACTGACACCCATGTGGCAGCGTGTGCTCGGCGACGTCGCGCGGACGGCACCCGTGTTGCTGGGAGATCAACTCTTCGTCGCGACTGCGGAACGTGGCCTGTTTTGCCTGGATCGCGACACTGGACAAGTGCGCTGGCAGCAAATGGAAGCGCACTACTTCCTCGCCGCATCGCCACGGTTAGTCTTCGCCCAGGACCGCCTGGGACGATTCCTCACGCTGGATCGTCAACAAGGTCACCTCCTGAGCCGCGTTTCGTCCAATGGCAAAGTGCGCATCCTGGCTAACCAGTTTACTGACCGCGTATATCTGATCAGCGAAGACGTTCGCCTGCACGCTTTCCGCGACCGTTCTCCCCAATGCGTCGAGCCTCAGGTTTACTATCTTTTACGTTTCAGTCCGCCTCCGGCTCAACTGACAAAACCGATGGCTAAGCCCGAGGAGGCTAAACCGGGCGATGATGCCAAGCCCGGAGAAAAACCCTAGACCCAGGGAGAACTGGGCGGGTTATCCGTAGCGACACGGTGGCGCAGCGCTGCGGGCTTGCGAAGACTTTTCGGCGTTCGGCCCTGAGCGTCGGCGGACTTGAGCATCTACCCGGCCCCTTGAATTCAGTGAGCCGCCTTCGCATTCAGCTCGTTCAGTGCCCGTTCGATTCGCTGCCAATGTGTGCCTTCCCAGAAAAGTTGGCCACACCGCTGGCATTGATAATACTGGTCTAACCACAACCGCGTTTTTGGAGGAATACGCTCCCAGACCTCATCTTTCGGCACGGGCCGCAACGCACCACCACAGCGCATGCAACGCGGTTCCTTCCGCGGTAAGCCCAGTTGCTGACAGACGTACTCCAGTTGTTGGTGTCGCTTCAAGCCGTGCGGAATAAGCAAGGCGGGCAGATCGTGGTCACGGACCCAACCAATTCGGAAGATGCCGGAGTCGCTGGTGAGCAAGATGCGTCCTTCCCGCTGTGCCAGCCGAATCAGTTCCCAATCGCTGATGTCCCGCTGCCAAACGGCGTCGTAACCCCAGGCGCGTAACCACCGTGCCAACCCGCCCAGCATGGCATCGCAGGCAAAGCGGGGTTCGCCTTCGCGGACGGACGCTACCAGGGGCGTGTTTCCCAGAGATTTCGGCTCTGCAGACATAGGCCACAAAAAGCGGGATAATCCCTACTAGCCAGGGGCTTCGCAGTCCTATTTTATCTGCAGCGACACTTGTACAAGGAGCTGGCTATGGGACGATTCAGTGCGATGGTGGCGGTGATGCTGGCCAGTACGCTGAGTGCCACAGGTCAGGTAACCCATCGGCTGCACGACGGCCTGACGCTGTTTGTGCATAATGCTGAGGGACGCGATTTCTCCCTGCGTTTGAGTGTGCGCGACCTGAATCTGTTTGAGCACGGTCCGCGGGAAGTGCTGGTCAAGGTGTACGATCCCCAGGGCAGAACGTTAGTGCGCCAGGTACTTCCCGATGACGGCATCACCAAGCCGTTGTTTCAGCTCCCCATGGCCGCCTGGGACCATGAGGCCTGGTTTCATGCCTACGCTCAGGAAAAAGGAGCAGCGCTGCTGCGCTGGAGTGCGCAATCCGACCCGGAACGATTGGCCAGCGTGCCGAAACGCGATTTCACCTTCGCAGTGCGGGGGGGAGTGCGGGGCATTTACCGTATCCTGATCGTCGGCAGCACGGATCATTATGTCACCTGGCAATTAGAGCCGAAGTTAGCTTATGCGATCAGTGGCCATCCCGATTGGTTGCACGGTCAGGCGGGGCCGGGCCGCAAGGCCTATGTGTATGTACCGCCGGGCAGTGTTGGTCTGCACGTCGCGTGGGCCGAATACGACCAACCCCGACAGCGCCGACTCCTGATTCGTACTCCCGACGGTCGGGAGTTGGTCAACCATCCGGGTGGGCAGATCTTCTGGCGTCAGCAGGTGGATTTTCAGCAGCCTGGTCAGTGGGATGAGCAAGTCCTCACGGTAGAAGTTTCGCCAGGCACCAATGACTATCTCCTACTGCTCAAGTTCCGATTAGCCAAGAACGCGCAAATCAATTACCGCGGAGAGCTGGTGGCGCCGGCCGTATGGGCCGATGATGAAGCCACGGCTCGCGCGGTGCGGGGCGGCGCTATCGTTCATGATGGTCAGGTTTTCTGGCATGGTTTTCAGGTTCGTTTCCATGATTGGCTGAAAAAACTTCGCCCCGAAGATTTTGAAGTGCGCAACGACAAGGGAGAATTGGCCTCGCCCGCACCCGGCTATGAAAAACTGCTGGGTAAGCCATTGCCCCTGTTGCCGCAGCGGCCTGGATTCCTGTCGGTGAACGGCCCATACTGGGGCCCGCCGCTGTGTGACGTGATTCTGCATCATTGGCCCGCTCACAAGAACCGGGCGGCGCTCCATGTGGCCTTGCGCGACTTGCAGGCAGGGTTGCGGAGCATCGGACCCAACGATCACGTTTCCGTGGCGCTGGGCGGACCGTTCGCCAACCTGGCCTACGAATTCAGTAACTATGCCTGGCACTATTGGCGGCCAGCCTGGCGGATTCTCCGCCACACCGATGCGCCCGAAGACGTCAAAAGCATCGTCCGCGACGCGTTCCTGGTAGCCGGTGACCGCCTGGCGTTCTGTCGGAGTTGGGAACGCATCAACGGCAACGCTTACGCCCAGGTTCTGGCCGCCTTACGGTATTGCTGCGAAGCCACCGGCGACCCGCTGCAAAAGGAGCTGTTTGACACTTACTGGCATCGGTTTACCACCGGCGGTTGGGGAGAACGTGTGGGGGTTGGTCCGTCCGGGCCAGTCCAGGAAGGATTTGCTTACGAGCACCATTATGGTTCGTATCTTCTGACCACCTGGCAGGCAATTCTCACCGATGTGCCGGACGAGCGGCTCCAGAGGGTCTATGATGGAGTGCGCCGCTGGTTCAGTTACACCTTAGCCGACGAAAATGTTCCCGCGGGAGCCTGGAGTTCTCGCACTCATTACTACCCCCATTGGAAAATTGAAACTGAGGGACCTTTTGCCTGGAAAGGATTGCCCGGCCCGGATTTCACCGAATCCATCCAGGGGGCGAATGAATGGTTCGCGGCGCGGCGGAAAAACTATTACGTCCTGACCTATCACGGTCGCCTTTCGCCCAAATGGCAGTCGCACAGCCACCTGGGGCAATCCGGCTATGGTGGGGGCATGATTTGTCAGTTGCACGTACCAGGCAGAGGACCGGTGCTGGCTTCCGTGCTCAACGGCGCCTACGGCGAGAATATGGACGTTTCTCAATGGCGCACCTTTCGCTTGCACACACTGGCCGGCGTCCAGGCAGATGGCTCCCCTTTCGTAGCCGGCGACAGTGAACATTTTGATGCCCGGCTGGTTGGTACGCGAGTGGAAAGCTCCGGTGCCATTCGCGGTACTCCGCTTTACATCCGCCGTGCTTTTACCTTCGACGACCAGCAGATTGTTGGCGAGGTACAACTGCAGGAAACACCCGATACCGAGTTGCTGACTCTCTGGCTGAAACATCCCCTGCGGGGCCGAGTCCGCGAAGCCTACGAGTTGATTCCCTTTTTACCGCAAACCCGCCCGGTACCGGGTAGGAAACCCTCGCCGACGGCAGTGGCCCTCCTCGACGACCAGGGAAACGCGACTGCCCGGCTCGACGAAAAACCCGTCTTGGCTAAGGCCTTGCTCATAGACCGCGGCGGATTCGGTGTGCGTATTTATTTCGATCAACCCAGGCCCGTATTCCGCACGTCCCAGGGAGTCCTGTTCGTTCAGCTGACCGATAAAGTAGTGGCCGCTCGGGAAATCCGTTTGAGCTATCGGCTGGTTCCTTTCGGCAACTGACGGTTGGGGCAACCGTAACGGACTGTCGTCTCGTTGGCGAAACGCCCTCAGCCTGGCCGGCAAAGCTGGAGTAATCCGCCGTCCGCGACGCTACGGTGCTGCTGCTACGGTGCGCA
Source organism: Gemmatales bacterium (assembly GCA_025056555.1). Taxonomy (GTDB): domain Bacteria; phylum Planctomycetota; class Planctomycetia; order Gemmatales; family HRBIN36; genus HRBIN36. The sequence goes on along the minus strand of JANWVZ010000101.1, from coordinate 6,571 downwards.
CCAAGGCCACTCACCGAGGGCCCGAAGGGGCTGAAAATAGCGATGGTCAACAGGGCCGTTGCCGATGGTATGCGTTGACAACACTCCGCGTAAGACCCGACAGGAATCGCGACTGCCGTCACAGGCCCCTTTGCTGCCATGCTTCTGCTTACCCTGCCTGCTGTGCGGTCCTGCTCTAGCTATTCTCGATCACGCAACCATCTGAGCCGATGGGGGGTGATAATCCTGGCGACGTGGAGTAGCGTCGCCAGTGCTTCTGGCCAGGATGCTGCCGACGAAGCCACCTTTGCCCGACAACTCCCCGCGGAGGCCAAACAGCATGTGTACCTGTTTTTCCTGAATGGTATTGATCCGCTGGAATTCGCTCAACTCAGCACTTTGCGCGACTATTGCCGGGAGCTGGGTTTCGCCAAGAGCTGGTACGGTCAGTTTTATCATCGGTGGTATTTTCAACGGCTGATCGAGGACCTCTGGCAACGGGACGAACAGGCACGTTTCGTCGTGGTGGGATTCAGCGCCGGCGCTATAGCCGCGCGGGACTTGGCCAACGCTCTGAAACGCGAAAACATCCCGATTGATTTACTCGTTTATATCGGCGGCGCTACCCTGACTAATTCGCCGCGCAATCGGCCCGAAAATGTCCGACGGCTGATACATATCCGCGCTAACGACTGGGTCTTTCGAGGCTGGGCTATCGAAGGTGCGGACAATGTCAAATGCGAGGACGTTTGGCACTTCGGCACGCCTACCCATGCGGAAACACGCCGACGCTTGGCCGAAGCCTTGGCTGAGGTGGCCGGTCGGGTGCCTGTGCCACAGCCGAAGTCCACCGTCTGGCCGGCTACCCCGTCTGAAACTGTCGGAACCCATCCCGCCAACCAGCCCCACGATGTTCCGCATACCCATCCCACCAGTCTGGGGCTTGCACCTTTGCCACCGCTGCGCAATATCGCAGTATCTCCAGTTCCGACTGCCGCAGACCCCGCCTCCTGGGATTTCTTGCGCGCTACTCGGCAGCTGCGCCCAGTTCCTGCGGCCGATTATTCCGGGCTACCCTATCAGCCGTTGCCCCGAAAATAGCCGCCATCGCGGTTGGCTGCCACCAACCCCTCACCGGAAACTTTTAACAGGGTGTTACGTTGCCCCGAAAACCACCACCATCCCGGTGGGCTGCTGAGAACTTAGAACCGGAGACAATTACTCTTTCAGGTCCCGCGAAAGACCGAACACCTCGTTTCCAAACGCTGGGTATCCCGATCTACGGTACGTCGCCGGGCCGCGAACTCCGCAGCATCGGGACTTCGTAACGCTTCTTACAGGCGGTGTTTCGGTTTCGATTGGGCGCACCCAGTAGCTTCGCTACGGTCTCCTCGGTTAGGCGATCCCTACCGTGTTTTGCAAAAAAACGCCAACGGTTTGGCTTGCCTGAACAAGGGGAAGTTCGCTAAGATGGATTGGACACATGGAGGTGCCCCACGAAGTTAGGAATCAAGCGATGGGACAGGGGAGCGACTATCCATGAGCGCCGTGCCTGCGGTGGAAGCGGAAGTCGAATGCTCTAGCGTCGTGGAAGAAGCGCGCAAGGAAGCGTTACGCCATAAGTGGATTGAAAGCCAGAAAGCGGGCCGCGATTTGGGCCAGGAAGCCATCCGGCAATGGTATGCGCGTTATTCCTGGCCCTTTCTGCGCCATTGCTGGTTTCTGCACCTGCAGGGGATTCGGTTCTATACGGAGTTTCAGGCGCGGGATTTTGGCCTGTTTGATCGAGAGTTCCGCGACCCCCGCGACCGGGAACTGCTCCGTGAAATCGTCGAACGCATCCATCGGGGGGCCGAAAACCTCGACATCATTGTCTGGGCTACCCAGGCCAACCTCGAAATGAGGCGTATCCATGTCATTCTCGAACGGCTCGACATCAATGCACGAAGATTACGCTTGGATAATCTGCTGGAGATGGTTCAGAATGAGTCGGCGGATGTCTGACCAGGAAGCGTCCTCTTGAAACGACCCGTGGCCGAGTCCGGTGGTGTCCCGTTAACGTTCGAAATGCAGCGTCGTGTGGAGTTTGCCGACACGGACTTGGCGGGCGTCGTCCACTTCACCCGTTTTTTTCAATACATGGAAGAAGCTGAACACGCCTTCCTGCGATCGCGGGGTTTGTCCGTGGTGATGCGTTGGCACGGCCAGCAACTGGGTTGGCCCCGCGTCGCTGCGGAGTGCGAGTATTTCCGACCGGCTTTTTTCGAGGATGTGCTCACCCTTCGGCTTACGTTGACCAAAGTGGGACGCAAATCGCTTACTTACACTACCGAGTTTTATCGCGGCGAGGAATTGCTGGCGCGCGGTCAGATCACCACCTGCTGCTGTATCATGCTGCCCGACGGCCGAATGTCTCCCATCGAATTGCCCGAGGAGTTACGCCAAAGGTTACTGGCTCCCTGACGCCATACCTTAGCCGCGGACCCGTAACTTCACGGTGTTGCTTCATTTCAGCGTTCGCTGGTCCTTGAACGGCTTGGCGACGCTTGGCTCTCCGGGCACGGAACCATCAGTAGCATGACCCAATTGAAATACACGCTCGTCGAAGGTTCTTAACCAGCCAAGAAAGCACAACGCCTCCCTCAACTGACCCTAAGTTCCGTAAAACAGCTAAGCAAACGCTTACCTGGAGGTCAATCCGATCTTTCCGCAGCCCACGGGTCACGCCCTTGGGAATGCCCAAGCCGACAGCGATGGTTGTCTTTTCAGCACTTGCTTCCGAACGCTCCGCTCAGGCCTCGGCTTTCGAGCAAAGTGACCGGCCCCCCATGGGGCAGGGAAACGCTGCAAGGCCAACCGCGGAGCCAGTCTGGTAATCTGTTACCGCCTCGTTTTACCCCCCATGGAGCAGGGAAACGCTGCATGAGCACCCCCCTACTTCCAGTCCGAGGAGCAGTTACGGGATGTAAAAGACATGGGGCAGGGAAAGGCGGCATGAGCACCCCCCCTACCTCAACATTCACGCATTATCCACTGGAGAGGCCCTCGAGTGCTTAGTGATATGCTGGCAAATGAGCTGGAACGCGGCATGCTCCCTTGGGCCTCCGGTTTTTTCTACCAATGGCTGAAGTCGGCGGAGTTCGTCGCGCACCTGTTCGTACGGCAAGATATGAAGACGTGTCGCCAAGATGGCGGCCTCCAGGACGGCATGACACGCCCGATTAAATCCGAGAAAATCGCGAAATCTCCCACAGGCTACTACCTCAGCGCGTAGCAGAGCACGCTCTGCACGGTCGTCCACCTCAACAATGCGAAACTCATAATAACGGCAAACGTCCTGGACAACATAACCCAGCACCTGGTGCGCCGGTCGCACCTCGGGGAACGGCTCGACGGCACCGATGGCCGCTTGTGCCAGCAACAGCACGTCATCGGTCAAGTGAAACACCCCTTCCGGATGGTGCCGCAGATTACGATAGGTCTGCGCCGTCTGAAACGGGCGCAGCACCAGCCAATGCCAATTCGCTCGGGGTCGGCCACGAACGTCCAGGTCTTCGGGCAGAATGGTCGCTCCCATCGGGGCTAAGTGCAATTGGTTGTCCGGCGTCAGAGTGCTCACCAAACCTTCCAGGATCATTTACCCTCTGTTGCCTCCACTACTCCAAGGCACGCAAGATTCCCTCGGCCTTATGGAGCGTTTCTTCGTATTCGCGAGCAGGTTCGGAATCGGCCACAATGCCGCCACCTACGGGGAACTGAATCCACCCCCGAGCCACGGTACAGGTGCGAATCAGGATGTTCCATTCCGCGCTGCCATCGAAACCGAGAAATCCTAACGCACCACAGTAAGGCCCACGCACCGTCGGTTCCAGTTCGGCAATGATTTCCATGGCGCGTACCTTGGGCGCACCTGTAACCGAACCACCGGGGAACGCCGCACGCAACAAGTCGAAGGCATCACACTCGGGCCGCAATTGACCGCGTACCACGCTCACCAGATGATGTACCGTGCGATAGCTCTCCAGCCGACATAAGTCCGCCACCTGAATCGTGCCATAGCGACAAACCCGGCCCAAGTCGTTCCGCAACAAATCCACAATCATGACGTTTTCCGCCCGGTCTTTGCCACTGGTCAACAGCTCCTGCTGCAAGCGCAGGTCTTGCTCGCCAGTGGCTCCACGCGGACGCGTTCCCTTGATGGGACGAGTCTCCACCCAACCGTCCGGGCTGACCCGCAGGAACAACTCGGGCGAAGCGCTGACCAGGACGTATTCTCCAGCGTCAAAATACCCAGCGAACGGCGCGGGATTGCACTGACGCAAGCGCGCGTACAACTGCAACGGGCTGAGCCGTGCCGGATAGAGCAGCCGCTGCGCCAAATTGACTTGGAAACAATCCCCCGCATGGACATAGTCAATAGCGCGCCGCACCGCAGCCTCGAAACCTGCCCGCGAAAAATTGCTGGTCAGTCCGGCTAACCGCGGCAGCGAGAACTGCGGACACCATGACACACCGGGCTCTGCCAATTGGGTCGCATGACGCTGCGCCAAATCCACCCCAGGCCGATGCTCGAGCCACGCTTGCACCTGATTCAACCGTTCCCAGGCCCGGCGGTAACGCTGCTCGACCTCCGGTTCAGGCCAGCCGCTACTCACCAGCCAGCATTGCTCCGTCTGGTGATCCCAGGCCAACACCCAATCATACACACCGACGACTAATTCGGATAAGCCCAATTCATCGCAGCCAGCACGGGGCACCCGCTCCAAGTGCTGCACCAGTTCGTAACTCCACACTCCTGCGACGCCGCCTGGAAACGGCGGTATATCCCGATGGGGCCATTGCCGAAATGGGGCGAGAAAGCGTCGCAGCGCTAACCACGGGTCGCCTTGCTCCACGAACGTTTCGCCCCGATATTGCCAGCATAACTGCCGACCCCGCGCGCGTAACACGGCAAACGGTTCGGCCGTTAACCAGGAATAACGCCCGCATTCCCCGCCGACTTGCACACTTTCCAGCAAGATCGGCATCGAAAGATCGGCCAAACGTAACAAGGCGTCCCAGGGCGTGAGCTTACCCGCCCACGGCACGGCAAGCGGCAACGCTGTTTGCAGGCATTCAGCGCTAGCTGATGCTGATTGGGTCATGACCATGAGGCTGCGTCAGTCTAGTGTGCGAGTTGTGCCTGGCCCGGCATGGTGGTTTGTTGTCCGTAGACTCGTTTGACACGTCTGTGAACAATCATATTAGTTGAGCTATTATCGAGCTGCTCAAAACTCAGCCGAGTGGTGTCGGGCACTCGCCCGGTGCTTGGGGCCACTTGTATCTATAACTAGCGTGATTCCTCCTGGTCGCTCCCATGCGACTTCTCAGGACGCGTGAGCAAGCCCCATGACAGGGCCTCGTCCTGAACATAGTTCTTTCCCAGCGTCAGCGCCGTAACCGCCTTAGCCATTTCATAGCCTAAATAAAAAGCATGGTCAGGTTCAAGGTTTTCCTGGCGGAGGATCTCCCGAATGATGCGGAACGGGTCCTGGTCCCGCCAATAGCCTCTACCGCTAATGACATGGAGCTGGTCATCCTCGGCGAAGATGCGAAAATTCCGGTCGCGAATTTGTCGTGCCCATTCCTGGAGTAACTGGCTACCATAACGCCGCAGTCGTCTATCTCGGAGCATAACTAAGCGGGAATCTAAGTTTTTAGGCGGCACCCGCTGCTCGACGGCATAGCATACTAAGCGCCGAGCTAAGTCTAATTCCCGCACACAAGTCCGACACCAGTTAGCTACCTGCGTGGTCAGAACGCTCGTAATATTTAGTTCCTCACAAAATCCCGCCAGAAGCAAATTAATACCCGCGGAGTCAACTTCCGAAAGCTCCGTGAGGTTACCAACCCCCATAAGCATCTTCACTTCGGGATAGCGCCGACGTACTTCCAGATAACGTCCCAACGAGGCGGCGAAACCGCTTCCGATGGGCTCTAATATCGGGTCCACTCGAAAGGGTACTTCCCGCGATGCAAGCCATTCGATATTTCGATCCAAACCCTCTAAGTTTGCGGGGACGTCGGGTATCAGCACTACTTCACTGCCCCAGTCGGGAGCAGCTTCGATGTTCGAGCTATGGACACTAAGCACTAACTCCGCCCCCGCTCGCACCGCGTCGCTGATCTCCTGAACATTGAAACTGTCCACGGAGACGCGTAGTCCGGCATCGCGCAGGCACTTCACCGCGTCGCCGATAGTTGTCCACGTGCTCCCCGGCTCGCATCCTAAGTCAATGATGTCGGCGCCTTCGCGGCGTAGCCGTTGGGCTTCCGCCAACAATTCCTCGCGCGTCAGACGGGGAGCATAGTTAATTTCCGCCAGGATTTCGATATGATAGCGGTCCAAGCTCACTTGCCGCTTCTGTCCGAAATAGCTGGGTAGATCGATTAGGTCTTTCGGGCCTACCTCGACAGGAACCTTAGTCTTTTGCAGGAGAGGGGTCAGATCTCCGTCACACCATCCTGGAATCATTATTCGGTCTATATGTTCGGGGGGTTGCAGATGTCGGGCGATCCAGTCAGGCGTCATCAGCGCAGCCACGCTGATATT
>JANWVZ010000100.1 GCA_025056555.1 Gemmatales bacterium | reverse complement strand
TGGATATCAAACGCAAGCAGGAGGCTAAGGTAGACGTGACGAAACAACCGGCCCACGAACGGGAGGCAGATGCAGTAAGTCGCCCCACGCCGCCTTACACGGACATGACCTTCGGCTATGGTCATGATGGCTATCCGGCACTGTGCATGACTCATCACGCTGCGATGGAATACTGCCGATGGTTGTCTGCAAAAACTGGCAAGCTGTATCGTCTGCCCACGGAAGCAGAGTGGGAGCATGCTTGTCGTGCTGGGACCAAGACAGCGTACTTTTTCGGGGATGATGTCAAATTACTCGAACAATTTGCCTGGTACGTGGATAATTCAGATGCCAAGCCTCATCCCGTCGGCCAGAAAAAGCCTAATCCTTGGGGTTTATACGATATCTGCGGCAATGTAGCGGAATGGTGTGTGGACCATTACGACGCGAATTTTTATCGCAAGTTTCCAGGACAGGTAGCGACTCTCTGCCCGGTGTTGCTGCCGACGGAACGGCGCGTTCCGCATGTGGTGCGTGGGGGGTCATGGGATGATGATGCCCCGATGTTGCGCAGCGCTGCCCGTCGTGCCTCCTCTAAGGAATGGTGGCGCCAAGACCCGCAGCGACCCCAAAGCATCTGGTGGCTCACCGAAGGGGTATTCGTCGGCTTTCGGGTGCTGCGGCCTTATCAGGAATACGAGTTCCTTAAGGGCCTGCGCTCGAAAGTAACGCGCGACAGTCCATGAACCCCCATGACATGGCTTGGCGGAGAGACTTAGCGAATAGCTACTCCCTCATAAACCCCGGACTCGACCAGGAATCATTCAACTCAAGCCTGACACAAAGGAGAAGCGCTATGTCGAAACCGGAAGTCACCCGACGAGAATTCTTGAAGGAAGGAGGCACCTTGGCAGCAGGAGTGACGGCTACCCTAGCCAGTGTTCCCTATGTCCATGCTGCCGGCTCCGATGAGATTCGGGTGGGAGTTGTTGGCTGTGGCGGACGTGGTTCCGGCGCGGCCGAGGATGTCCTGCAGGCGGCGCGCAATGTGCGCATTGTCGCATTGTGTGATTACTTCCGACACAAGGCACTCGGCTTACGCAAACGACTGTACAGCTTTGCGGAAGATGCCCGAGTGAAGCAACTTGGCAACAAGGTAGATGTGCCGGAAGAGAGGTGTTTTGGCGGACTGGATGGCTTTCGTCGCGTTCTTGAGTGTGATGTCAACTACGTCATTCTGGCGACTCCACCTGGTTTTCGACCAGAGCATCTGGAGGCCTGCGTGGCGGCAGGTAAACACATTTTCACCGAAAAACCCGTGGCTGTTGACGGTGCCGGCGTGCGCGTTTGTCTGAAAGCCTATGAGGAAGCCCTGAAAAAGGGCCTGGGTATTGCAGCCGGCACGCAACGCCGTCACCAAGGCCCTTACATCGAAACCATCCGACGCATTCACGATGGCTTCCTGGGCGAGATTCTCACCGCACGCTGCTACTGGAATCAGGGAGATATCTGGTTCCGCAAACGCGAATCGGGCATGACCGATTTGGATTATCAGATTCACAACTGGTACCATTTCGTCTGGCTGTGCGGTGATCATAACGTGGAACAACACGTGCACAACCTCGATGTCATCAATTGGGCACTGCAAGCCCATCCCCTGCGCTGCCTCGGAATGGGAGGGCGTACCCGGCCCTATACCGACCCCAAGGTGGATGGCCATATCTACAACTTCTTCTGTGTCGAATACGAATATCCCAACGGGCTGCGAGTGCACAGTATGTGTCGCCAAATTACCGGTTGTGACGGCAACCTGCCCGGTATCAGCGGCGTCGCCGAAGTACTGGTCGGCACGAAAGGAGTCTGCCAAGTCAACTCCTTCACCATCAATGGCCAACCAGTTGTGCCCCGCGAAACCGCCCGCCGATATGCTAATCCCTACATTCAGGAGCATACTGACCTGATAGAGAGCATTCGCTCGGGTAAGCCAATCAATGAATTGAAAAACGTGACTGAAAGTACGCTCACTGCTATTATGGGGCGTATGTCGGCCTATACGGGCAAAGTGGTCAGCTGGGAACAAGCTCTCAACTCGAAGGAAAAATGGCGTCCCGAACCTCTCACGCCAGATAACCTGCCCGTGCCACCGCTCGCTGTCCCCGGCAAGACCGCCCTGGTATAGCCCGAGGCCACCTCCCAGACAGCCGACTTGACCGGATAACTGTCACGGGTCGCGACTCGACTGTGCTGCCTATCCCGGAAGGAACTGACTAATCCGTGCCACTTGGCATGCTGTCGCCAATACCGGCCTGACGATTTCGCACTCGAAAGAACGTGACCAGCTTCGGTCTGCATTTGGGGCCTTTGCTTGCCGGGTAAGGTTCCCAGTTTGCGGTTAGAGTTGTCGCTGGAATGATATGGTAATGGGGCAACAGGTCGAGTGCCTGCTCGGCTTGTGCTCTGAGAGGTATTCGGGGATCGGGGAATTGATAAGGCATCGGCAGTGTGCGAGTGATGTCGTATGTCTAGGCCTGTAGCCCTGATTACTGGGAGCGGACGACGGCGTCTGGGTTGGGAAATCGCACGAACCTTAGCGCAACAGGGCTACGTGGTAGCTTTGCATTATTTTCAATCGCAACAGTCCGCGCTGGCCAACGTGGCTGAGTTGCGGCAAGATGGTTACCACGCCGAGGCCTTTCCTGCCGACCTGCGAGAGCCTACCTCCGCGGGACAGTTAATCGAAAACGTTCTGACGAGGTTTGGCCGACTCGATGTGTTGGTCAATGCTGCCGCGATTTGGGAAAGCCGACCCTTGGAAGACATCACAGCCGACGACTTGCGCCACCATTGGGAGACAAACGTCTTAGGCACTTTCGTTTGCGCGCAGCAGGCAGGTCTGGCTATGGCGCGGCAAGACCAGGGGGGGTGCATTATTAATTTCGGCGACTGGGCTATACTTCGACCGTACAGAGATTACGCCGCCTATTTCGTTTCCAAAGGCACTATTCCCACGTTGACGCGAGTGCTGGCCGTCGAATTGGCACTGCGAAATCCTCGTGTCCGGGTCAACGCGATCCTACCAGGCCCGGTGATGGTGCCCGATACCCTCACACCGCAGGAACGGGATGCCATCGCGCGAGCTACGCTTGTCAAGCGTCTCGGCGAACCGCGCCATGTGGTTCAGGCGGTGCTTTATTTGATTGAGAACGATTTTGTTACGGGCGCTTGTCTTACTGTGGATGGCGGGCGGAGCATCTTCGCCCCAGATGAAAGTTCTCTGCCCGGTGCGTGAGCTGGTGCACGGGGCTTAGCGTATCTTCCATCTTAGCCGCATGGAAACTGCTTATTCCAGCCAGCTTTATCGGAAAATCGTTTGTCGCTGCTTGGCAGTGGCATTGTGGTCTTTGCTGATCCTTACATTGACGCACTGGCCTGCCGACGCTGCTATAACCGAATCGTTCTTGCAAGTTCCTTACGCTGATAAGCCTGTCCACTTCGCGTTATATTTCGTCCTGGGTTGGCTGACATGGTATAGGCGTTCGCCGCGGACCGCTGAATGGGGAGCATTTCTCTTGTTTGCTGCCGCAGATGAATTGACGCAGCCGTGGTTTGCACGAACTGCTGATCTGTTGGACTGGTGCGCTGATGGACTTGGACTGGCGGCCGCACTGGTTGCGGCAGATCTGCTGAACCGTTCGCGAAGACCCTTGGATTGTAAGTATGAACGAGATAAGGGAGCCAAGCCATGACTTCTGAAGACTTGGAACGCGTGCGCCAGTGGTTAGCCAGGGCACAGGCGGTGACGGTTCTGACCGGAGCCGGGGTGTCTGCAGAAAGCGGGATAGAGACATTTCGTGGCCCCGGAGGTGTTTGGGAAAAGGTGAATCCCCTGGAATTGGCGAGCCCTGAAGGTTTTCGCCGGGATCCGCGTCGCGTCTGGGACTGGTACAATGCTCGCCGACGCCAGCTTCTCGGGTCCCGCCCGAATCCAGGGCACTACGCCCTCGCGGAATTAGAAAAGCGGGTTCCCCAGTTTGGACTCATAACGCAAAACGTGGATCGTCTGCATCAGGCCGCGGGGAGTCGTCAGGTTGTGGAACTGCACGGCAATATCTGGGAGGTGCGATGTACCGGTTGTGGACGGAGGGACGACCGTACAGGTGTGGAGTTACCGGAAGAACCTCATTGCGAGGTTTGTGGTGCCTGGTTGCGTCCCAACGTGGTATGGTTCGGCGAAGTACTGCCTGCGGACGCTTGGCGTCAAGCTGAAGCATGGGCGCAACGGGCTGAAGTGTTTCTCGTGGTGGGCACCAGCGCCGAAGTTTGGCCTGCCGCTGGTTTGATCTACCTGGCCAGCAACGCGGGCGCCAAAGTGGTCGAGATCAATCCGCAAAACACCTCCGCCACGAAAGTCGCTGACGTAGCTTTGCGCGGCCCGTCCGGAGAAATCCTGCCTCAAATCGTTTCGAGGTAATCCCTACGGACCATCACGACCAATGCGGAAATATCGTCACAATTACTAACGACTCGTCCAATAGTTACCGCGTTATCAAGCCACACATCACAATAGGGTTGAAAGAAATCGGAGCAACCGATCGGTTAGGGCCTAAACTTACTTGTTTCTGATTGTCCCCCCTACCGTCGCAGAAAAAAACCTTGCCAGAGTAAGGTTCGAGGTTGTCGCGGCGAAAGCTTGAGCGACATAATCATATCTGTTACTATCGCCAATCCTCAACCAGCGACGTCAGCGGGACGATAGAAGCTGGCGATGTGACTCGGATCCCCCACGACGAGAGCAATGAAAGGCCCGTCTTCTTCGGCGCCGAGAACGTTGATACCCGGTAGGTACCGAACCACTTCAATTTGCTCCGACCGACACCAGCGTCGAGGTACCAGCTTGACCACGACCTGCGCCCCGGAATCCTCGCGACGAAATTCCAAATTGCACAGCCACCGACCTTGTTCATAGGTGTAATAGACGGCTTTCAGGTGGCGGAAATCCCAACGGCGTTGAAATTCTGCAGGAAGATGCACGCCATGCTGCTCCAGTAATCGGCCAATGCTTTCGGCCGAGGGATGGTCGGGAATAAGAATCGGCCCCTGCAACGTGGCCAGGTCGAGAGACCGATGAAATAACCAGTAATAGCCCATCAAGAGCACGCCCCCGGCCAGTAACAGGCTAACGGCCAAAGCCGCGACTCCTGCACGCAAGCGCCAGCGTTGCTGTGTCATCCCCTGAAGCCGTGCTGTGAGCTGTTCGCTGAGCTGTGGCGGTACCGCAACATTTTGCAGGGCTTGCCGCAATTGTTCATCCCAGGATTGTTCCCGCTGCCACCAGCTTCGGCAGGAAACACATTGCTGCAAGTGGCGACGCAGCCAAGCCCATTCCGGGTCGTCCCACTCATCCGCACGCGGCTGGCTCAGCAGACTCAGACTTCGTACCAGATCACAAAGCATGACTACTTCCCCCTGGATGGGGAGGATTGTCCCTCTGGAGACAGGGGAAGTCGCTCCGAACAGAGGGAAATGGCCTCACTATCTGATGTGACGAAATCCGCCCCTGAAGAGTTCAACAGCCAGTGTTTCAGCCATTGCTTGGCCCGCCAGAGCCGAGACATCACCGTGCCAATGGGGGTGCCGATGATTTCCGCAATATCCTGATACCGAAAATCCTCCCAGTACGCAAGGATAAGCGGCGTGCGGAACTCTTCCGGCAAAAGTAACAGGCCGCGTTGCAGTAATTCTGCATCCACATGATTCGGCGGGTCGCAATCGTCATCGGGCAAAGAGGGACAGTCCTCCAAAGAGATGGTTCGTCCCCGTTGCTGTTGGGCGCGGCAGCGCTGGAGATACTCGTGGCGTAGGATGCTATAGAGCCAGGGACGGATACGTGCCGCATCGCGCAATTGGTTTCTGTGCATCAGGGCTTTCATGAAGGTTTCCTGAGTCAGGTCTTCCGCTTCGGCAGCTGAACCGCTCAGGCGGTAGGCGTAGCGATACAAACCCTGATAGTGTTGCGCTACCAGCTCTTCCGCCCACGTCCGTTCCCCGGGCGACGCCATAATTGCCGGCTCCTTCATTTCTGATGCTCGTCCTTGAGTATTTATTCCTCCAACTACCCATCCACGACCCGTGAGCGTTCGGAGTCGCTTTTCACCAAGTGGAATTCATTGGTGCAACCTTTTCGTCCTCTTTTTGGTTCCGAGCTATTACTATTCAATAGTCGTAACTGGTCGAAAAAAATCACGTAGTATCTCGCCAGAAATGTCCACTAACGTGTTCCGCACCAACTTTTTCTTAACACGCGAGCACCTTCCTGGATTCGATACGCCAGTCCGTGCTAGCCGCGAGGTTCTTACAAGAAGGTTGAGTTGCTTTGTAAAGTTCGGTAAGAGCAAGCCCAACTTGTTTCGACGAGCCTCTGTCTTGAGTATCTCCACTACCCGTCCGTCTATGTTTTCTCAAAACGTGCAATCAGAGATAATGTTTTGTCGTAGGCTTTTGCCTCCGTTTACCAGTTTTCGGCATGCTTCATGTTGGTCTGCTCATATTTGTCCTGTCATAAGGCGCGAAAAAACAAAGCGTTCCCTAACAAAGAGATTTGGAGTTGGAATGGAGCGGTTAGGATAGCTGTGCTGATTTTCAAAGAAGGATTTCTTGACGCTGGCTTCGTGGCCGATTATGCTAACAAGAGGTAGTCTGTAGGATACTATCCCGCCGATCGCTACGCTGGTCCACAGCGTCCCGCCTCAATCAAGGAGACTTGCCATGCTCTCCCTCGCCATCCCTGGCAGCACGCGGTTGTGCGATGGTCTGACGCGTCGCCATTTTCTGAAGATCGGGGCTTTCAGCTTCGGGGCCTTTCAGTTCAGCTTGGCCGACCTTTTCAAAGCAGAAGCCGCTCAGGGTAAACGCTCGCACAAGGCGCTTATCCATATCTTCCTCGGCGGGGGACCGCCTCATCAGGACTTGTGGGACATCAAGACAGAAGCGCCGAAGGAAATCCGCGGCGAATTCCAGCCGATTCCGACAAACGTCCCCGGCATACAGATTTGTGAGGTGTTCCCGCGGTTGGCCAAATTGATGGATAAGTGTGTGATTATTCGGTCGATCGTGGGGGCGCTGGATCGCCACGCAGCTGAGCAGTGCATGACAGGCTGGCCCCATGTGTCGTTAGCCAATCTTGGTGGGCGGCCCAGCGTCGGGGCTGTCGTGGCCAAACTGCAGGGGCCCGTTGATCCCGCCATCCCGCCTTTCGTGGGCTTGGCCCAACCGACGCAACATCGGCCCTGGTCTGATCCGGGCCAGCCTGGTTTCCTTGGGCCATCCTACAGCGCGTTTCGACCTGACGGCGAAGGTCTGCGCAACATGAAGCTCAACGGCATTACTATTGAGCACCTTTACGACCGCCGCCGTCTTATCCAAAGTTTCGACCACCTCCGCCGCGATCTGGATGCTTCGGGACAGATTGCCGCTCTGGACTCTATGACTCAACGTGCTTTCGACGTACTCACTTCCAGCAAACTTCTGGAAGCCTTGGACTTGAGCAGAGAACCTGAATCCGTTCGGCAAAGATATGGCGATGGCAAGCCGTATAAGTTTCAATATGACGGCGCTCCGACAGTCAATGACCAGTTACTCCTGGCGCGGCGGTTGGTGGAAGCCGGCGTGCGTGTGGTGACGCTCACGTATGGCCGATGGGACAGCCACGGTAATAATTTCGGTCTGGTACGAGACCACGGTGGCAAACTGGACCAATGCCTCAGTGCCCTGCTCGAAGACCTGGAGCAGCGAGGCATGCTGCAGGACGTAACCGTTCTGGTCTGGGGCGAGTTCGGCCGCACCCCGCGTATCAATAAGGACGCGGGCCGGGATCACTGGCCTCAAGTCAGCTGTGCTTTGTTGGCCGGAGGCGGGATGCGAACCGGGCAGGTGATCGGTGCCACTAACCGCTTGGGCGAATATGCCGCCCAACGACCGGTTACCTTCCAGGAAGTGATTGCCACTGTTTATCACAACTTGGGCATTGATCCGGCGACGACAACTATCCTCGACCCAACTGGAAGGCCGCAACATCTGGTGCAGGCCGAGCCTCTCCGAGAGGTGATCTGAGCGCCCAAGTTCTGTGGCCCCGGATCCCCGTAATTATTAGCTTGGCCGTCTTACTTAGGCCAGGAACTAGGTGAATTTGTGCGTATGGGGATGCTCCTGTTGTGGGGAACCGCAGGTTTTCCTTGCCTCATTGAACCGTTGCACCACAGCCGGTCTCGTTTTGCTGTCAGGAATACCTCATTGAATTGCATTCCATGCCTTGCCGCTTAGCATTTTGCTTGCTTGGTGGCGTTCCGGGGCAGGCTCACTGTGGTGCGGACTTGCGGGGGCAGCCCCTGGATGATAATCCTTTTGCTAAGACGCGAGGGTTGACAAATTGTTGTAAGGGAATCACATACTTGTTCTTCTGAGCCTATTATCCCATCCCTGCATAGGCTCACGAGGGAATACACACTGTGGTAACGAACCGGCGTGAGTCTGACGGGCGTTTGAGGGAGCCGGGTTCGGACACGGTGAACTTTGACAGGTGTTAAATTGCAGAAAGCCTGACTGCTGTATCGGACGTATCGCACGATGCCTGGTTTGTCCACTTCATAAGACTCCCGTTCGCCTTCGTTGGAAAAGGCCATATGCCGATAACGCGCATCAGCCGAAGCCAACTGCAGCGACGCTGGAAGCGTGCGGTTCCGTTGTCCACGAACCCGTTGTACCCACTAATGACGCGCAGCTTCGCTCAGTTGTGCTAACCAGACGTGCTTGAACGGACTGGGTATGATCCTTCAAGACGGTCAGCAGGAACGACAGGGATTCAGTCAACGCTCTGAGGAACGAAAACCGACGGGCTTACTAGGCATCACTTGGTTCTTACTAGTGTTCGCCAACTGCCTGACCGGGAGCGTTCCCGGTCAGGGTAATGATTGGCCGTGGCAGGCACAGTCGGGACCGTTTCTGGTCTGCGCGGACGGCCCAGTGCGGCACCTCGATGCGCTGGCCCAAGAGTTGCTCGAACTGAGTGAACGCCTGCAAACCGAATTGGGTGTCCCTTTGCGCATTGAGCGAATCCGTCTGTATCTGTTCCACGACCGCGAAATGTATGAGCAGTTCTTGTTGCAGAATGTGCCGCACCTGACCCAGCGCGATGTCAACCGTCAGGGTCTATTTTTCGTGCATGGCAAGACACCCGTCATCGTGGCTGTGATCGGCCCCGACCTTCGGCGAACATTGCGGCACGAGTTCGTCCATGCGGTGCTCAATCCTTCCTTGCCAGGGTTGCCGCTATGGCTCGATGAAGGATTGGCTATGTACTACGAAGTACCCGAAGGACACGGTTGGCAGGAACGCTTGGCCGAGCAACTCGAGCGCCAAACGCGCCAGGGTTGGCAAGCGAGTCTGACCCGGTTAGAACGTCTAACGCGCATGCAGCAAATGGGCGTGCTGGAATATGCCGAGGCTTGGTCGTGGACGTTTCTGCTCTTGCGAGCCGGACCACAGCATCGCACCTGCCTGCAAGGTTTCCTTGCCGATCTTCAACGGGGCGCTACTGTGCCACCGTTGTCGGAACGCTGGCGAACCACGGGCCAAACGCCGGAGCAGGCATGGTCAGTCTTCTACGGCTGGCAGCCGCCGCGACGGGCTTCCCCCTGGAACCATCTGCGGCAATGGCTGACCCAATGACCTCTCAGCGGAACTGTCGCGCCTGCGGCGCTGGAAAAAGGTTTTTCACAGGCTCCGGGTAGTTCTCATCGGGATTAACGACCACCAGATATAAGAGCCGACAGTGCGGATGTTGTTTTTGCCAGCGCGCCATGGCCGTGGTACTGACCCGACTGCCACGCACGTCGAGTTTCGCCAAATGAACGAGTTGGCCCAGAGGTTCTACCCCTCTGTCGGAGATACAGGTGCGTGCCAGACCCAATTCCGCCAATTGGGAACACTTGACCAGGGCCACCATTGCTTCGTCGTCCAGCGGGATGCCATTCAACCAGAGCCGCCGTAAGTTCGATAGAGCAGCCAGCTGATTCAAGCTCTTGCCCCGCAGCTGAGTGTCGCTGAGGTCTAGTTCCTCCAGGGTCGAAAGCGACGCCATCACCGATGCCGCCTCATCGGTAATGGCGGTTTGACGTAGCCCAAGCCTTCGCAGACGCTTGCAGGAAACAAGCTGCACAAGGCCGCGATCTGTGATCTGGGTGCCATTGAGGCGGAGTTCCTCTAACTCAGGCCAAGCGGTCAGTTCCGCCAGGGCGCAGTCCGTTACTTGCGTAAAGGAAAGCACCAATTCACGAAGGCGGACGTATTTTTTTATGTGCCTCAAGCCTGCATTGGTAATGGCGTTGCCCGTCAACACCAAACGTTTCAAGTTGGGCCAATCAGGTAAGTGCCCTAGCTCGGCGTCGCTCAGACCGTTACGTACCAGCACCAGGCTCTGCAGGTTCGTGAACTGGGCTAAGTCTTCCCACCAGCGTGGCGACCACGGCACATCGGAGAATTCCACACCGAGCACTTCTCCTGAGAACTGGTCGCGTTCCAGGCGCGCTCCAGCGAACTCCAGACGGCGCGCCGCACGCTCACGAGCTGGGCTCTCCGTACATCCGAGGATAGCGAAACTCCAAGACAGGAGAGTCAACACGAAGAAGGGGGTGTTCTTACTAAACGGCTTGGTTCTCCGTCCGAACCTCGCGCGGACTCTCGCCGCGATCAGTGGGCTACGGGCTCGAGCACAGGACGTGGTTTGGGCCTTGGGAGAGGCAGTTCGGCCTCCTCGTTGAGGTGCGGCTTGGTTGGGTCGGACATACCTTCGGGCCAGATGTAGAATCCGCCTCGCGAAGGCACCATTTCGCCGATGATTTCCCAAGTGCCCCAGATTCCTTTGCCTTCGTTGAAGCCGCGATAATGCACTGCATGGCGACCGATATATTGCTTGATCCATTCACACCTTCCACCCGCCAGTTCATATGTGCCGCGCACGTGAAATCTGCCGACACAATCGCGACCCTCACCTGTAAGCTGACCTTGGCGGAAGGTCAAGAGCAACTCCATGTCATGCCGACCCGGTGGCAGGGCTGGCTGTAGAAAAAAGCCGAGCCATTTGCCGCTGGGAAATCGCGGATCGGTTTCCAGGTCGCCAGGCGTCGGTGTGTCAGGCATAATTCCCGTTCCTTGGATAATTCCCCGCCGCTGATTTTGTTAGATTATAATCGAACGTGCACAACCCGGAACTGGAAGATATGAGTGAGGAAACGATTATTCCAGCTCGACAGGAAGGGCAGGAATGGCTGTGCCTGATCCAGGCACAGTATGGTGGCCCGGCATTCGTGCGTCGTGGCAAACGCCTCGCCGACGCGGTGGTAAATTTGCATCAATCCCTGGCCCGTCTTCGCCAACCTGATAGTGAAGACGATTGGCTGGCTATGGTGCGCTTACGGCTAGGTCAGCTTAGGTGCCTGGCCGGTGATTGGACGCAACTGAACTTCTGTTTGCAACCAGGCTCACTCTCGATTTTGGAGCATCTCGAAAAGCAATTAGCCCCGCGTCTGCGCTTGCCCCTGCCTCCCGACCCGCGTCGCCATGTTCTCCTCACCGCCCTGCATGAACTCATTCACTCCATCCGCCGGTTTAACACGCGTTGGCTGCGCTACCTGCAGAACCTGGATTTGAGTTCGATCCTCCTCCTTATTGAGGAGTACAACCGTTATTACGTGCTCGAAAAGGAGTGTTTCCTGCAATCGCCTCGTTTAGCCCGCCTCGGTTTCCAGCCGATGCCACGGATCACCTGGCAAGATTTACTGCGCGAGTTTCCCCTGCTCCCCGAACCGGAGCTTCACCCTAACTATCGCGTTGCGTGAGCCGCCATAGACTAACGACCAACGCGACAGACCGCATGCTAATTAAAGCAACGTGAAGATACATCCGAAATCACGGCTCACAGTTGAGCGACATCAATCCTGGGGCAAATAGTCACTGGTCAGCGGGGATAAACCTAGACCTTCATACGGTTGACAGGAGCGAGTTACGAACAGAACTTGCGGCTCGGCACCAGTCAGCGCAACGGCATACATCATTCGCGCAGGGAGGGATTCCCAACTACACCCCTGGATTTCTAAAGTTCGAGGCGTGCAACGCAACGGCATACATCATTCGCGCAGGGAGGGATTCCCAACTACACCCCTGGATTTCTAAAGCTCGAGGCGTGCAACGCAACGACATACATCATTTGCGCAGGGAACGATTCGGCACAAGAAGGTAAACAGGGTTGCTGGCGGGAGCCAACATAAACGGCGAAATCGCGCTTGCCCCTCGGCTAGTGGCCTGAAAGGCCCTAGTTAATCTGCCGGTCAGGCAATCTGGCGATAGTTGGTATGTACCTGAGTAACGCCAACCGCGAGCGCGGCAATTGTCATTCATAGGAACCGTGGATTATGCAGTTGAACGCAGAGGCTTAGGATGGACACGGATTAACCACGTCTAACATCGCATGGTGATCTATGATGGATACGCTCCAAGGCGACTGCGGATCGGCGATAGTTAGCATCAGCACCCGGCGTTGCCTCTCCCAACCTATCCTCTGCGCTAATGTGTGTAATCAGTGCTTGGATTGGCGAGTAGGCGTGCACGCGAGGGCATTTCTCCT